>SABN01000146.1 GCA_009928955.1 Opitutia bacterium | reverse complement strand
CCCGCTCACGGTGGACCCCGAACGCCACAAGGTCGAGATCAAGGGCAAGGAAATCCATCTGACCTACACGGAATTCCGCATCCTGCATCTGCTCGCGGCAAGCGCCGGACGCGCCTTCACCCGCCAGCAGATCGTCGACCAGGTCCGCGGCGAATCGTATGCCGTCACCGAACGCATCGTGGATGTGCAGATGGTCAGCCTCCGCAAGAAACTGGGTCCCTTGGGCGACTGGATCGAGACGGTCCGCGGCGTGGGCTACCGCTTCAAGGAAACCTGAGCCCGTGCCTTGCCCCTTTCCCACGCGCCGGGTTTTCTTCATCTACGGATTGTTTTTCCTTTCCTTGGTTCTGGTCGCCGCCGCCCTCTTCCACGTCTTCCCCCTGTGGATCGCCTCGTTCCTGCTCGCCGTCCTGCTGTTCGGCGCGTTCTTCCTCTACCAACGGAGCCTTCGCCGCCACATTCAGAAGCTGGCCGGCGAAGCGGGCATCGACCACACGCTCCCGTTTCCCGGCCCCAGCAAGGCGTTGGAGGATTGGACCCGCCAATCCGTCGCCACCGCCTCCCGCAAACTCGAAGAAGAGCGCGATCTCTTCGACAGCCTCTTCGACATCCTCCAAGACGGCATCCTTTTTTTGGATGGCGAAAACCGCATCCTGCGCGCGAACGCCGCCGCCGCCTTCATGCTGAACCATGAGCCCGGATCCATGGTCGGCCTTCCGCTCGCCGACGCGGCGAAACAAGAGGCCTTGACCGACCTGACCGACAAGATCCGCGCGACCTGCGCCTGCCAGACCGCCGAAATCTACCTGCCGTCCATCCCCGGGCCCGGGCATGTCGTCGGCATCCCCCTGCGCGCGGGCAAGGACGCCGGATGCGCGAACCTCATGCTCGTCCTGCGCGACCTCACCCGGCTCCGCCGCCTCGAATCCGCCGGCGAGGAATACGCCACCAACGTCTCCCACGAGCTCAAGACCCCCCTCACCCTCATCCTCGGCTACACCGAAACCCTCCTCTCCCACGGCGAAATGGATTCCGAATTCCACAAGCGCTCCCTGCTCACCATCGAGCGCCACACCCGGCGCATCATCCGCATCATCGACGACCTCCTGCGCCTCGCCTGGCTCCGCAACGAAGCCGGCGCCGTCGGCATCTCCCGCGCCCCGGTCGCCGTCGCCACCGTCATCGACGAAGCCGTCGTCCTCTGCCGCGAATGGGCCCGCGCCGCCGGCATCGCCATCGAACCCCACGTCCCCGACGGCCTCATCTGGCATTTGAACAGCGGCCTGATCGAGGAGGCCATCGTCAACCTCGTCAAGAACGCCATTCTCTACGCCCTCGTCGGCCCCATCGAGATCCGCGTCCGCGTGCTCGACAGCGGACGCCTGGAGATCGCGGTCGCCGACCGCGGCCCCGGCCTCAAGCCCGAGGACGCCGCGCGCATCTTCGACCGCTTCTACCGCGCCGACAAGAGCCGTTCGCGCGCCCTCGGCGGCAGCGGGCTGGGCCTGCCCATCGTCCAGCAGATCGTCGAAGCCCACCAAGGCACCGCCCGCGTCGAGACCGCCCCCGGCGAAGGGTGCACCTTCCTCCTCGAGATCCCGCCCGCCCCCGCCGAGCCAACGCCAGCCGAGCCCGCCCCCGCCGAGCCCGCTCCCGTCGCGTAGCCGCGGCCCAGGCCCGCCAGCCCCGTTTTTCCACGCAATGGAAACGGTTTTCTGGATTTTTCCACGCAATGGAAATAAGTTTTCCACCGCGTGGAAAACTTCGCGCCACGAGTCCCCGCGCCGGGGGCCCGCCCCCCGCTATTCGCGGAATCCGTTGGTGATCGGCATGCGCCGGTCGCGGCCGAACGCCTTGGGCGTGATCTTCACGCCCGGCGCGCCCTGCCGCCGCTTGTATTCGCTGCGGTCCACCATCCGCGCCACCCGGCGCACCGTGGCCTCGTCGTAGCCGTCGGCCAGGATGTCCTGCAGGCCAACCTGCTGCTCCACGTAGCGCTCCAAGATCGGATCGAGCACGTCGTAGGGCGGCAGCGAATCCGAATCGCGCTGCCCGGGCTTCAGCTCGGCCGAGGGCGGCCGCGAAATCGTCGTGGGGGGAATCACCTCGCCGCGCGCGTTGCGCCAGCGGGCCAGTTCGAACACCAGCAGCTTGGGCACGTCCTTGATCAGCGCGAACCCGCCGCACATGTCGCCGTAGAGCGTCGCGTATCCCGTCGCCATTTCGCTCTTGTTGCCCGTCGTGACCACCATGTGGCCGAAACGGTTCGACAGCGCCATCACGACCACGCCGCGGATCCGCGCCTGCAGGTTCTCCTCCATGACCGTTCCCGGCAGCGGCTTCGCCCAATTCACTGCCGCACACGCGGGTCCGAGCAGCCCTTGCAGGGCGTCCACCGCCGGCGCGATCGGAATCTGCAGGCAGGGAATCCCCAGCCGCTGCGCCAATTCCAGCGCGTCCGAAAACGTTTCCTTCGAGGTGATGACCGACGGCAGGGTCACGCCGAACACGCGGTTTTTGCCCAGCGCGTCCACCGCGATCGTCGCCACCAGCGCCGAATCGATGCCGCCCGACAGCGCCACGATCACGCCCGGGAATCCGTTCTTCTCCACGTAGTCCTTCAAACCGAGCTTGAGCGCCTCGTACACTTCCTCCACCGCCCCCGGCAGCTCCGCGAGGCGCCCCGCCGCCGGCGCCCATTTTCCACCCGATGGCAAAACCTCGACCAGCCGCGTTCCTTCGCGGAACAGCTCCGTGCGCGCAGCGATTCGCCCGTCGGCTTTCACCGCCATGCCGCCGCCGTCGAACACCAGTTCGTCCTGGCCGCCGACCATGTTGGTATAGAGCATCGGAACGCCCAGCGCGGCCGTCGCCTTTCGCGCCATCTCCTCGCGGTCGTTCTCGCGGGCCTGGCAGTAAGGCGAGGCCGACAAATTCACCAGCAGATCGCAATTCCCCTTCAGCCCCCGGAACGACTCGCCCTCCGGCCACCACGAATCCTCGCAGATGTGCACCGCCAGGCGCGCGCCCTTGAATTCGAACACCAGCGGCTCCGTCCCCGGCGCGAAGATCCGCCGCTCGTCGAACACCCCGTAGTTCGGCAACAGCCGCTTCTTCGCCGCGGCCACCCGCTTGCCGCCCAGGAAGAGCAGCGCCGCGTTGTGCAGCTTCCCGCCCTCGCGAAGCGGCGCACCGACGATCGCCAGCAACTCCGCCGGTAGCGCGGCGGCCAGCGTCTCGACCTCCGCCTCCACCGCATCCATGAAGCGCGGGCGCAGCACCAGGTCGTCCGGCGGATATCCGCACAGCGCCAACTCGGGAAACACCGCGACGTCCGCGCCGGCGGCGGCGGATTCTTGCGCGAACCTCAAGATTTTCGCCGCGTTCTCCTTCACCGCCCCCACGGTGGGATTCATCTGGATCAACGCCATTTTCATGCCGGTTTCGCTCCCGTCTTCTCCCAAAACGCCCCCGGCAGGTCCGCCGGCCGGTTCTTCGCGCAATCAAACGCCCCCATCCCCGTCTTCGCCAGCGCGACGGTCGCCCCGTCGCCCGCGCGCGTCACGCGGCACATCAGGTCGAACGTCCGCCGCTCCACGTCCGCCAACCCCAGCGCGACGGTCAGCTTGTCGCCGCGGAACGCCACCGCCTTGAACTGCACCGCCGCGCCCATCAGCATCCCCACTCCGCCGAGGTCCTCCTCCGCAAATCCGAAATCGGCCAAAAAGCGCAGCCGCGCCTCGTGCAGCAGCCCCAGCCTCGCGTCGTTGCCCACGTGCCGCCCGCAGTCGATGTCCGTGATCCGCACCTCCAGCTCCGGGCGGAAGACGAACGCCACACCCTCCATATCCAGCTTCACTCGCGCCATGGCGGTTCCTCCGGGCGGGCGGCCGCGCGGCCGGGAACGCCGCCGGGATGCGGCGCAACGACCCGCTCGGCGAGGTCGTGGATGTCCAGCGGCGAAACCCGCTCCTGGCGCTGCCTGGCCCCCGCCTGGCCGGGCTCTTTGACCAGCAAGGGGACATGCTTCAGCCAGCTTTCCGGCAATCCATCCTCCACGGCGAAGTCGAATTTCCGCTGCTCCGGATCGAATCTCCAGGCGTGGTTGGACGTGACGACGATCAACGCGTCATCCAGCGTCCCCGCCGCCCGCAAGCGGTCGAGGAACCGCCCCAGCACCACATCCATGTATCGAAGGTTGCCGAGATAGCGGTCCACCTCCGATCGCTCTGTCGTCCGCCCCACCACTCCGTCGACATCCCACACCAGCGGGTAGTGGGGGATCAGGAGATGGCAAAAGGCGAAGACCGGTTCCTGACTGGTTCTATCTGCCAGCGCGTACAAGGTGGACATCATCCACTGCAGGCGCCGGATGCCCCCGCCCCGGTTGGGCTCCAGGAATTTTCCGATCGGCACTCCCAGATGCCTCGTCCACGACAATTGCGTCATCAACAAATCGGCTGTCCGCTGAGGAAAGGACGTGAGCGTGTCCAGGAAAGGCACGCTGGCCACGTAATCCACATCGCCCCCCACCAGGAGGCGATAGTCGAGATGCGAGCCGAAAACCGCCCGGAAAAAGCCCTCGCGCCCGGCGAAGAGCGTGGGCCCCGCCGGCGGGCGGTTCTCCTGCAACCCCCGGACCAGTTCCTCGTACGGCTGGCGGCAGAACGCCTCGTCCTTCTGCAGCAAGAAGCGCGAAATCGAAGGCATCGTGCAAGACCCGCCGGAATAATACCGGTGATAGGTGTCCGCGTCCTCCGAAAAGGCCTTCAAATGGGGCAGGTCTTCGCGCAACGCCCCTCCGGGATAGGTTCGGTCGTACGTCCACTCGTCGAACACCAGGATGAAGACGCTCCGCCCCCCGGCGGGCCGTTCGCCCGAAACCGGCGGAAGCGGCGGCAGGTCCGCCTCGATCGCATAGCGGGGATAGGTCAACCCCGTCGCGGCAAAGACGCACAGGAGGATGAAGGCCAAGCCGCACAGCCTCTTCGCGAGGACCACGAAATTGCGCCGGCTGGCCATCAGCGCCGCCGCGGGCAGCAGCCCATAGAGAAGCAGCTTGCCCGGCGTCCCTCCCAGCCAGCCGTCGGGCTTGAGCCACGGCAACGCCAGGGACCGGTCCGCGATGCTGACGACGCAACGGATGAACAGGCAACAGGCCGTCCACGCCGCGATCCGGGTGGCCAGCGTCCAGAGCCCCTCCCGCCGATTTTTTTTCAGCAGGAAGAAAAGGCCGGCCCCCGCGCCCCAATAGCACAGGGCCAAGAGGCCGACCGCCGACAAGATGGCCCCATAGTGCGACCAATTCCACTTCATGGAGAACCGGGTCTCCGCATTGGTCAGCTCATAGAATTGCGGCAACAGGGCCAGATAGGCGGCCCCGCCGGCATAGGCCAGCCAGAGGAAAAAGCGCGGCCTTCCCCGCCAGGAGCCCGCCGGAGCGGGACGCCCGCCGGCAGCGGCAGAAACGCAGGTCTTTTCAATCATCGAAAACTCATTTTCCGTGGTGAACCCTAATGGCGGCGGCCCGGTGAAATCCACGGCCAAGATAGGTCGTTCCGGAGCGAAATACAAGAATCCTTGTCTTGTGTCCAGACCCTCCGTTCCCCTATGGTTGACGGCTTGGCGCATGCAGGCCGCCGGCGCCGCCCGCAATTGAGGAATCGCCCATCCTGTGGATCCATTTTTTCATCTGAACGGCAAGCGATGATGGCGGCCTCCATCCTCATCGTCGTCCGGCGCGGCGAAGACCCCGCGAAATGCACCGTCCGTCCCCTGCGCGGCTCGCCCGGGCTCGACTTCCTTCCCTATCCCCTGCGCCAGAAGCCCGATTTTTCCCGCCATCTCCTGCTCGCTCCCGACGCCCCCCCGCTC
>SABN01000320.1 GCA_009928955.1 Opitutia bacterium | reverse complement strand
TCCATCTCCTGCTTGAGGTCGGGGCGGGCCTCGGGCAGGATCTGGATGCCGGCGAGGGGCTCGGCGTCGCCGTGGACGTAGCGGATGACGTGGCGCTCGACCTGGCGTGACAGGGTCTCGCTGATCAGCTCGCAGGCGTCCTGCTCCAGGAGGTCGGACTCGCCGCCCTGGAGGGAGGCTCCGGTGCCGTCGGCGTTCGCGCCGGCGGAGAGGGTGGAGAGGTCCGCGCCGCGCCAGAGCGCGGCGATGGCCTTGTCCATGCGGGCGACGAACTCGGGATACGGCAGGGTGCCTGCGGCGGACATCTGGACGGGGTTGAGCTTCACGTCGGGATTGCTGAGCAGGTTCCACTCGCGGCCGTAGTTTCGGATGGAGGTGAGGAGGCTGTTCCATTCGTCGCTGCCCTGTTTGGCGGGGGTGGTGGCGTGGAGGCCGGGCTGTCCGCAGCGCTCGGAGTAGAGCAGCCAGTCTTCCATGCACAGGCGCTTGGACATGCAGGCGACTGCGGCCGCGATGCCGACGCCGTCGGCGACGGTGACGAGCCATTCTCCGTCGGGCATGTCGATGCCCCAGATGCTGGTGTCGTCGGGGAGGTAGCGGAGGCGGCCGGTGGTGTTCTCGCACATCCAGAGGGGCACGCGGATGAACTCGGCGGAGAGGGAGCCGTCCGGATGCGGCTGCCAGACGATCTCGTGGACGGAGTAGCCGGGGCCGTAGGCGTCCATCATCTGGCGCACGAGGAGGGAGCGGCCGCCGAGCTGGTCGCGGCGGAAGGCGTCGGTGACGGTGATGGAGGCCCAGAAGGCCTCGAGGGTGGCCTTGTGGCGTTTGGCGGCGGGGTCGTTTTCGTGGCCGTCGCGGATCATGATCTGGTGGCCGCAGCGGGAGACGGCTGATTTGGTCTTGCGGGCGGCGGTGCGCCAGGTGTCGTCGCGCTCCTCGAGGGCCTCGATGATGAGGGCGAGCGGCGCGATGTAGCCTGCGTGGCAGGACTCGATGGCTGCGACGAGCTTTTCGGGGTCGAAGCCGCGAAGGGGGTTAAAGCGGGAGCGGAGGACGGAGACGACGCGCTGGACGCCGAGCGCCGCGAGGATTTTCTTGGGCCAGTA
>SABN01000319.1 GCA_009928955.1 Opitutia bacterium | reverse complement strand
TGCTGTCGGGCGCGTGGCGTCCGGGGCCGTACGGGCAGTTCCGGGTGACGGACCCGAAGCCGCGCACGATCAGTTGCGCGCCGGTGCGGGACCGGGTGGTGCACCACGCGCTGTGCGGCGTGGTCGCGCCCATTCTGGAGCGGGGCTTCACGGAGGACTGCTATGCGTGCCGCGCGGGGAAGGGCACGCACCGGGCGGCGGCGCGGGCGCGGGAGCTGGTGCGGCGGCACGGCTGGACGTGCAAGCTGGACATCCGGCGGTATTTCGACAGCGTGCCGCACGACCGGCTATTGGAACTGCTCCTGCCCATGTTCCGCGAGAAAGAAATCCGCCGGATGATCGAGGTCATCGTGCGGCATCCGGTGCCGGGGCTGCCGGACGGGCGCGGGCTGCCCATCGGGAATCTGACGAGCCAGTGGTTCGCCAATTTCTACCTGTCGGGGCTGGACCATTACGCCAAGGAGGGGTTGGGGGCTCCGGGCTATGTCCGTTACATGGACGACATCGTGCTGTTTGCGGGCGGCAAGGCCGAAATATGGCGGCTGCACAACGGCGTGTGCGGGTGGATCGCGGAGGAGCGTCCGCTCGAGGTTAAAGGCGAGCGGACGGTGGTCGCGCCGGTGACGGAGGGGCTGGCGTTTCTGGGGCTGCGGATCTTCCCCGGCGGGTGGCGTTTCCAAAGATCGCGTCTGTTGCGGACGCGGCGGAAGTTCAGGCGACGGGAACGCCAGTGGCTATCGGGCGAGATAGACAGCGAACAATTAACGATGTGCGCGGCGGCGGCGGGAGGCGGGATGCGCTGGTACGGGTTCCGGGGAATTTTGAGAGAAGTTTTAAAGTTCGAGAGTTCTAAAGTTCTAAAATTATCCGTTTCGGAACGGCAGACACCAACTTTAGGACTTCCGTACTTTAGACCTTTGGAACTTCCCGTTGAACGCAGGGCGCTCAACGGGAACAGGGCGGGCGGAGAAAGGGCGGATTCGGGTTCGAACCGCGTGAAACGGGGCGGAAGCTGGAACAACACCGCGTCGAACTGCCGTTCGGCGTATCGCAACAACAACGACCCGTCGAACCGGAACAACAACATCGGCTTCCGCCTTTTCAGCACC
>SABN01000145.1 GCA_009928955.1 Opitutia bacterium | reverse complement strand
GTCGCGGGGCAGGGGGCGCGGTTCCTCGATGCGCACCTGGGCCGGGCGCTCGGCGGCATTGCGCACGGTCATGGTCCACTGTCGCAGGAAGGTCTGTTTTTGCTTGAAGATACCTTTTTCGCCTGTCTTCTTGTCCTTGAGGACGGTGGTGCAGGTCAGCAGTGGGTCCGTGCCGAAGAACACGGTCGCTTCCCGGCCGGAGAGCGAGAACTGGCGCTGATCGACCATGGCTCCATCGATGAAGAGGAAAGCCGTGCCGGGGGGAAGTTCCTTGGGCTCGGCGAACTCGGCCTTGGCCTGCACGAAGGCCTTGGAATCGAGACTGGGCCGGATCAGATGCGTGAAGGCGACCGGCCAGGCGTCGCGCTCGATCTCAAGGATGCGGGTGTCTCCGGCCGGCACCGATTTCTTGCCCATGTCCCAGGCCGCGTAGGTGCTGTGGCGGACCTGCACGGGCTCGGGGGGAGCTTCCGCAAGTATTTCCTCGTTTGCGGCATCGGAGCGCATGGCCATCATGGGCGCTCCGGCCATGGCCTTGCGGAAGACCCGCAGCGGACCGATTTCCCAGACCGGTTCCTGGCCCCGGCATTGTTTTTCCAGCCACCGCAGGCCGACATTGCTCAGGATGCTGTGTCCGCCCTCAAACAGCGTCACCCGCACCCGGTCCACCGTGGCGGCCAGCGTGTTCCCGTAGGCATCAACGAACGGGGCGAGATAAAGCCGCCTGTCGCGGATCGTCGGCCAGCGTTTCCCCTGCTTTTGGAGGGCTTCAAGATGTTCGTCGTACAGTTCGCGCACGGTCATCTTCGCGCCCGTAAGCTGATTCTTGGCAAAGATGGTCGCGGCTTCGGCTATATGTTCCGGCTTGCCCCCGGCTCCGCGAATGGCGGTGATGGCGGCGGCGACGGCGGCGCGTTCGTCCGGGGTCATGCCCGCCAACGTGACAACGTTTCCGCCCCCGCGCTCGGTGCGACGGATCAAGGTGGTTTCGCGGGCACGGCGGATGGTCTCGGTTTTGAGCCAAGCGTTGAGTTCTACCTCGTCGGAAAACTGCTTCCGTTTGTGCTTTCGCACCCACCGCCCGCCCTTGTCCTGCTCGCGTTCCCACCAGTGGCAAACCTTCGCCTCGCCGCCCAAAGCCAGAGGGCGCGATGCAATCCAGTACGTCCATCCCGTTTTTGCCCTTTGTTTGCGGGCCTTTTCGTCGTGTTTTTCCAGCGCGCTCATGGCTCGTTTGTCCTCTGTGGTTTCTCTTGGTACGCTGGAAATATGATACTCTTTTGGTACACTTGCAAGCGGTTTCTGCACAATATAAGGCTTTTTCTTTCTATGTCCTCTGCATTCGTAATGCGACGGTCATCGGTTCGAATCCGATCTTTGGCTCCACTTTTTTGCCCGCCCCCTCTATTCCATTTTCACGGCATGCGCCATTCCCGCGTCGCCGTCCGGGTGGGATCGGCGATTTCGGCGACGGTCACCCCGACGCCGCCCGCAGCGGTCGCGGCGAACGAAAACGAATAATCGGCGCTTTCGGGCGCCTGGGCGGCGGCCGCTGCCGCCAGCACCTCCGCCGAAGGGGCCTGCCCCTGGTTCTGCAGGACCAGGCGGCCGAAGGCCAGCGACACGTGCGACAGTCCCGCGGCCAGCGCGTTGTCCAGCGCCTTGTCGCGCGCCGCATCCGCCAAGCTGAGATAGCGGGGAACGGCCACGGCCGCCAAGACCGCCAAAATGACCAGCACCGCGATGATTTCCACCAGCGTAAAACCCGCCCGGGACCGGTTCCCGCCGGAACCGGCGCGTCTCGTTTCCTGTCGCTGGATCGAATTGTTCATCGCACCTGGACCGTCAGAACCCGCTGGGCCGGCCGTCGGAAGTCTTGGCGATCATCTCTTTCAGCCGGGAAGGATTGCCGCTCATCATCAGGGCTTCTTCCGGGGCGACGAGCTTGCGCTTCACCAGATCGGCCAGCGCCTGGTTCATGGACTGCTTGCCTTCGGCCGCGCCCTGCTCGAGGTTGACGGGGATTTCGCCGAGCTTGCCCTCGCGGATGATCCGCCGGATGCCCTCGGTGGCCGGCATGATTTCGAAGGCGGCGACCCGGCCGCCGCCGAGGCGCGGCAGCAGCACCTGCGAAAGGACGCCTTCCAGCACCTGGGACACCTGCAGCCGGATCTGCTGCTGCTGCGCGGGCGGGAAAATGTCCAGAATGCGGTCGATCGACTGGGCGGCGTCGATGGTGTGCAGCGTGCCGATCACCAGATGGCCGGTCTCGGCCGCGGTGATGGCGGTGCTGATCGTGGGCAGATCGCGCATTTCCCCGATGACGATCACGTCGGGGTCGTGCCGGAGGGCGTGGACCAGCGCCGAATAGAACGTCTTGGTGTCGTAGCCCAGCTCGCGCTGCCGGATGAAGCACTTTTCGTTGTGGAACAGGAATTCGATCGGATCTTCGATCGTGATGACGTTGCGCGCCGCGGTCGCGTTCAGATGGCGGAGCATGGCCGCCAGCGTCGTGGATTTTCCGCTGCCGCAGGCGCCGGTGACCAAGAGGAGCCCCCGGGGCTTGAGGATGAATTCCTTGCAGATGGCCGGGATGCCCATCTCCTCGATCGACGGCACCACGAAAGGCACCCGGCGGAAAGCGAGGCTTTTCGTGCCGCGCTGCTGCATGGCGCTGACGCGGAACCGGGCGATGCCGGGCAGGCTGTAGGCGAAGTCCAGCTCCAGTTCCCGGTCGAACGCCGCGCGTTGATCGTCCGTGGCGACGTGCTGGAACATGGCCTGGACCACGTCGGGCGTGACGGGCGGCAGTTCGCCGAGCGCCGCGAGACGGCCTTCCAGCCGCAGGATCGGCGGGCTGGGCACGGTGACGTGCAGATCCGACGCGCCGACGTGCGCCACGTACGAAAGCAGCTCGTCCAGATAGGCGCCGGGATCGCGGCCGGGGCGGATTTCGGAGATCGAACGGATATGCGGGACGGTCATGCCACACCTCTTTTCCGCCGGGCGGCGGCCGGATCGCCGCCGCGGGCCCGGCCGGCTCATTCCTCGTCGTCGGTGCTGGTGCCTTCCTCCTCCGGGTCGCCTTCGTGCCAGCGCTGCTCGATGGCGGCGATGCCCTCGCGGCCGGCCTGGTCGCGGACGGCGACGTAGTTCTGGCCGCGCGGGCCGTAGCTCTCGTAGACGGCGGAATAGCCGCCAACGGCCATGATGCGGCCCATGGCGGGATTGGCCACGCTCCATTCGAGCGGCAGGAGGATCTGAGACGCCACGGTGTTGGTCTGGTCGACGTCGGAATCCAACGAGGCCTTGGCATGCGCGGCGACGTCGGCCTCATAGACGTTTTCGTCTGGATCGTAGACGGTCAGGAACACCGTGGCCCCGTCGGCGTAGACGGTCGAGGTGGCCGGGTAGACGGCCAAGGCCGAATCCGTCTGGGCGTCCTCGCCGCAACCGGCCGCGAAACCAAGCCCAGCCAAGACCAGCCCCGCTCCGATCGCTTTCATCCATTTCGTTTTCATGCGCTGTCCTCCTTGTTTTGAAACTACCATTGGATCTGCGAGCCGCCGTAGGGCGATCCATAGCTGTCGAAGCGGATCGCGAAATCCCGCAGGAAATTTTCATTGTTCGAATTCCGGTCGTAGAACAAATGGATGCCGATTTCCGCGTTCTTGACGGAGAGGAAATCGCCGGACGTGATGCGGACGTCGATGCTGGTCGTCGCATTGCCGGTGGCGGGGCTGTAGGGATTCTGGTCCCAGGCGATGGGCGCCGGGAAATTCGCCGCGTTCTCCTGCCACACCGCGTTGGTCGTGTGGTAGTTCGGCCAGATGGGATTTTGGTTGGTTGTCGCCAGATAGGCGACGATGCGGTTTTCCCGATTGCTGCGCGACGCATCCACGTAGACCTCGTCCAGCTGCAGCAGCAGCGTGTGGTAGTAGCCCAGTTCGTAGTCGCCCTTGTCCAAATACAGATAGCCTGTGGGCAGCCGATGGGAATTGATCAGGTGCAGGGTCGCGCCGGGCGCGGACCGGTACCACAACACCACGTAGAAGTTCGAGCCGCGCAGGGCGTTGAACGGTGCGTCAAGGCTGAGCACCCACGGGGCGTTCTCGTCGAGCTTGTCCACGGCGGCGGCGTTCGTTTCGGAATGGAAGAAGGAGAGCCCGTATTCCTGGGCGTTTTCATGCAGGCGAAAGGAAAGACCCATCATCCAGTGCGAGGCCGGAACGTTGGGAAAGTAGGCCAGCTTGGTCTGCACGTCGTAGCTCAGCAGCCGGTCGCGGGCCTGGTAGACGTAGGTCAACGCGTTGCTCAGCGTCGCGTCGGCCGTCCAGTTCAGGGCAAGGCGCCCTTCGCTGGGCCCCTTTTCGACCTTGGGCACCACCGCGATCCCTTGCGACGGGCCGGTATCCTTGATCTCCACCTTGCTGAAACCCGTTTCGTTGTACATGTCGTCGTTGTAGTCGGGTTTGCTGGGGTTGCCGGTCATGGGGGAACCGGCATCGCCGGGGAAATTGCTGATCGTGTGGCCCTTGACCACCATGTCGAAAAAGATGCGCCGCCGCGCCTCCAGCCCCGAGCCGGGCCGGGCGACGCCGATCGATTGCCCGATGGTGTGGAGCGAACTGGCGAAGTTGGTGACGCCCGCGTTGGTGGTGACCACCTGGATATTGGTCCGGAAGGCCGTCACGATGAACCAATCCCCGTTCGCGAAGACGTTCGTGATGGGCGGGTGGCCGACGTGCATCGGCGGATAATCGAATTCTGCATCGGAGCGCGCCCGGACGTAGGAAAGGCCGGATTCGGCGAGATAATAGGCTCGGTTGGCGACGCCGAATTGGACTCGCTCGTAGCGGGCGCCGGTGGCCTTCATCAGGATGGCCGCGCCGATCAGGCTGGCGGCGACCATCGAGAGCGCCACGACGACCAGCGCCGCCCCGTTTTTGCGTTGTGCGATTGTGTTCATGGCAGGATGTTCCTGGGAACGACGTTGTTGCTGAAGGCATGGCTGCCCACCTGGCTTTGCAGCACCACCGCAACGACCCAATTCGTGGCGGGGCCCGGCGCGTCGAAGATGGCCAGGGCGAAATCCGCCACGTCGTCGGTCAGCGGCACGCCTTCCAGCAACAGCGGATCGCCCGGAGTTCCGCTCCAGGACAGGGTGTGGCGACGGGTGACGTACCAGGCCCCGGCCGGCACGAGAAAGTCGTAGGTGAGGGTGTGCGGCCCGGACGACACCACCGCGGAGATGGTGGTGAATTCCCACGAAATGCGGGCCATGGCCAAACGGGCTTTCTGCGCCGCGCCGGCGTTGTCGCGGATCTGCATCAGGCCCTGGGCCATGGGCAGCATCGAAACCACCGCCGACACGGCCAGCAGCGCGACCAGCAAAAGGGTCGCGACGATCTCGATCAACGTAAATCCCTTTTTCATCATGGGGGGGGTCCAAAGAGACGGGTTGCGGTTTCGCCCAGCGAGTTCTGAAGCGTGACTTTCAGCAGCAGCTGATTGGCGGCCGCGCTCTCGTTGCCGCCGGTTCCGGGAAAGGTTACGAAGCCGTTGTTCACCACGACCATGTCCTGGAACAAACCGCCGACGGCCCCGATATGTTCCTGCAGCAAGGCCGGGGCGTTGGAGTGGGCGGCATCCCACACCACCAGTCCATCCATGGCGCTCTGCAGATCCAGTCCGTCCTGGAGCGTCGTCCGCGGTTCGTGGCTTAGTTGGAACACCCGGTCCAGCATCGGCAAAATGGCCGCCATGGCGATCGCGGAGAGAACGATGGCGACGATGACCTCGATCAGGGTGAAACCGGATGGATTTAACTTCTTCATGGCACCAATCCCGTGAAGCCCGTGATCGAAACCTGCTGCTGCTGCTCGCCGTCGGAAAAGGTCACGACG
>SABN01000318.1 GCA_009928955.1 Opitutia bacterium | reverse complement strand
GGGGGCAGCGGCAGGAGTTCTTCCTCCGCCGCGTCGCGGTACCAGAACCACCCTTCTTCCTTGCGATCGAAGAACGTCTCGCGCGCCAGCGGGTCGTTGGTCACCAGTTGCGGCTCGGCCGCGAGGCCGAGCGGCAGCGCCAACGCCGCCAGCAGCAGACCCGCCGGGCGCGGCTGCGGGAACAGGCCCGGGCTAGGGGGGCGGGATTTGCGGGAAATCGTCAGGATCATGCTCGTAGTGGCGCCCGGGATAGAAACAATCGGGGTAGAGTTCGGGGGTGACGTCCCACAGCTCCCACAGAGTAATTTTGACGTCCACATACCACTGCGCGGACAGCGACCAGGTCGTTTTGCAGCCGGAGGCGTCATCGACGATGCGAAACTCCGCCTGCAGCCCGTTATCGCAGGAGGGCAGGACATCGGCGTAGATATAAATCGAATCGTCCAGCCCGACGCCGTAGGCGAGAAATTCCGGCGGGAACCAGACATTCCATCCGGACAGGCGCACCTCTTCGCGGATTTCACGTTGCAGGATGCGGTCATCTGGCGGCGACTGCTGGGTCGCTTCGCAGATCGTGCTGCCCAGCGGGGGGGAGACCTGATACAGCGAATAGGCGCCGCAACTATTGGCGAGCAGGTTGACCGTGCCGTCGGCAAAGTTGACGCCAAAGCGGATGCTCTCGCCATACACAGCGCCACCGCGAAAGAAGACGTTGGTATTCACCAGCTCCCGCGAGCGCCATTCATAATGCGGGGCGACATACCAGGGCATCCGTTCCGGCTGACTGGGGTCATAGCAGGTCGGCTGGGTTTTGAGTTTCTCCCGATAGGTGCCCTGCTGCTCGGCGTAGGTGATGGTGCTGTCGATCACCCGCTGCGTGTCGAGCGCCTGGTCCAGCTCGGGAATCTCCTGGCCGGCAATGAGCGCCGCGCGCGACGCTTCCAGCCCCCAGCGCTGCTCGAAGGACACCGCCGCCGCCTCCCCGGCGCCGACCAGGAGGCCGCCGAGGACCGCCCCCGCCACCGCCCACCGCCCAGAGCGATCGTTCATGCGCTTCATGCCTTATCCGGGTAGATCCCCGCCGCCCGCAAGCGATTCAGCCACGGGCTGAGATC
>SABN01000317.1 GCA_009928955.1 Opitutia bacterium | reverse complement strand
AGTGGGGAATCACCCTTGTGGCGCAGAGCTTTTACCCTCACCTTTGCGACCACTGGGTGGTCGCAAAAAGGCGCGGAATGCCGGGGATGCCGGCTGGGCTGCGGTGTATTCATTTAACGGCAACAAGATCATCACGACCTCGGGCGGCGGGATGATCGCGTCGCGCGACGCGGGTGTGGTGGAACGCGCACGGAAACGGGCACAGCAGGCGCGCGAGCCGGTGGTGTGGTATGAGCACCGGGAGTTGGGGTACAACCACCGCATGAGCAATCTCGTGGCGGCGGTCGGCGTGGGGCAGCTTGAGGCGCTGGAGAGGATTCTCGCGAAAAAGCGCCAGATTTTCGAGTGGTACCGCGAGCGGCTGGAAGGGGTGCCGGGCGTGAGCCTCATGCCGGAGGCGGGGTACGGGAGGTGCTCGAGGTGGCTGACGGTGGCGTTATTGCGACCACGGAGTGGTCGCAATGGAGAGTGTAAAAACGGGCGCGGGGCGGGCGAGGAGGCGCAAGGGGCATGCGATGGGGACCTCGCGCGGGGAGAGCCGGGGGATGGGCGTGTCTTCACGCAGAGGCGCGGGGCGGGCGAGGAGGCGCAAGGGGCATGCGATGGGGGACACGCTCGGGGAGCGCCCGGGGATGGGAGTGCCTTCACGCAGAGACGCGGAGACGCGGAGACGCAGGGCTTTTACCCTCATCGTTGCGACCACTGGGTGGTCGCAAAAAGCGGGCCGGGCGAGCGGGTGATGCGGGTGATCGAAGCTTTGGAACGGGCGAACATCGAGTCGCGGCCGGTGTGGAAACCGATGCACCTGCAGCCGGTGTTTGAAGGGGCGCGGGTGATCGGCGGGGCGGTGAGCGAGCATCTGTTTGCGAACGGGGTGTGCCTGCCGTCCGGTGCCGGGCTCGAACGGGACGATGTGGCGCGGATCTGCGGCGTGGTGGTGGCGGCGCTGGCACCTTAATCAAGGCTGTTCGCAAGCGGGCAGATCTGCTTAAATATCACACACTTTATGGTCTGCAATTGGAAAGAGTGGTTGGGCGTCTGGGGCGGCAGGCTGGGCGTCTACGCGGCGGATACCGCTGTGATGGCCCTGGCGTATCTGACGGCGTTTCTGCTGCGC
>SABN01000144.1 GCA_009928955.1 Opitutia bacterium | reverse complement strand
GGACCTCCGAAGCCCAAAACCAACCACGGATGAACACGGATCTAAATGGATGGGTTTCCGACCGCGGACCTCCGACTTCGGACCTCGCCCCTCCCTCCGGCCCCGTTGCGAGCCACTTTCAGCCCCGGAAACGCCTTTCGCGGCCGTTTTCAGGCCCACAAAGCCTCCGCGATACTCAGTCGGCATTACGCAGCGCCCCAAAACAGGCATCAAGCCGACCTCGCGCGGATTCTCGCCCTGTTCGCCCGCACCCAATTCCCCGAACCCGCAGCCCGTTGCGCCGTTGACCCGCCCCCGCATTTCCGCTATCCTTTTGCCAATCAGGAAAAATCCCCGCGCCACGTAAAGCCGACCTCGGGTTGGCCCAATAAAACTGTTCGACGGAAGAAATGATTATGTACACATTGGCACATTATCGATATACGGCCATAATAGCAGGTGCATGCCACGCTATTTTCGCTACTTCCGCCATATCCGGCGACATTCCTTGGATTACGCTTGAGGACATCAGCCTGAATCCAACTAGCTTTTATGTGTCTATCAATGTAACCAATACTTGGTTAAATATGTACTTCGCCCTGGAGGGTTACGAAGGTGAACCGGTGGGGTCCACTGGCGGGGTTGAGCGAGCCATCGTATCCGATTGGGTACAAGGAACGGGTTCTTCCTTAATCTTGTATGACACCTCTGCCCCCTTGTCTCAATCAGGGCGCACATATAATGTCGCGATCACTCCGGATATCGGGGGATTCTACATTCTTGGCCCAAACGAAATCTATGCCCCTTATCCGTTCTTCACCTCGCCCATAATTTCCTCATTCATCGTAACGCCAACAAATACAGGCCAAGTCCTGACCATCACATATGGCGAGGGGTTGTATGCCAACACAGTCATTGTCTCGAATGACGACGCCACGGGGTTCATTCGAGTAAAGGGAACAAACAACATCCCGACAAATGCGGTCATCGAGCGCAGCACAGATCCCGTTACATGGACCACAAAAAAAAGTCGAAGCGGGTCCAGAGTACCCGTCACAAGGTGCCGGGTCCCCTGACCCCTGACGTTCATATGGCTGAAGGGAAGTCAATGGAGCAAAGTTCTCCGGTCTTCCATTTTCAAAGCTTCTTGGGTTCGGAGATTTGATCGGGGAAGAAGACGGGCCGGGACCGGAGGGGGCGCGAGGATGCAGGGTGAGCGGTATGTTGGGCATAACCAATGGAATATCCTTTCAGGTTCGACTACGGGGAAACGGTGCGGATAACGACATCCGCCCCCCCACCGCTTACCTCAGGGGTTTTGGCCGAGGTGGTTGGCATGAGAGTATTGACTCAGCCTCGCGAACTTCTTGGAGTGTTGTGCCCTAAAGGGACTATCGCCTTCCAGATCGAGTTTCCCGACGGAAGTTGTGTGGAGGTTACAGAAAACTGTATGGAGGCAGGTGAATAGTCTATTCGCGAATGGATTCCCGTTCCCCGCCCTGCCCCGCTCTTCCTTTGCGCGCTCCGCGTCCTTGGCGAGAGGAAATCTTCGAGAACATGGATCGTTGCTTGTTTTTTCCTGTAGCTGGCCCCGCTGGGGCCGGCCATGAATTGAAATCACCGGCCTCAGCGAGGCCGATCAGCCCGGACAGCTCGGCCCTCCTTCGCGAAAGCTTCTGAGGGCAAGCGAGGCCTCCCAACCTTTGAGCCGCGACAGCCCTTCCATCGCCGTTGGCCATTGGATCTGGCGATGCACCCGCGTTAAAGCGCTTCGTTCCGGCGGCCGCGGCGGGGCGCTTTCGGGTTTGCTTCGGGCGGCCGGCTGGCATATGATTTTTCGTTGCACATGCGCAGGAGCGAACGATGACGAAACGCACATCCAAACCCGTCCGGTGGGTCGGCCAAGGCATGCCCCGCGTGGATGCCGACGGCAAGGTCCGCGGCACCACCCGCTACGTGAACGACGTCGACTACAAGGGCGTCCTGCACGGCGTGGTCGTGCGCGCGCCCGTCGCGCGCGGGACCCTCAAGGCCCTCGTGCCCGATCCGGCCTTCGATTGGTCGCAGGTCGTTCTCGCCACGGCGAAAGACGTGCCCGGCGAGAACGTCGTGGTCATGCACGACCGCACCATGCCGCTGGTGGCCGAAATCGGCGGCGAAATCCGCTACCGCGGCGAGCCGGTGGCCGTCGTGGCCGCCCGGACGCCCGAGCTGGCCGCGGAAGCTGCCCGGCGCATCCGCGTGGAGGTCGCGGAACTTCCTCCGCTGCTGACGCTGCAGGACGCCATCGCGCTCTTCAAGTCCGCGCCGGAGAAGATGGAATCCATGAAGGACCAATCCATCGTCAAGGGCGACGTCGCCCGCGGTTTCGCGGAAGCGGACGACGTGGTCGAAGCGGAATACTGGGCCGGACACCAGGAACAGCTCTATCTCGAAAACCAGGGCCTCGTCGTGTTTCCGCAGAAAGACGGGGGCATCCTGATCGAAGGCTCGATGCAGTGCCCGTATTTCCCCGTGCACGAACTGAACGACTGCCTGAAGCTGCCGCCGGAGAAGATCCGCGCGCGGCAGACGCCCGTCGGCGGCGCATTCGGCGGCAAGGAAGAATATCCCACGATGCTCGCCGGCTACGCGGCGCTGCCCGCGCTCAAGTCCGGCAAGCCGGTCAAGATCGCCTACGAGCGCAACGAGGACATCCTGTTCACCACCAAGCGCCATCCGGTCTGGGTGCGCTACAAGACCGGCTTCAAGAAGGACGGCACGCTCACGGCGATCGAGTGCGACTTCATCCTCGACGGCGGCGCCTACCTGACGATTTCCGACGTCGTGATGTTCCGCGGCATCCTGCACTGCGCGGTGGCGTACCGCTGCGACAACGTGACGATCCGCGGCAAGGTCGCGCGCACGCATTCGTTCCCGTGCGGAGCCTTCCGCGGCTTCGGGGCGCCGCAGGCCATCTGGGGCATCGAGTCGCAGATCGACGCCGTCGCCGCGCGGCTCGGCCGCGCGCCGCACGAGTACCGCCGGCAGATCCACGCGCGGCCCGGCGACGTCACCCCCACCGGCCAGGTGCTGTCCAAGGAAAACGGCTCGACGGCCTGCCTCGAGCTGGCGCTGAAGCGGTCGGACTTCGCGAAAAAATACAAGCAGATCTCCCGCGGCCGGCTCCGCAAGGGCCAGCGGAAGCTCTACGGCGTCGGCCTGGCGTTCTTCGCGCACGGCGCCGCGTTCACGGGCGACGGCGAGGCCAAGTTCAAGGCCAAGGGCCGCGTGGAACTCGCGCGCCTCGACGCCGGACGCCCCGTCGTGGACATCCGCGTGTCGTCCACCGAAATGGGCCAGGGCGTGCACACCATCTTCACGCAGATCGTGTCGGATGCGCTGGGGCTGGATCCCGCGCACGTCCGGTTCCCGATGGCGGACACGGGGCTGGTACCCAACTCGGGTCCGACGGTCGCCTCGCGCACCACGATGGTCGTCGGCAACGTCGTGCACCGCGCGGCGCAGGACCTGAAGCGCCAGATCGAGGCCTTCGCCTCGCTGCGCTTCTTCAAGGGCGCGCCCGCGGAGCTGCGCGCCTCGCAACTGGTGGCCAAGGGCGCCAAGCCGGTGCCGTTCGCCAAGGTCGCGAAGGCGCTGCTGGCCGAAATCGGCCCGGCCAGCGGCTTCTTCCAGTTCGAGCTGCCGCCGGACATCCGCTGGGACCAGACCGCCTTCAAGGGCGATTCCTACCCCGGCTATTCGTGGTCGGCCAACGTGGCGGAAGTGGAAGTCGATCCGCTCACCTGCGAAATCGCGGTCCGGCGCGTGACGGCGGCCGTGGACGTCGGCCGGGTCATCAATCCCGTGCTGGCGACGGGCCAGGTCGAAGGCGGCCTGACGCAGGCGCTGGGCTACGCCATCATGGAGAAAATCGGCACCGGCAAGAACGGCCTCTACGACGCCGCGCGGCTCCAGACCTACATCATCCCCACCGCGCTCGACGTGCCCGAATACGACGTGAAGTTCGTCGAATATCCCTATTCCTTCGCGCCGCCCGGCGGCAAGGGCCTCGGCGAATTGCCGATGGACGGTCTCGCGCCGGCCGTCGCCAACGCCGTCGAAGCCGCCACCGGCCGCCGGCTGCGCCAAATCCCCATCACGCCCGAAAGCATTTTTGCGGCCCTGCACGCCCCCCAAGGAGGTACCCCGTGAACATCGTCCGACGCACCTGGAAAGTCAACGGCCAGACCGTCCGCGTCCGCGCCCCCGCCGGCCGCCGGCTGCTGGATTACCTGCGCGAGGACCTTGGCCTGATCGGCTCCAAGGAAAGCTGCGGCGAAGGCGAATGCGGCGCCTGCACGGTCATCGTGGACGACGAGCCCGTCGTGTCCTGCATCCTGCCCGTCGGCCAGCTGGCCGACGGCACGGAAATCCTGACGGTCGAAGGCATCGAGAAGAAACGCATCGGCCGGCTGGTGCAGGCCGCCTTCATCGAAGTCGGCGCGGTCCAGTGCGGATTCTGCATCCCGGGCATGATCGTCAGCAGCTACGCCCTGCTGGCGAAGAATCCCAAGCCATCCACCCGCGCGATCCGCGAAGCTTTGGCCGGCAACCTCTGCCGTTGCACCGGCTATGCCAAGATCATCGCCGCCGTGAAGCTCGCCGCGTCCCGGATCCCCGCCGCGAAACGGAAATGAGCGAGGCCCGTCCATGAAAATCACCGAGAGCATCGACATCCGCTTCCCGAAAACCCTGGCCGAGGCCGTGCGCCTGCAGGCCGACGAGCAGACCCGCGGCAAGCTGCTGGCCGGCGGCACCGACCTCATGGTGCAGTGGGCCGCCGGCGTCCCGACGCCCGCGCGCGCGACGTCCGTCTGGAACCTGCCGGAACTGTGCGCCATCGAGGTGTTCCCCGACCGCATCGAAATCGGCGCGGGCGTGCCCCACGCCTTCCTGTGCGACGCCGTGCAGATCCACCGCCACGTACCGGCGCTGATCGCCGCGGCGGCCACCGTCGGCGCCAAGCAGATCCAGGCCCGCGGCACGCTCGGCGGCAACGCCGCCAACGCGTCGCCGGCCGGCGACACCGCCCCCGCCCTGCTCGTCACCGGCGGCTCGGTGCTCCTGGCCTCGCTTGCCGGCACGCGCGAAGTGCCGCTGGCGGAATTCTGGAGGGGCTATCGCCAGATCGCCGCGCGCGCGGACGAAATCATCCTGGCCTTCCGCCTGCCCAAGAAGGGCAAGGCCAAGGAACGCTTCCGCAAGATCGGCACCCGCCAGGCCCAGGCCATCAGCAAGGTCATGGCCGCTTCGCGCATCCTCGTGGAAAGGGGCACGATCCGTTCCGCCGCCATCGCCCTGGGTTCCGTGGCCCCCACGCCCGTCCGGCTGGCCGAAGTCGAGGCGTTCCTGGCCGGCAAGAAGCTCTCGCCCAAGCTGATCGATGAAGCCGAGGCGCTGGCCCAGGCCACCGTGAAACCCATCGCCGACATCCGCTCCACCGCGGAATACCGCCGCTGGGCCTCCGGCCGTCTCGTCCGCGACGCGCTGGAAAACCTCTAAGCGTTTTACGGTTTGGGCTACAAATCCATTGCGCCGGGCTGGCCGGTTGGGCTATGTTGCGCCCTGATTGCTAACGCAAGAAGGAGTCGAAATATGTCGCGCTGGATGATGGTTTCGCTGTGCTCGCTCGCCCTCGCGTTCCCCGCTTTGGCCCAAGACGATCTGGATGCGCTCCTGGCCGGTCTCGGCGACGAACCTGCCGTTTCGGAAGCGGCCGCCACCGCCGCGCCGGCGGAAGAAGCTGTCGAAACCCTGTCGACGGAAGAAGCCCTGCCCGTCGCGGCCGAAGCCGCCCCGGCCAATGATCCGTTCGCCGATCTGCTCGCGGCCGAACCCGTCGCGGAAGAAGCCGCCGTCGAAGCCCCGGTCGCCGAAGAGGCGCCCATCGCCGCCGAGGAAGCCGCGGCC
>SABN01000316.1 GCA_009928955.1 Opitutia bacterium | reverse complement strand
ACAGACCCCCACGGGCGGCGTCGCCATCCCGATGGCGAGGTTCAGCACCATCATGAAGCCGAAGTGCAGCGGATGGACGCCGAGCTGCGTCGCTATGGGGGCGAGGATCGGGGCCAGCAGGATGATTGCCGCGCCCGTCTCCATGAACATCCCGACGATGAGCAGCAAAATATTCACGATGAGAAGAAAGACGTACGGATTCGACGTCGCGGAGAGGAACATCGACGAGAGCTTCACCGGGATCTGGTTCGCCGCAATCACCCACGCGAAGACGTTGGCGAGCGAGATGATCAAAAGGATCGCGCCGGTGGTGATGCCGCTCTGGAAGAGAATGCCCGGCAGGTCCTTCCACGTAATCTCCCTGAAGACGAACTTCCCGACGAAGAAGGAGTAGATCACCGCGACCGCCGCGGCCTCCGTCGGCGTGAAGACGCCGCCGAGAATGCCGCCCAGAATAATTACCGGGGCCATCAGCGCCCACACCGACGACTTCAGCTCTTTCCTCACCCTCGCCCCGGAAAAGCCCTCCGACATCGCGTAGTTTTTCTTCCTCGAGACGCGCGAAACGACGATCATCATTGCAAGGCCGAGCATGATGCCCGGAATGAACCCGGCGGCGAAGAGACCGCCGACGGAAACGTTCACCGAGACGCCGTAGATGACCATGATGATGCTCGGAGGGATGATCGGGCCGATCGTCGCCGCGGCGCTGTTGAGCGCGGCGCTGAAGTCGAGATCGTAGCCGTTCTTCTCCATCGAGGGGATCATGATGGAGCCGATGGCGGAGGCGTCTGCCACTGCGGAGCCGCTGATACCGGCGAAGATCATGTTCGCCACGATGCAGGCGTGGGCCAGTCCGCCCCGGATATGCCCCACAAGGCTGTTGGCGAAACCGATGATGCGGACTGTGGTCCCGCCCCGGTTCATCAGGTCGCCCGCGAGGATGAAGAACGGCACCGCCATGAGCGGGAACGAGTCGATCCCGGTGAACATGCGCTGCGCCACAAGCTGCAGAGGCACTCCCATCGCGAGGATGACGGCGAAGCCCGTGATTCCCATGACGAGCGCGAGAGGAATCCCCATCACGAAACAGACGACGAAGGTTATCGTCATAAGCGC
>SABN01000315.1 GCA_009928955.1 Opitutia bacterium | reverse complement strand
GGGATCGTCAGATCGGCACAGGCGAACCGGTGCTCTCGCGCTATGAACGCATCGCCTTCGAGAAGTCGCTGCTCACCCCTCCCGGCGAGCCGATGGCCGCCTTCGTCTGTCCGGGACACCCTCTTCTGGACGCAGTCCTCGATTTGACGCTGGAACGCCACCGCGACCTGCTCAAACGAGGCACTGTTCTTGTGGACGAACGCGACTTCGGAACGGCGCCGCGAGTGCTCTTCTTCCTCGAACACTCCGTCCAGGACGGTTCCCTTCTTCCCTCGGGCGAGCGCCGCACCATCTCGCGCCGGATGCTCTACGTGGAACTGGACGGAGAGGGGAGGACGCGTCACCTGCACTACGCTCCCTACCTCGACTATCGGCCTCTCTCGTCGGACGAACCGTCCGTCGCCGGAATTCTCGCCCGCCCGGAGTGCGGCTGGGTCGTGCGAGGGCTCGAACAAAAGGCGCAGAGCCACGCAATCGCCACTGTGGTCCCCGAACACGTCGCCGAAGTGCGCGATCGCCGCCTCTCGTGGGTTGCTAAAACCCGAGCCGCCGTCAAGGAGCGCCTGACCAAGGAGATTGCCCACTGGGACCATCGGGCCGAGGAGTTGCGTCTTCAGGAACGGGTGGGGAAGCCCGCTGCACGCCTCAACTCAGGCGAGGCGATGCGCCGGGCGGACGATCTCCGCCTCCGTCTTGAAAAACGTATGGCGGAGCTGGACGGAGAGGCCCGGATATCCGCTCTTCCCCCGACGGTTCTCGGGGGCCTTCTTGTCCTCCCTCTGGGACTTCTCGCCGCTATGACGGGCCGGGCGCTCCCCGCAGCTCCCGACACGCAGCTCGCCGCCGCGCGTGCCCGCGAGATCGTTCTGGAGGCGGAGCGCCGCCTCGGATACGAACCGGTGGACCGCGAATTCGAGCGTCTGGGGTACGATATCGAGAGCCGCGACCGCGAGCGGGGCCGACTCCGCTTTCTGGAGGTCAAGGGGAGAATCGAGGGCGCGAAGAGCGTCACCGTCACCAAAAACGAGATCCTCTACTCGCTGAACAAACCCGACGACTTCATTCTGGCTCTGGTGGAGTTCGCCCCGGAAGGAGCGCACAGGCTTCGCTACGTCCGCCGC
>SABN01000314.1 GCA_009928955.1 Opitutia bacterium | reverse complement strand
GTGCCGCCGTTGAAGGAGGCGCCTTTCCAGCCGGGATTGGAGGCGGCGTTGATGCGGTTGGCCGTGAGGCGTCCGTTGCCGGCCAGCACGAGGTCGGAGCGACGGTCCTTGGCGTTGGCGTCGGCCCGTCCGAGGTCGACGGGCCCGTTGATCCTGGCATCCGCGTCACCGGCCACGACCAGCGCGCCGGAACCGGTGTTGGAGCCGCTGTTGCCGTCGCCGCCCACGCCGAGAGTTCCGCCGTGATAGAAGGAGCCGCCGAGCAGGAAGGCGAAGCCGTAACCGCCGCGGGTGAGGGTGACGCTCCCGCCATAATAATCGCCGACGACGTATTGGGCGGGCGTGCTGCCGCCGGGCATGGTGAAGGTGCCGCCGGTCTGGCGGAGGATGCCCTGCGAGTTCTGCGCCTGTGCGACCTGCCAGTAGCCCTTGGTGTGGTTGACGCCGGATTCAAGACCGTAATAGCCGTAACCTCCTGTAGCGGTGCCGAGACCGCCGTCGTTGGTATCGCCGGTGTTGTTGGTGACGACGCTGTTGCCGGATTGGTAGATGGCGCCGGCGGCGGTGCTGCTGCGCCCGGCATACAGGGTGGCCGAGAGCAGGGCGTCATCAGTGATGTCAAGGGTGGCGCGTCCGTTCTGGCCGACGATGAAGTATTGTTGGCGGATTTTGAAGCCGATGTCGGGCATTGAGACGGAAACCGTGCCGCCGATGCGGTTGGAGATGGAGGTTTCTCCTGCTTGATCGCCGAGATACAAATTGCCTTCTGTTGTGAACGGCAGGGTGGGCTTCACGATCGTAACAACGGCGTTGTTGGTAATCAGGAGGGTTCCGGCGTAGGTGCGGGTATAACTCAGGGTATGCGGCCCGGGATGGCGAATGTCGGCGAGTCCGCCGTCAATGTTGAAAAACCACGCGTCGAGCGGAGCGTCGATGAAGAGTGAGCCGAGGCCCTGCTTGCGGATACCGTACGTGATTGGCTCTGCAATCGTGATGTCCGGGGCGTCCAGAAGCGTTGTGTCAAACGCGATGCCGGCGTCTGAGGGAATCTGGGTGTCGATCAGCGAGAAGAGGTTGGCGAGGGACCAGCCTTCGTCTGGCGAGTCGCCCATGCCGATGCCGAAGA
>SABN01000313.1 GCA_009928955.1 Opitutia bacterium | reverse complement strand
CAGCTCTTTGCCGGTGCCGCTCTCGCCGCAGATCAGGATCGTGGCCATGGTGTCGGCCAGCGCCTCGATCTGCGTGATCACGGCCTGCATGGCCGGGGACTCCGCGATGATGGCGGTGGAGGCGAATTTTTCGCGCACGGTCTGCGAGAGCTTGTCGACCTGGCGCCGCAGGCGGGCGGTCTCATAGGCGCGCCGCAGCTTGGATTGGATGTCGTCGAGTTCCAGCGGTTTGGTCACGTAGTCGTAAGCGCCCTCGCGCATGGCGCGCACGCCCGACTCGACCGAGCCGTAGGCGGTCATGATGATCACCGGCACGGCGGCGTCGAGCTTGCGCAGGCGCGCGAGCACCTGCAGGCCGTCGATATCCGGCAGCACAAGGTCGCTCAGCACGAGATCCGGCACCTGCTGCTGAAACGCCTCCACGCCGGCCAGGCCGGTGGCGGCGCAGCGCGTGCTGAAGCCCGCGTCCTGCGCGGCCTCTTCAACCGAGCGGGCGTTGTCGGGATCGTCTTCGATGATCAAGAGTGTGGGGGAAGCTTGCATGGGAGTTAGGAATTAGGAGTTAGGAATTAGGAATTAGGAATTAGGGGTTGGGGGAGAAAGGAGAAAGGAGAAAGGAGGAAGGAGGAGGGAGAAAGGAGAAGGGAGGGGTTAGGAAGGAGGTTGAGGTGCGGCGGGCAGGGTGATGCGCAGGCGGGCGCCGCCGCCGTCGCGGGCGAGGGCTTCGATGTCGCCGCCGCAGCGCCGGACCGCCGTGCGCGCCAGGAAGAGGCCGAGGCCGGTCCCTTCGGGGCGGCCGGTGACGAACATGTCGAAGACCGCTTCGCGCCGCGCGGCCGGGATGCCGGGGCCGCGGTCCAGCACCTCGATGGCGAGAAGCGCGTCATGCAGGCCCAGCGTGACGGTCACTTCGCTGCCGCGCGGCGCGAACTGGATGGCGTTGACCAGGACGTTCAGCAGGGCGCGGCGCAGGGCGAAGGGATAGGCCGCAGCCGGCGGCAGCGGATCGTGGGGCAGGGCGCGCAGCGTCACGCCGGCCTGCTCGGCGCGCGGCGCGAGCGTGTCGGCACATTCGCGCACCACCTGATCGAGATCCACCGGCTCGGGCCGCTCGTCCGCCGGCCGGGCG
>SABN01000312.1 GCA_009928955.1 Opitutia bacterium | reverse complement strand
GCCGCTTGCGAGGAGGTCCGGTCGCTGCTCGCGCTCTCCTGCGAGAAGAACGGATTCGCTCCCGAGCTGGTGGACGGGACGCTCCGTTCATGTCCGAAACCCGTCTTCGGCGGCGTCTTTCCCGGGGTCGTCTTCGGGGGCGCGCACTATTCGCGGGGGACCGTGATGGTCGGTCTTTCCTCTCCGGTCAGGGTTGTCGGCGTGAGGAACATCGACGCGGAGGAAGCGGGCTACGAAGAAACGCTCGAACGCGAGGCGGTCTTCGCCGGAGGTCCGCGAAGCATGTGCTTCGTCTTCGTCGACGGCATGTCGCGGCGGATTTCGGCGTTCACCGAGGCGCTGTTCAACGCGTTCGGCCCTTCGCTCAACTACGTAGGGGGCGGCGCGGGGGCGCTCTCCGGCCGGAAACCGTGCCTTTTCACCCCCGACGGAATGATCGAGAACGCCGCGATCGTCGTCTTCACGGACATCCCCGGCGGCGTCGGCGCGGCGCACGGCTGGAGTCCCGTCTCCGTGCCGATCAAAGTCACCGGATCCCGGATGAACGTGATCGACACGCTTAACTGGGAGCCCGCCTTCGAAATCTATCGGCGGATCGTAGAGTCCCACTCTGGGCGTTCGTTCGCTTCCAACAAGTTTTTCGACCTGGCGAAGGGCTACCCTTTGGGGATAGGCAGGCTGGACGCCGAATTCGTCGTACGTGATCCGCTGATGAACATCGGGGAATCGCTTGTCTGCGTCGGCGAAGTTCCGGAGGGCTCGTTCGTCTCCGTGCTTCACGGCGACGCGGAATCGCTTCTGAAGGGGGCCGTCCGCGCGGAGGAGATCGCGCGTGAGTCGTTTCCCGCTAAGGCAGCGCCGAGGGCGCTTTTCCTCGCGGACTGCGTCTCAAGAGCGCTCTTCCTGGAGGACGACTTCCCGCGCGAACTTGCGGCGCTCGCGGGGCCGGAGCCGCTGTTCGGTGCGCTCACAGTCGGCGAGATCGCCAACAACGGGCGGGAATACCTGGAGTTCTACAACAAGACAGCCGCGGTGGCGATACTGGGGGAATGACGCTATGCCGGATTCTGGCGCACATCGGGATCTCCTTTACGAAACGGCCATCTCCATCGGGGTGGAGCCGGATCTTC
>SABN01000311.1 GCA_009928955.1 Opitutia bacterium | reverse complement strand
GCGGCGGGCGCGACGGTGTTCTGGCTGCGCGAGCCGGACTTCGGCGAGAAGCCGGGGCACCTGTACGACGCGCTGCTGGTCTGCGAAAACGAAAAGTGCGAGATGAAGGCCGAGTCGGGCGGCGGAAACAGGATCAGCACGATGGATCTCGAGACAGCGATGGTCTACCTGCTGGCCAACGTCCACATGGCGCCGAACGGCGAGCGGTTAAAACAGGCGGCGGGCACGGCGGCAATGCTCGACGGTTTGTTCTGAAGGCGGTGCGCGCATGATCGAGACCGAGAGGCCCGAGGAAGGCGGATTGCGGCCGGGCGCGTGCCGGCGGGGAGGCGTGTTCCGCTGCACACACAGCGGGAAATCGAAGCTTCGGGGCTTGCTTTCGTCAAACGGGCATGCGTTTTCGCGGGGCTGGGCTTGTTTTCGCGTGAGGGAATGGGCGTGTTTTGCTGTCATTGTCAGCGTGCGGAATCGATTTTTCGTGGCGACATTGACGCGAGCCCTCTGCTCGTTGAGCTCGTGCCTTTGTTGAAGGGCAAGATCTCCCGGCGGGCGCTTCGGGGCGGGTGACGGCCGAGGGGGAGCGCGTAGCGCGGCGCGGCCTAACCCGCCCGCCGGATCGTGCGCCCTGCTTTTGTGTCCGTCGGGGTTCGGGCAAGGTGTCTGCCGCCAGCGGAGGGCCGGGAGGTAGCGCGAAGCGCGGCCCGGCCTGACCGGCGGCGGATCGGTGCTGTCGCGTGCCGGCGGGGGGTTGACATAACCCTGTTATGTCAAGCGGAGGGGGAAGGGGCGGACCGCGTCGCATAATAGCGCTATTATGCGATGCGCGTCCCGGTGAAGGCCCGTCATGGGCGCCCTCCCCCTCCGCGTACCCCCGGCCGGTTTCGTGTTGGGGTGTTGGTGGACTTGAAAGGCGGAATCGTCAGGAAGCGCGTTTTCCGGCGATTTTCGGGGGGTGTCGGGTTGAGGGGTACCTTTACCGGGTTTTTGACGTGTCGCCTTGGTTTGGCCCCCGTCTCGTGCGGATTTGGGGG
Organism: Opitutia bacterium; assembly: GCA_009928955.1. Taxonomy (GTDB): domain Bacteria; phylum Verrucomicrobiota; class Kiritimatiellia; order CAIQIC01; family Lenti-01; genus Lenti-01. Next base: position 110 of record SABN01000311.1, on the reverse strand, counting down.
CGTCTAGGGGGTTGGCGTCGGCTGCGCGGGCCGGTGGCTGGTCTGAGCGGAGCCTGTAGTCAGGCTGGAGCGAAAGACCGGACGCCGGGCAAGCTGCGGGCGCGGGCGGG
>SABN01000310.1 GCA_009928955.1 Opitutia bacterium | reverse complement strand
CCGGATGGCGACGTCCGGCCCCGAGGAGATCGCCCAGGACGATACGTTCTTCCGCTGTCCGGAGGGGCGGCTGAAGCTGCGCGCCTTTTCGGACGGCGCGGGACAGCTCATCTTCTACAAGCGTCCGGATACGGAGGGGCCGAAGACGTCGTCTTACAGCATCGCTCCCGTGGAGAATGCCGACGCGATGCGGGAGACCCTCGCGCAAGCTTTGGGACAGGCGGGGCGGGTGCGCAAAGACCGGACGCTCTTCCTGGTCGGGCGGACGCGCGTGCATATCGACCGCGTGGAGGATTTGGGCGACTTTCTTGAGCTGGAGGTGGTCCTCGAAGAAGGGGAGCCGGAGGCCAAGGGAGTTCGCGAGGCGGAAGAGCTTCTGGCGGCGCTGGCGATTCCGCAGGCGGCCCTCGTCGACCGTGCGTACGTCGATCTGCTGGAGGCCCCCGGGAAGGGTGAACCTTCTCGGCCGTAAGCGCCGCATCGGGAGCGTGAGCCGCGGAATGCCGTTTATATGAGGGAGGTTGAGAAGATGCGCTGTTTCATCGACCATATAGCAGTGACCGCACCGACGCTTGAGAGCGGGGCCGAATTCGTCCGCGAGGCGCTTGGCGTCTCTCCGCAGCCGGGAGGGGAGCACCCCCGGATGGGGACGCACAATATGCTGCTGCGCCTGGGGGAGACCGTGTATCTCGAAGTGATCGCGCCCAATCCGAATGCGGAGCGGCCCGGGCGGCCGCGCTGGTTCGGCCTGGATACGCTTCGTCCGGACTCCGCGCCGAGGTTGGGCGCGTGGGTGACGCGCACTGAGGATATTCACGCGGCTTCGACGGCGGCGTCCGAACGTCTCGGCGAGGTGGAGGCCATGACTCGCGGTTCGCTCGAATGGCATATCACCATCTCCGCCGACGGAGCGCTTGCGCTCGGCGGGCTCGCCCCTTCGCTGATCCAGTGGAAAGCGGGAGAGCCGCATCCTGCGGGTAGGCTTGAGGATCGCGGCCTGTCGCTCGTCCGGCTGGAGCTCTTTCACCCGGAACCGGAGCGTGTCTCCCGTCTGTTGCGTTCGCTCGAATTCGAAGGGCCTGTTTCGGTGGAGGAGGCGCGCTCCGGCGAGGCGCCGTATCTGGTCGCGCAGATACGGACT
>SABN01000143.1 GCA_009928955.1 Opitutia bacterium | reverse complement strand
CCGTAGACCGGCCGGATGGCCGCGCTTTACCCTTTAGGCCACCCCGCCCTCCCCCCTCGCGCTTCCCAGCATCCCGACCCCCTTGATTTGGAACCGCTGTGCGCTTCGTCATCCGCTGGACAATCTGCCTCAATACAATGCACAATGCCATCGGTATTGAGGCTGTATGTATGGTGTTGCCGCACATATGATTTCGTGGTGGGTTCGTCCTGCCGCGCCACATTGAACGGCGTCAGTCTGGCGTGCCGCGGCCTCGGCCGGGGCGGGATTCATGCGGCGGCCCATGGATGTTGGCGATCCGAAAGAGGAAACGTGAAGGCATCAAAACTTTGGCCGGTCATTTTTTTTCAACTGGCCGTCGCGGCGGCCTCGGCCGGAGCGTTTGATGCGCCTCCCCCGGTCGCGACTGTCGGCGGCATGGTGATGGCCCTGGAACGGGCCCAGGCAAACCGTGAGGGGGTGCTTTCTCCCTGTGTCGCGCCGGTTGTCAGCGATTTAGGACCGGTAATCCTGTCCGCCGCCCTCCCGCCAGATTTTCTCGCCGGTCTTGCAGGCATCGCAAAGGGCGGTGTCACCGTTTATCCCGTCACCCTCCAGACCGACGACGTGGACGGCGCAGTCCTCTTCCGGAACGCGGATGGCGAGCTGTTTTACGCGGTAGGCGGCGGTGATCCGGAATGGACGCCGGCATGGATCGCCGACCTGTACGGCGTCACGTCTTTCAATGATTTTGAGACCGCCCTCGCCGACGCGCTCGCTCTGCGGATTTCGCGCGGCCTCCCGACCAACGGCGTGTTCGATGCGGTTTTCCTGCAAACCGCCCAAACGTTCCGCCCCTCGCATCTGGTTCATGCGTACACGTTCGTGCGCGAAGCGGACCTCGCCGATTTTCTCGACGCCGAAACTCCTTCTTCCTTCGCCGCCCTCTCGCTCATGACCTTCCCCGCCTCCGCTCCGTCCGTCATCACACAGCTCACCTTCACGGCGTTTTCCACCGACTCCAACGGAGTGAACATCGCGCTGGCCTGGCCGACGAACACGGCTCCCTCAGGCGGTGCGATTGATCTTTTCCACACCCGCACGCTTGCTCCGGCGAATTGGTCGGATATTTTCCGTTTCGAAATCCCCGCCGGCTCCTCCTCTTTCTCAGACGCCATTCCGTTCGGAGAGCTGCCGCCGGACACCGGCAGCGTGTTGTTCACTGTTTCCACAAACGCGAACGGCGGCGTCACGAACATCGTCCAAAGCCAATTTGATCCCGCTGTCTTCTACACGAACATCATCCCGTACATTGTCACCAACTGGGCGACCCGATCCATGTTTTTCAGGGCCGCCGACCTTCACGACGCCGACGGTGACGGGCTGACGGACGCCGCCGAAAACTGGGTACACGGAACGCGGTCCGATCTTGCGGACACCGACGGCGACGGCCTCCCCGATCAAGACGAAATCAAAATTCACGGGACGAATCCGACGGTTGCCGATTCTGACGGCGACGGTCTGGCGGACGGCGACGAGGTCGGGTGGTTCGACGTCGCGCACAACCAGACTTTCCGGTTCGACGTTTCCGGCGGAACGAACCTGCTGTCCGCCGCCGCGTCCTATGACGACCAATCCTTTACGGTTCCCCTTCCGTTCCCCGTCCGCCTCGCGGGGGTGACCTCCTTAAACGCCGCCATCAGCGTGAATGGTGTCGTCGGTCTGCTCAATCCCTCCCGGCCGTACTATTCCGACATGCCGGGCAACAACAACCAGAATCTGGTTACTTGGGGGATCTCCTCGGCACACACCTACATCGCCGCCTATTGGGACAACCTGTATGCCCGGACGGACACGATCGGATCGAAAGTGATCCTCGCCGATGTCACGACCAACGACACGCGCTATTGTGTCATTGAATATCGCGACATCAGGATATATAGCGGCGGCATGAATGATCTGCTGACCCTCCAGATCGCCATCCCGCAGGGGATCTCAAATATCGTTTCCGTGCATTACACCGATATGCGCGGCATCGCGGACGGACGCGGCGCGACCCTCGGCGCCCAAACCGGAGGCCGGAAATGCAATCTGCCGGTCGCTTTTACCAATCAAGGTTCAGCCGTTTCCGGCGACGTGATCACCTACTGTCTCGGCACGGCCACCGATCCCTTGAAATGGGATACCGACGATGACGGCATGCCCGACGGGTGGGAGGTCTCCTTCGGGCTGGACGCGCTCAACCCCGCCGACGCGGCGGCGGACCCGAACGGTGACGGCCTCGGCAATCTCGAGAACTATCTTACGGGCACGGATCCCTCCGACTCCGATTTTGACAGTGACGGCCTCGAGAATGCCGTTGAAAGGTTGCTGGGCACGGACATGTACGCCTCTGACTCTGACAATGACGGCATCAGCGATTACGACGAGTTAGTGATCCACGGCACCGACCCTCTCGATCAGTCGGACGGTCCGGCTGTCCCCGCCGCAGGCAGCATGACCGACACGGACGGGGACGGTATCCTTGACCTTCTGGACGCCGCCCCGTCCGACCCCTATGCGCCTGTCCAAGGTTCGTCCGCCTTCGCAATCGTCAATCCGGCCCCAAAAGCTTCTCTGCCATGAAACGCCAAGTACTTTCGTCTTTCAACTTTCGACTTTCGGGCAGGGCACCCCTCTATTCCCCGTTCCGCGCACATCCGCGTCTCTGCGTCTCTGCGTCAACGAATCGCCGTTCGCTGGTCCTGCCCCTGCTGCTACTGACTTCCTGCCTCCTGCCCGCCCCCTGTTTTCCCGCCTCATCCCGCGCGCTCGCCCGCACCGCGCGCCCCGGGCAGTTCACCGTCGCCGCCGTGAAGGAGTCCGGCGAGCGCGGCGGCGCGCTCAGCCCGACCACCGAAGACCCCGCCCGTTTCTCGGCCGCCGGCAACGAGGCCTTCGGCGCCTGCATGAGGCTCTGGAACGCCCACCGCTGGGACGAGGCCCGCGCCGCCATGCTCGCCTTCTCCGCCGCCAACCCCGCCGACCCGTGGCGCGGCGAGTCCGACCTGCACGTCGCCTGCTGCCACAAGTTCAGGGGCGAGCACGCCGAGGCCGAGGCCATCCTCGCCCGGCTAGCCGAGGAACAGCGCGGCAACCCCGTCGGACGCAAAGCCCTCGTGCGCCTCTCCCGCGTCTACTTCGACACCCGTCGTTACGCCGCCGCCCGCGCCGTGCTTCACGAGCTCCTCTCGCGCGACCCCACCGAAAACGAAAAGACCTACGCCCTCAACTGGCTCCCGCACATCAACCGTGCGGAACAATTCGCGCGCGCCGCCCGCGAATGCGGTCCCAAGGCCTTCGGCCTCGCGGCTTTTTTGTTAACCACAGAGCGCACAGAGGACACAGAGGAACCCTCAGCCGCAAAAAGCGCGGAACTTCACGAAAACAAATCCGCGGAAAACCGTGGAAAACCGTGGGCAAAGAACATTCCTTCCCTGCCCGCAGCCTCCTTCGCGCAGGTCGCCGATGCGTTCCCGTGGGCGGCGGCGGAAGGCGGCTCAAACGGCGTTTCCGTCGCGGAGATGCGGACCCTCCTCTCCGCCTCCGGCCTGGGAATCGCAACCCGCCGCCTGACCTATGGCGAAGCCGCGGCCCTCGCCACCCCGTCCTCTCCCGTCATCCTCTGCATCCCCGCGCCGTCGGAACCGAAATTCAAACGCTCAACGCTCAACGCCCGACATCCAACACCCGACGCCGCGCCTTCCCTTCTCGGGCACTACACGGTGCTGGTGAAGGCCGACGCTTCCATCGCCTGGCTCGTCGATCCCGACAACGGCCTCGTCCAGAAGGACGCCCGCGCCCTGCGCGACGACTGGCTGCGCGGCGCGGAACGCGGTCTCGCCTGTCTCCTCTCAAATACCCCCGCGTCTCCGCGCCCCCGCGCCTCTGCGTTGGAAAACACGGATGCGGACGACGCCTTCACCGGCGGCTGCTGCGGCCACGAGACCAACAACGACGACACCGGCATCGCCGACGACGATGAGGATCCGTGCGGAAAACGCTCCCGCGGCATGCCCGCCCACGCCGTCCACTCCCTCAACCTCAACTATATGCTCACCGACACGCCCCTCTGGCACGACGCCCCCGCCGGCCCGCCCCTGGAGATCACCCTCACCTACAACAACCGCGAGTCCTACAACGCCAAGTACCCCGTGGACGGCGTCCAGTTCTATCCCTTCGGCTGCCGCTGGTCAGCCCCTTACGACAGCTCCTACGCCCTCGACCCCGCCACCAACGCCCTCGTCCGCCTCCCCACGGGCCGCGAACTCTACTTCAACATCCAGTCTGACGGTTCCTACCTCCCCCGCGACACCCGCGCCGTCGGGCAGTACGACTTCCAGCCCCACACCAACGGCACCTACCGCCTCGACATTGACCACGGGCGCCTCCGTTACCTCTACCGTGCGGCCGACCCCGACAACCTCCTCAACCAGACGCTCTACCGGATCGAAGACAGCTTCGGCAACGCCCTCGCCGTCAACCGCGCCCCCGACACCGGGCGCTTCTCCATCGTCGTCTCCGAAGTCACCGGCTTCTCGCTCGTCTACCACTACGACGACGCCCAGGGCACTGTCACCGGCGTCGCCCTGCACGACCCCTCCGGCGTCCCGACCGGCAAATCCGAGTCGTTCACCTATACCGCAGACGTCTCGCCCGACCTCCTCTCCATCACCGACATGGGCGGCCAGACCACGACGCTCGAATACGGGACGCAGACCTACGTCCTCCCGGTCAACCAGACTGTCACTTCCGCCCACCATGTCACCGCCATGCAGTGGCCGAACGGCGGCGTCTGGACCTTCGACCTGCACGAGAACATCTACTCGAACCAATTGTACTATTATGAAGAGCCGCTGGAGTTGGTCATCACCGACCCTCAGGGACACAGCACCACGTACAACGATTACGCCTACGACGGGAGTATCGGGTTCGTCAGTAAGCGAGATCGTAATAATGCCACGACCCTCTGGTTTTCAGAAAAACAAGGCTACAATGGCCCCGTCCTGGATCGCTTCGCGACCCTTGTCAACGACCGCCAAGGAGGGACATGGGACCGTCGTGGTGAATACGTCAGTTTCCGCCAATACAGCCTTGTCTCTGGACGCCGTGAGACCGTTCGGGAAATATTTCCCTTTGCCCCGGTGACATCCTCTGGGGCACCCTATCCGTCGAGCGTTTACGTGCTCAACTACGCCGCCCGCCGCGACACGACCTTCACCTACGCCGACCTCCCTTCCGGCGGACGCCTCGTCACCGCCTCCAACAAAGTCTACGCCGCAAACAGCTCCACCCCCGCCGAAGCCTGGGCCGAGACCTCCGAACTCGACGCGAACGAAGCCCCCGTCCGCCTCACCGCCCGCGACGGCTCCTCCCTCCTCTTCTCCCGCACCAACCGCCTCGTCACCTCCATCCAACTATTAACTATTAACTCTTCGTTGTTAACTGTCACTACCCAGACCCTCTGGCAGGCCGGCTACAACGCCCTGGGCCAGACCCTCTGGCACACCGCCGACGAAGGCCTCTCCAACACCCTCCGCTACGCCTACGGCGATACCCACCGCCTCACCTCCGTATCCAGTTCTGCGGGCGGCATTCACGCCGCCACGCTTCTCACGTTCGGATACGAAGACGGCGAACTTCAGCCCTCAACCGTCATCGACGCCGACGGCAACCCCACCTTCATCGAACGCGACGCGCTCGAACGCCCCACGCTCATCGAGTATCCCGACGGCACCGCCGACCGGTACGCCTACAACTGCTGCCAGCCCTCCTTGCATATCGACCGCTACGGCGTCACCAACCATTTCGAATACGACGGCAACAAGCGCCTCGAATCCGCCCTCACGCCCTTCGACGCCCGGACCTCGACCGCCCTCGCCTTCTCCTACCTCGGCGAAGGCGAACTCTCCACCCTCGGCATCGCTTCCGTCACCAACACGCTCCCTGTTCCGCAGTCGCAATTCGCCACCCGCTCCTTCCTCCACGCCGTCACCAACGGCATCACCCGCCTCCGGTCCCGCAGGGACGCCATCGGCCGCACCCGGGAATCCTTCACCCACACCTTCGACGGCCTGCCCGCCTCCCGTACCGACGCCCTCGGCAACGTCACCACCAACATCTGGGACGCCTCCCACACCCGCGTA
>SABN01000309.1 GCA_009928955.1 Opitutia bacterium | reverse complement strand
GCTTCTCCGGGTTGAAGCACAGCACGTGGCGCAGGCCCCCGTGCTCGATCTCCGCGAGGCCCCGGTGGTCGAACAGCCCCAGTTGCAGGGGATGGGAGGCGTCGTCGAGCCGGTCCATGATCTCGCCGCGGGTCAGGCCGGTGATGTACTCGATCCGTTCCCGGTCGGACTGGTCGATCACGCGGCGGATGGAGCTGGTGACCATGCCGCGGTCGCCGACGAACACCAGGTCGCGCGCCCCGAACTGGTCCCGGATCCTCTCCAGCCAGCCGAGCACGGTGGTGTCGTCGCGGGTGTTGCCGTCGAACACGCGCAGCGCCAGCGGGCGCCCCTCGGAGTTGGCCAGAAGTCCGATCACGATCTGCTTCTTGCCATTCTTGCCGTCCCGGTTGTAGCCGAATGCGGCCAGCGGGCAGTGCTGCCCCTCGAAGTAGCTCGAGGTGATGTCGTAGAGGAAGATCCCGTCCGTGGCCCCCTCCGCCAGGTGCTCCTCGACCCTCTCCTGGACCCGCCACAGCGCGCCCAGCGACCGGTACCACTGCCGCAGGGGGATGGGGCCGGACGAGAGCAGGTCCGCGAGCGCCGAGTCCGGGTAGCTGTCGCAGAGCGCCCGCTTGGAGTGGGGCCGGGGGTTGACCACCCGGTCCACGAGCATGGCGGTGACCGCGTCGCACTCCTCGGCCGACAGCGTCTCGCCGAGCGCTTCCCGGATGCCGAGGTCCTCGCAGAGCGACAGGGCCGTCCAGACATCGCCCATCGCCAGGGCACCGAGGAACTCCACCTCGGCAGCGGGCACGGACAGTTCCGCGCCCGAAACCGCCACGTCGACCTTGCCCCCGGCCTTCAGGGTCCGGGCGATGGCCTCGATCTGCTCCGGGGGCAGCTGCGAGATGTTCGTCTCCCGGACGAAGGTCGGCGTGCCGTTGGCGTTGCGCTGGTTGTAGCCGATCCAGGCATACCGGTACACCTTCCCCGAACGTTCCCGCCTGAACCACTTCACCAGCCGCTTGGGTTCCTTGGCCATGTCCGTCGCTCCCGGCTACAGTCTAACCTACGAAGTCAACTACGGACAATATATCACGCAAGCACAGCAATACAACTTGTGTCTAGCCTACCTTCCCGCCGAAATCCGGCATTCGTGCTCAGAATCCGGCCAAATTGTCAAACTTCCG
>SABN01000142.1 GCA_009928955.1 Opitutia bacterium | reverse complement strand
GGTCTGGCGTCCCCGCGAACGACGGCCCGCCCCCCCGGCCCGCGACCGCCTCGAAATCCGCTTGGCCGAACCCCTTTCACACCGGATGGGCCATTCGCTGACCTACCGGCTGCCGGATTTCAACTGGAACGCGTTCTATCGCATCACCGTCCGCGGCATCGGACCGGAATCCATCGAAGCCGTCCAAGTGGACCTCGCCGGCTTCCTCCACATCCAGAACGGCACCTCGACGGACTATCCCGATGCGCGGGTGTCGCTGGTAGGCGCGGATCTCTCTCTCCGGCCGCCGCCCAAACCCTTCGGCTTGCTGGATCTGAACCCCGACTCCCCCCTCTCCGACCTCTGGCTTTCGCTCCGGGACCCCGCGCCGCTGCTGCCCTCCGCCTATCCGCTGCAAACCCAGGCGGCCCTCCCCGCCAACGGCCAGGCCGAAATCCAGTTCGCCCGCGTCCTCCGCAAGCCGGCGCAGATCACGCACATCTGCGATTCCGGCGAAATTCCCGCCCCCACTCCCAAGGGAGGCCTGCCCCTGCGCCGCACGCTGCTCATCCCCAACACCGCCGCCATGGGCTTGGGCTTCCCGCTCCCGCCCGGACAGGCCGATCTTTTCCTCGGCGCCGTGCGGGGCGCGCCGTTCCAGTCGGGCCATGCCTATCACACCCCGTTCCCCGGCACCCTCCAGCTGGACATGGGCGCGGTCCACACCGTCCGGGCCAGCCGGCAAACCGGCGAGGAAATCTCCCTGCCGGAAGACGTCCGGCAAACGGACCACTCCATCACGCTGGTCAACGACCTGACCTCCCCCGTCCTCATCCGCGTGATCGAGAAGCCGGCCACGCCCCTGCAATGGAACCTGGTGCGGTCCTCGATCCCCTGCACCGAAACCACCCGCGCCCTGCATTTCGACCTGACGCTCGCCCCGAAAACCACCCAGACCATCACCTATCGTCTCCGCTTGGTGGCGCGCGCGCAACCCTGACCCCCCCAATGGAGATCCCCATGGCATCCGCGCTTGACACCCCCATCCGGAATCTGGGCCCCGCCCTCCATGATTCGCCCATTTCCCTCAACACCATCTGCGGCGACCGCATCGGCAACTTCGTCCCGGACCAGATCCGGATCCGGCATCAGGTGGAGATCGCGCCCAACTCGCCCCCCGACCACGACACCTTCTTCGAGAAAGCCGGTCCGCGCCAAAAGATCTTCTTCGATCCCCGCAAGACCCGCGCGGCCCTCGTCACCTGCGGCGGCCTCTGCCCCGGCCTCAACAACGTCATCCGCTCGGCCTTCCTCGAACTCCACCACAACTACGGCGTCCGCGAAGTCCTCGGCATCCGCCATGGCTTCCAAGGCCTCACCGCCCATGCGCCGCCCCCCCTCGTCCTCACCACGGAGGGAGTCGACCACATCCACCGCGACGGAGGCACGATCCTTTCCTCTTCCCGCGGACAGCAGGAAACCGGCGAAATGGTCGATTTCCTCGTCAGCCGCGGCATCGACATCCTTCTGTGCGTCGGCGGCGACGGCACCCAGAAGGGCTCCCACGCCCTCGCCGAGGAAATCGCCCGCCGCAAATTGCCCATCGCCATCGTTGGCGTGCCCAAGACCATTGACAACGACATCCAATTCGTCCGCCAGACGTTCGGCTACTTTTCGGCCATCGAATCGGCGCGCGCCATCCTCGATGGCGCCCACTGCGAGTCCAAGGGCGCCCCCAACGGCATCGGCCTCGTCAAGCTCATGGGCCGCGATTCCGGCTTCATCGCCGCCGGCGCCGCCGTCGCCTCCCAAGAGGTCAACTTCGTCCTCGTCCCCGAAATCCCCATCCGCCTCGACGGCCCGAAGGGCTTCTTGGCCACGCTGCACCGCCGCATGGTCGCTCGCCACCACGCCGTCGTCGTCGTCGCCGAGGGCGCCGGCCAGGATTTGATGGCGCAAGATGTGGGGCTCGACAAGTCCGGGAACCGCAAGAAAGCCGACATCGGCGTTTTCCTGCGCGACCGGATCCAGACCTACTTCAAGGAAAAGGACACCGAGGTCAACCTCAAGTACATCGATCCGTCCTACATCATCCGCTCCGTCCCCGCCAATTCGCAGGACGCCCGCCTCTGCGACGGCTACGCCCGCCACGCCGTCCACGCCGCCATGGCCGGCAAGACCGATCTCATCATCGGCGACTGGTACAGCGTCTATGTCCACGTCCCCATCCCCCTCGCCGTCGCCGGCCGCAAGAAAATCGATCCCGAAAGCGACCTCTGGCACGCCGTGATCTCCGCCACCGGCCAACCTCAGACCTGGGATTGACGCCCTGTTCCGCAAAATCACCGCAAATAACCTTGCCTTTTTCGTAAAACGGTTTACCTTTCCCGGTCTTGAATCGGAAAAGGAAGTTTTCCATAGCCAATGCCCGCCCCGAAGTGATAAGTTCTTCCCGGTTTTGGCCCAAACAGGAAATTATGCTCTCTTTCATGGTAACAGCTGTGTTTTCGGGCGCGGTCTACCTGCTGCTGACAGCCGGTTCGGGCTCCGTCCTGCGGTTCTGGTCTTCCCAGGAACTGCTCGTCGCCGCGGTTGTGGCGATCGCGGTGGGTTTCGTGGCCCGCCCGTTTTTCGCCAGCGCCCGCCGCCGGGCCGCCGTCAACCCCCTCCGCTGGCTGCAAGCGGTCGCCTATGTCCTCGGCCCCTTCTTCCTTGAAATGGCCAAGGCCAACCTCGATGTCGCCTATCGCGTCATCACCGGGCGCATCCGCCCCGGCATCGTCCGCGTCAAGTCCGGCATGAAAACCGACATGGGCGCCCTCCTGCTGGCCAACTCCATCACCCTCACCCCCGGCACCCTCACGGTGAACATCGATGAGGAGTCCAACGACCTCTTCATCCATATGATCAACGTCCCCGAAGGCTTCGAAACCCGCGAGTCCATCGAGGCCAAGGAAGTCTTCGGCCTGTTCGATTGCCCAGCCTGGATCAGGAGGATCGCGGAATGACCATCTGGCTCTTCACCGTTCTGTTCATGGTGGCGCTCATGCTGCTGGCCATGGTCCGGCTCGTCAAGGGCCCGACCTCCGCCGACCGCGTCGTCGCCCTCGATGCCATCAATACCCTCGTCGTCGCGGCCATGATCGTCCTCGGCGTCGTCTTCCACCAGTTCATCTTCATCGATGTGGCCATCATCTACGCGCTGCTCTCCTTCGTGGGCACGCTCTACATCGCCAAGTACCTCGGAGGCGAACTGTGATCCTCACCCCCCTCATCTGGATCGCGCTGATCATCGGCATGGCCTTCAACGCGCTGGGCGTCATCGGCATCCTGCGCTTCCCCGATGTCTATACCCGTCTGCACGCGGATACCAAGGCGACCACCTTCGGATCCATCTTCACCTCGCTGGCGGTCGTCCTCTACGCCGCGGGCGAATACCTGAAGAACGCCGACGGCCAATATGCCATGCTGGCCCTCCACACCGTCCTCGCGGTGGTCGTGCTGTGCTTCACCAACGCCACCAGCGCCCATGCCATCGCCCGCGCCGCCCACAAGCGCGGACACAAACCCGCGCAGGCCGTGTGCGACCGCCTGCAGGAGGAAACCCAGCCATGACGCCCTTCCTGCTCTTGCAAGCCCTGGTCCTGCTGGGACTCATCGTCACCGGCGTGCTGATCTTCGCCTTCAAGGACCTGCTGGCCGCCGCCATCGCCTTCGCGGCCTTCAGCCTCCTGCTCTCCCTCGAGTTCTACATCCTCCAGGCCCCCGACGTCGCCATCGCCGAAGCCGGCATCGGCGCGGGCCTGACCACCGCCATCTTCATCATCGCCATCCGCGGAACCCAACGCCACGAGGGGGAGGAGGAATGATGCGCAACGTGCTGTTCGGTCTCATTTCGCTGCTGCTGTTGGGCGGCCTGATGTACATCGCCGCCGACCTGCCCTTCGGCGCCCCCGCCGTCACCGACATGGATGACTACTTCATCCGGCACGGCCAGGCCCAGACCGGCGCCAACAACGTCGTCACCGCCATCGTCTTCGACTTCCGCGGGTTCGACACCCTCGGCGAAGCAACCGTCCTTTTCACCGCCGTCCTCGGCGTCGGCATGATGTTCCGCAAGTTGAACCCGGGAGAAGAATATGAAAATGACTAAGATCGTGCGGACCACCGCCGACTTGTTCTTTCCCTTCTGCCTCGTCTTCGGCCTCTACGTGGTCATCCACGGCCATCTGACCCCCGGCGGCGGTTTCCAAGGCGGCGCGGTCATGGCGACCGGCACGGCCCTGCTCCTCGTGGCGCGCGCCTACGACGACATCACCGGCCGCATCCGCAAGACCGTCCTCAAGGTCTGCGAAGCCACCGGCCTCATGCTCTTCCTCCTCGCCGGCCTCAGCGGCCTCTTCGCCGGACGCCCCTTCATGGCCAACTGGATGACCCAAACCGGCAAGTTGTTCGGCACGGTCGTCGCCCATGGCCCCAATCCCGGCAATCTCAACACCGCCGGCCTCCTGCCCCTGCTGAACCTCGGCGTCGGCATCGAGGTGCTCGGCGGCCTCACCCTCATCCTCTTGTACATGCTCTCCGGCATCAAGACGAAGGAGAAGAAACCATGATTTCCCGCCTCCTCATGCAGATGCCCTTCTTCACCGTGGTGGTCTTGCTCCTCCTGGGCGTGACGATCATGCTCGCCAAGCGCAACATCATCAAGATCCTCATGGGCCTCTCGCTGATGGAATCGGCGGTCAATCTCTTCCTCGTCGCCACCGGCTATCGCCACCACGGCGTCGCCCCCATCTTCACCAACGTCCCCGACACGCTTATGGTCCTGCCCACCGTGCAGGCCCTCACCCTCACCTCGATCGTCATCGGCGTGGCCACCTCGGCCATGATGCTGTCCTTCGCCATGGTGATCTACAAGAAGTACGGCACGACCGACATCCAGAAAATCCAGAAGCTCAAAGGTTGATGATGGACACCTTCGTCATGCGGCATTTGCCGGCGCTGTTGATCGCCACCCCCCTCTTCGCGGCCTTCCTCATGCCGATCGTCGGCGGCGCGGGCCGCGCGATCCGTTCCGCCTGGGTCTTCTTGGGCGCGCTGCTCACCGCCACGGTCGGCCTCCTGCTGGCGTGGCAGGTCTTGACCACCGGCACCGTCCTCTACGTCTTCGGCGCGGCCGCCCCCCACCTGGCCCTGCCGATGGATTCCGGCGGCATCCCCATCCGCATCATCTTCCAGGTGGACGCCCTGAGCGCCCTGATGATCGTCATCGCCTCGCTCTCCTCGCTGGCCATCACGATCTATTCGCTCTCCGCCGAAGCCAAGCAGTCCGGCCTCGAGACGTTCTACGCGATGCTCTTCCTGCTGGTCGCGGGCATCCTCGGCATGGTCTCCACGGGCGACCTGTTCAACTTCTTCGTGTTCCTCGAAATCAGCTCGCTCGCGGGCGCGGCGCTCGTGGCCTACCGCGTGGACAACGGCGTCGCCGTCGAAGCCGGCCTCAAGTACGCCCTCCTCAGCACCGTCGGCGCGCTCTCCGTGCTGGTCGCCATCGGCATCCTCTTCGGGCAATACAACGCCCTCAACCTCGCCACCCTGGCCTCCCGCCTGCAGTTCACCGCGCTCGACAAGGTCGCGCTCGTCCTGCTGGCCGTCCCGCTGGCCATGAAGTGCGGCGCCGTCCCGATGCATTTCTGGACGCCCGATTCCTACGCCACCGCGCCGTCCTCCATCACCGCGCTGCTGGTGGTCTCCAGCCAGGCGAGCCTCTACGGCCTCTTCCGCATCCTCTTCTCCCTCTATGGCCACCTCGTCCAGTTCAACTGGCTCACCTTCGGCTGGTTCCTCATCATCCTCGGCGTCCTCTCGATGTTCGTCGGCGTCACCATGGCCATCCCCCAGAAGGACGTGAAGCGCCTCATGGCCTACCACGCCGTCTCGCAGACGGGCTACATGCTCCTCGGCGTCGGCGTCGGCCTCGCCGTCCTGGGCAACCGCGCCGCGCTCGAGGCCTATGGCAAGACGGCCATGGCCGGCGGCCTCTTCCACATCATCAACCACGCGATGTACAAGGGCCTGCTCTTCCTCACCGCCGGCGCTGTCTTCTACCGCACCGGCACCCGCAACCTCAACAAGCTCGGCGGCCTCGGCCACACGATGCCCTGGACGATGGTCTTCTTCATGATCGGCGCGCTGGCCATCGCCGGCGTCCCGCCCTTCAACGGCTTCGCCTCCAAGCTGCTCATCTACGAGTCC
>SABN01000308.1 GCA_009928955.1 Opitutia bacterium | reverse complement strand
CGCCGTGCGCCTCACCTATGTGAGCGGGACGCTCATGCTGCTGAAGTGACACCCTCGCCGAAATTTTGTAGGCCAGGGAATGGAACCGATGATGAAGGAGGGATGACACACGTGAACCGGCGGCAATTTATGGAGGGGGCTGCGGCGTTCGGGCTGGCTGCGGGAACGGGCCTTGCGGAGAGGATGGCGCCGGCGGCGTTCCCGGATTGGCGTGAGGGCTTGCTTGACATCCATCACATCAGCACGGGGCGGGGCCCGTCGACGTTTGTCGTCGGCCCGGACGGAACGACCCTGCTGATCGATGCGGGCGACATGAGCGACGGACGTCCGGACGACACGGTGCTGCCGTGCCTCCCGAACGCGGGCCGGACGCCGGGCGAATGGATCGCCGCCTATATCGAGCGTTTTTCCCGGCCGCTGAATCACAAGACGCCCCGTTTGGATTACGTGATGCTGACGCATTTCCATTCGGACCATATCGGTGACCGCCAGAAAGCGGTCCGGGAAAAGAACGGTTACGCGCTCTCCGGCATCACGGCGGTCGCGGAGCATGTGGCTATCGGGACACTCGTTGACCGCGGATACCCCGATTACGCATTCCCTTCCCGCGAGGCGGTTGTGGCGAGCAATCCGAAATTCTTCAAAGACTATCTCGCATTCGTCGACTACCAGCGGACCCAGCGAGGAACGGCGGTGGAGGCGTTCGACGTGGGCAGCCATACGCAGTTCGCGTTGAAGCGCGCGCCGGGGCGGTTCCCCGGCTTTGCCGTACGGAACATCGCGGCGAACGGAAGGGTGGGCGAGCGGACGGTTTTCGCGCGCGAGCGCCGCCCGGACGAGAACATGTGCAGTTGCGTGGTGACGCTGTCTTACGGCGCGTTCGCCTACTATTCGGGCGGCGACTGCAGCGGCACGCCCGCCAAGCGCGATGTGGAGACGCCGGTGGCGGAGGCGGTCGGCCGCGTGGACGCCATGAGCATGGACCATCATGCATATGTGGACTCGGCCAATCCCGCGTTCCTCGCCGCGCTGCGGCCGCAGGTGATGGTGATCCCTGTCTGGGACATGTGGCATCCGCACGCGGAGACGTTCGCGCGGATGACGGACACGACGATTTATCCCGACGAACGGACGATCTTTGCGACGGGGCTGCACGAAAAAGCCAAGGCCCGCCTC
>SABN01000307.1 GCA_009928955.1 Opitutia bacterium | reverse complement strand
GCCGGCATGACCGGAAGAACGTCGAGCGACCGGCCGAACTACGTCGTGCGGCGGCATCAGTGGGTCAAACGCTCGCCCGGCGTCCTGCTGGAGTGGGCGTACGTCGAGCCGCACCGGTCGGGCGGGAAGAACATGCCGTACAGCGCCGAGTTCATCAAGGTGCTGCTGATGCCGCTGAAGGGGGCGGGGGGCATGACCGCGATGGAGGGCACGCTGGGGGAGCGGCGGCCGAAATCGGCCCGGACGATCAAGGAAAACGTGACGCGCAACGCGGCGGGCGATGTCTGGGTCGATCATGTGCCGATGGTCGATCAGGGGCAGAAAGGCTATTGCGCGGCCGCCGCCTCGGAACGGGTGCTGCGATATTACGGCATCGAGGTGGACCAGCACCAGATCGCCCAGCTTGCGGAGACCGCGGCCGAGGGCGGAACGACTCTGGACGGCATGGCCAAGGCGGTTGCCAAGGTCGGGCGTCAGTTCCAGCTCGACAAAAAAGAGCTGATCGCTTCAGAGGCGGGCGTCAGTTTTGAAAAGAGCGATCACGCCAAGCTGCTGGACGACTACAACGCGCTCGCCCGGAAAAAGAAGGCGGCGCAGATCGACTGGATGACGTATACGACCGATAACGTCGTAGACATCCAGGGCGTCTGGCGCGCGATGGATCCTGAGATCCTGCTGGCCGCGCGCGTCAGCCAGCGGCAGGCGATGAGCCAGTTCGTCAGGCAGATCGCGTTGTACGTCGACCAAGGTGTGCCGCTGCTGTGGTCGTGTCTGGTGGGGCAGTATCCGGAAGAGCCGCCGCTCGGCGAGGAGGGTGCGTTCGGCCATATCCGGCTGATCATCGGGTACAACACGAAAACGAAAGAGATCCTGTACTCCGACTCCTGGGGGCCTGCGCATGCCTTGAAACGGCTGCCGGTCGACCGGGCTTGGGCGATGACCAAGGGGCTGGTCGTTCTGAAGCCGCGTGGCGTGCGCTAGCGGGCAGGCTGTCGAAAACTAAGGGGGAAAGTCATGATGAAACGAGTTCTGTTGGCGGGCGCGGCCGTTTGCGCCGCGTCCGTGACGATCAGCCGGGCGGCGGAGCAGGCGCCCTTCCGCGCGGGTGCGGCCAAGAGCAACATCACGCCGCCGCTGGGCGAGGCGATTATAGGCGGCTTTCATCCTTTCCCCGCC
>SABN01000141.1 GCA_009928955.1 Opitutia bacterium | reverse complement strand
CCTCAACGCCGACGGCTCCGTCGACTACGCCATCGCCTCCGGCGGCGGCCGCATGAAGGTCACCATGGACCGCTACCAGGCCGACTGGAACATGGTCGCCCTCGGCTGGAAAACCCACGTCCGCGGCGAAGGCCAATTGTATCCCTCCGCGCAGGCGGCCATCGAGACCCTCCGCGCCGCCACCCCCGGCGTCCTCGACCAGGACCTGCCGCCCTTCGTCATCGGCCGCGATGGCAAGCCCATCGGCCCCATCGTCGACCATGACAGCGTCATCCTCTACAACTTCCGCGGCGACCGCGCCATCGAGCTCACCCACGCCTTCGAGCAGGCCGACTTCAAGGCCTTCGACCGCGGCCCGCGCCCCGACGTCCTCTTCGCCGGCATGATGCAGTACGACGGCGACGCCAACATCCCCGCCAACTACCTCGTCACCCCGCCCCGCATCACCGAGACCCTCGGCGAATATCTCGCCGACAACGGCGTCCACCAGCTCGCCATCTCCGAAACCCAGAAGTTCGGCCACGTCACCTACTTCTTCAACGGCAACCGCGCCGAGAAATTCAGCGAAGCCCTCGAAGACTACGTCGAAGTCCCCTCCGACCGCGTCCCCTTCGAAGAGCGCCCCTGGATGAAGGCCGCCGAAATCACCGACAAGGTCATCGAGGCCATCGGCTCCGGCAAATACCAGTTCATCCGCGTCAACTTCCCCAACGGCGACATGGTCGGCCACACCGGCATCTTCCCCGCCGTCCAGATCGCCGTCGAAACCGTCGACCTCTGCCTCGGCCGCCTCATCCCCGCGATCCAAAAGGCCGGCGGCATCCTCGTCGTCAGCGCCGACCACGGCAACTCCGACGACATGTACGAGCACGCCAAAGACGGCGCCGTCAAATACGACAAGCAGACCGGCCTCCCCAAGGCCCGCACCGCCCACTCCCTCAACCCCGTCCCCGCCGTCATCTACGACCCCGCCAACCTCGCCAAAGCCAAGCTGACCGCCAAACAGGGCCTCGGCATCTCCTCCCTCGCCGCCACCTGCCTCAATCTGCTGGGATACAAGACTCCCGAAGGCTACGACCCCTCCCTCGTCGAAATCGGCGGCTAGGATTTTCCACGCTATGGAAACATTTTTTCCATTGTGTGGAAAAATCGCGAAAAAGTTTTCCATTGTGTGGAAAATAGCCGAGTGCCGAGCCCAAGCCGACAGGCGCAGGGCGAACGCGAGGTCTATAGCGCCGCGGCTTTGCGCGGCGAGCGAGCGAGGCTCCGCGAACGGAGCGGCAACACGCCCCTTTTTTTCCACACTGTGGAAAAAAGTTTTCCACACTGTGGAAAACTTTCCGGCCCAATTCTTAATTCTTAATTCTTCATTCTTAATTGTCAGGAAGGGCCCATGTCCTTCCTGACCGACACCCCCGCCGGCGCCGTCCTGAACCTCCGCATCATCCCGCGCGCCC
Source organism: Opitutia bacterium (assembly GCA_009928955.1). Lineage (GTDB taxonomy): Bacteria > Verrucomicrobiota > Kiritimatiellia > CAIQIC01 > Lenti-01 > Lenti-01. The sequence continues at coordinate 4,808 of SABN01000141.1, read as the reverse complement.
ATAAGAATGCCATCCAGGGCGAACTAGGCGACGCCCTCAAGATCCGCCTCTGCGCCCCGCCCGTCGAAGGCGCCGCCAACGCCGCCCTCGTCGAATTCCTCTCCGACACCTTCTCCCTCCCCCGCGCCCGCATCCAGCTCCTCGCCGGCGCCACCTCCCGCAACAAGCGCGTCCTCCTCGCCGGATTTTCCATGGCCGCCGCTCAAGCCCGGCTCAACGGAATCCCCCGCCCATGATCCTGCTGGCGATCAAATCCCGCCCTTCAAGTTCCCGCGGTTCGGACATGGGAATCACCCGATGATCCATGTCACAACAGACGGCCGCCGTTTTCCCGGCGTGCCGACCGACCCCGTGCGCGCGAATTTCGTGTCCGCCGGCTTGCTGCGCGAGCGCGCCCTGTATTTCTCAAACAACCGGATCGAATACCGGGTCAGCCGTTCGTTCCTCTATTTCTGCGGGTTCATGTTCATCCTGGCCGGCTTCGTCTGGCACCTGCCGTTCGACATCAAGACGGCGACCCCGCTGAATCTGATGCAATGCCTCGCGCTCATGCTGTGCTGGGGCGGAATATGCTCCCTGCTCCCCTTCTTGTACATCCGGCAGCTTGGAATGCGGACGGTCATTGATCTGAAAACCCGGACCGTTGCGACAATCCAAAGAGGCCGGATCACCCGCGAGTTCAGCCTGGCGGACTTGAAATGTCTGCAGCTCTGCTATTTCGCATGCGCCCGCTACCACGCCTATGAACTCAACCTCTGCTTTGCGGACTCGGCCAGGATCAATCTGATTGCCGTGGCGTACCCGCGCCCCGCATTGAAGCTCGCCATGAAACTGGCGGGCATCCTTCGCACGGAAATCCTCGACTGCACGGCGGAAAATCGGAAATCCCCCCCCTGACCGCTACCCCATGAAACACCTGACCGAATACAGCGACCCCGCCCGCATCCGCGCCCTCGTCGCGGAAATCGCGCGGATTTCGAAGCGCCCGGCGCGCATCATGGAAGTCTGCGGCGGCCAGACCCACGCCATCCTGCGCCACGCCCTCGACACCCTCCTGCCACCGCACATCCAGCTCCTGCACGGCCCCGGCTGCCCCGTGTGCGTCACCCCGTCGTCCTTCCTCGACCACGCCATCGCCATCGCCCGCCGCCCCGACACCATCGTCTGCACCTTCGGCGATCTCCTGCGCGTGCCCTCCGACGCCTCCGGCGACCTCTACGCCGCCAAGGCCCGCGGCGGCGATGTCCGCATGATCAGCTCCCCCCTGCAGGCGCTCGAGTTCGCCGAAAAGAATCCGGACAAGCAGATCGTCCATCTCGCCATCGGCTTCGAGACCACCGCCCCCGCCAACGCCATGCTGGCCTACCTGGCCAAGGAACGCGGATTCTCCAACATCAGCCTCCTCGTCTCGCAATTCCTCGTCCCGCCCATCCTGCGCGCCATCTGCGCCGATCCCGAATCCGCCCCCGACGCCTTCCTCGCCGCCGGCCATGTCTGCGCCATCACCGGCTCCGACCCCTACGTTGCCCTCGCCCGCGAACTCGGCCGCCCCATCGCCATCACCGGCTTCGAACCCGCCGACATCTTGCTCGGCGTCCTCGACGTCCTGCGCCTCTTCGAAGCGGGCCAAGCCGAGATGATCAACGCCTACCCCCGCATCGTCCATCCCGGCGGCAACCCCGAAGCCCTGCGCCTCATGGACCTCGTCTTCGAAACCTCCGACCGCGAGTGGCGCGGCCTCGGCACCGTCCCGATGAGCGGCCTCTCCCTCCGCCCCGCCTACGCCGCCTTCGACGCCGCCCAAAAGTTCCCCGCCGATAGGTGCGGTATTTATAAATATAGCACTGTGCCCTCGGACTGCCCGGCCGCCCAGGTTCTGCTCGGCAAAATGCAGCCGACCGACTGCCCCCACTTCGGCACCCGCTGCACCCCCGACCATCCCCTCGGCGCCCCCATGGTCTCCCCCGAAGGCCCCTGCGCCGCCTTCTTCCTCCACCGGCGGGTGCCTTGACTTTTTTCCCGTGCCGGCTCACCTTGTGCGCATGAAACGCTTGTCGGCATCCGGCCTGCTGCTCGCCGCCACCTTGGCCTGCGCCGCTCCGGCCCCCGATGAAACCTATCTCTATTTCTCCCCGCATCCCGCAAAGCCCGAACGGGTCCGCCTTCAGCGGGACCTCGTCCAATGGCGCCTGGAAAACCAATACTTTGAGCAAGGCCCCCGCCTTCCGGGCGAACCCTATCCCCTCCTCGTGGGAACGGAAAAACAAATCCAGGAGTTGAACCAGACCCGCGCCACCCCGGTCAAAACCTATGGCGAGCTCCGGGGCTACGACGCCTTTTTCCCGAAATCCCCGTTTGTCCCGCTGAATGCCAAGGGCGTCATTGTCGTCACCAACGACTACCATGACGAAGAAGACGTCGACCTGCTCCTGACCCAGTTCGCAACCAATTTCCCGGCGCTGGCCCAAAAAATCCAGATCGGATCCACGCATCTGGGTCGCGCCATCTGGGCCCTCAAGATTTCCGACAACGTCGCCGTTGACGAACCCGAGCCGCGCGTCGTGATCGACGCCAACATCCACGGCAACGAGCATCCCGGCACGGAAGTCGCGCTCGACATCATCTGGCAACTGCTCTACGGCTACACCAACAACGCCACGTTCGCCGCCTGGGTCGATGGCATGGAGATCTATGTCATCCCCTGTCTCAATCCCGACGGGCGATTCTTGTGCGACTCCTCTGGAAACACCTGGCGCAAGAATGGCCGCCACAACAGCACCAACCGCCTGTTGAGATATCCGAACGATGGCGTGGACCTCAACCGGAATTCGTCTTTCGATTGGAACACGGGCACAAGCGGCTCCAGCACCAGTCCGGGTGGCGTCACCTATCGCGGGCCGAGCCCCGGATCCGAACCCGAAATCCAGGCCTACGACGCCCTGCTCCAGCGCGTCCGCCCGGGATTCACCCTCAGCTTTCATACCAGCTGGGGGGTCTTCTATGGCCCCTATGGCAACACCAACGTGGCCATGCCGGCCCCCGATCCCTTCAAATCCTTGGGCGCGAATATCGCCCGCGTCTCCACCAATGAGGACGGGTCCGCCTATATTTTCGCCAGCGGCCACGAATTTGCCACGATGCCGGATGGCTACTCGGTCCGGGGCGATCGGGTCGATGCCAACTATGGACTGTATGGCATCTTGGCTTTTGGCGTCGAGGTGGGCGTGGGTGATCAGCGGCCCGATGATTATACCCTCGTCCGCGACGAGCTCGTTCCCGGACTCCGCCTCGGCTGGCAGCGGTTCCTCGCCGCCGCCCACACCAACTGGCCCAAGCTACGCGGCTGGTCCCAGGACGCCGACACCGGCCAGCCTGCGCCCGTGCGCATCCATTCGCTCAACTTGACCAACCGCCCCAACGACGAGCATTGGACCTCCCGGTCCGACGGCTTTTACGAGTGTCCGCTCCCGACCGCCGGCACCTACCGGATCGTGTTCACGCCCATTGGCCAGCCTTCCTTGGCCGTCACCCAGACCCTCGCGGTCGGCAGTTCGGCCCTATCCACCAACCTCTCGTTTGACGTGGCGCCGATCTTCGGTTCCATCGCCGCCGACGGCGTCCTGGCCTGGAGCAACCAGAACGAACACGGATTGGCGCTGCTGGAATCCGCCGAGGCGCCCGGAGGCCCTTGGCTGCCGCTCCTGCCGGTTTCCACCGCCAGTCGCACCGGACAGGTCCAGATGCCGGATGTCGGATCCACCCGGCTCGTCCGCCTGCGCACCTCGCCGCGCCATTTTTTCCCCGCCACCAACATGATCTGCACCAACATGGTCTGGATCCCTTCCGGCGCTTTCCAGATGGGCGACGACCTCTCCAACTTCACCAACGAACGCCCGGCCGCCGCCATTCCTCTCGACGGGTTCGCCATCGATGCCAATGAAGTGACGTTCTCCAACTGGACCCGGGTCCGGATTTGGGCCACCAACAACGGCTATTCCTTCGCCGCCGGACAGCGCGGCGTCGTCTCGGGCGGGGGCGCGGCCGCTTCGAGCAACCATCCCGTGGTGAAGGTCTCCTGGCACGACGCCGTCAAATGGTGCAACGCCCGCTCCCAATACGAAGGCCTGCTGCCGGCCTACTACGGCACCGCCGCCCAAACCTACATCTACAAGTCCAACACGGTCGACCTCACCTCCGCCTGCGTGAATTGGGCCGCCAACGGCTATCGCCTGCCCACCGAAGCCGAATGGGAGAAGGCCGCGCGCGGCGGATTCACCGGCCAGGAGCATCCGTGGGGCGGCGGCATCGCCGCCAGCAACGCCCTGTACGACGTGACCCGCGGAACCACCAACGTCGCCTCCTATCCCGCCAATGGATATGGCCTCTTCGACGCCGCCGGCAACGCCGCCGAATGGTGCTGGGACTGGTCCGGATCCTATGCCGACCGGACCTCCGAGAATCCCATCGGGCCGACCTCCGGCACCTTCCGCGTCGTCCGCGGCGGGTCCTGGAGCAACGACGCCTCCCGGCTCCGTTGCGCCTTTCGCGACGGCCTCGCCCCCGGTTCCAGCAATACGGTCATCGGCCTGCGCTGCGTCCGCCGCTGATGTCGGCTGCGCCCGTTCCGCAGTTCCAACCGCCTGCACTTGCCGACTATTTTTCCAATGGATGCCGTTGGATTCCCTGACCGAATATCTACGCATGGTTAATTATTAATCCGGCATATAAATACTTGCACATATAGGCATGCATGGTATGATTCCGGGCATGATGAAAAGAGATGCAAGAAGACTGAGTACCGAGGCTCA
>SABN01000306.1 GCA_009928955.1 Opitutia bacterium | reverse complement strand
CGCACCCCTCCCCCCGGGGGGAGGGGGAATGGAAAGAATCACACCTTATACCCGAGGAACGCCGGCTCAACCAATTTGCTGAACTTGACGGACACAACTGTGAAGTCTCGGGTCTATGGTCTGCGGTCTCTAGTCTGCTCAGGGGGGAGGGGAGACCGTAGACTGGAGACCAGAGACTAGAGACGGGAGACGGGGCCGGAAAGTTTCAGGTCCACAGTCTATCGTCTGGAGTCTGCCGCAGTCCAAAACGCAAAAAGCTGCCGCACGAAGTGCCTTCCTGGGTTTCCGATAGCGCCGTCTATTTCATCACGATTTGCACCCACCCGCGAGGCGTGAATCAACTCTGCCGGCCGGAGGTGGCGGCTTGGTTGCGCGAAAGCATGGATTTCCGCGAGGCGCGGGGCGACTGGTGGATTCATCTGGCGGTGCTCATGCCCGACCACTTGCATGCGCTGATGAGTTTCGCGCGCGATCGAAGCATGAATTCGGCGATCGCGCAATGGAAGCTCTACGCCGCGCGGGAAACCAAAATCCACTGGCAGGCGGATTTCTTCGAGCATCGCTTGCGGAACGACGAAAACCTGCAAGAAAAGGCCCGCTATGTGCGGATGAATCCCGTACGGGCGGGCCTGATCGGTGATCCGGAGAAGTGGCCCTACACGTGGGCGCACGCGGGGTAGGGCGTCGAACCGGCTGGGGTAGGGCGACTTGGCCCAAGTCGCCGGGCTTTGGGAACGGCGGGTTGGGCCAACCCGCCCTACCTCGGGCAGGAAAAGGCTGTTAGGGTAGGGCGACTTGGCCCAAGTCGCCGGGCTTGGGAAACGGCGGGTTAGGCCAACCCGCCCTACCTCGGACGGCAGCCGGGAGCGGAATGCGGCGCTTCAGCGCGCGCCCTTGGCGGGCTGCAGGAAAACCTGCGCGACGAGGGCGTCGCGGACTTCGCGCCGGGCGCGCAACTTGGCGCGCAGCGGCGCGCCGGTGCGCTGGACGGGCGCGAAGCCGGGCAGGGGCAGCAACGGCCAGGCGGTGAGCTTCAAATCCATCGCGCCGATCCGCGGCAGGATCGCGCCCGAGCGCCGCAGGGCGGATTCCGTCGCGCGGCCATCGCCGGCTTGGCTGTGGACGCCGGCGCCCGCGACGAGCGCGGCATCCGCCTCGGCCTGGCGCGCCGCTTCGGCGC
>SABN01000140.1 GCA_009928955.1 Opitutia bacterium | reverse complement strand
GCGTTGCTGACGGCCTGCGCGCTGCCTGCGGGATCGTAGGCGAAGACGGGGACGGAGGCGGGGGTCGCGCCGGTGGGGTCGCCGGAGACGCGCAGCGTGCCCTGGGCGACGAGGTTGCGGGCGTCTGACAGACGGGTGTCGAGGGCGAAGGTGAGGCGCGCGGCGTCGTGCGGGAGGTGGAGGTCTGGCGAGACGCGCACGGTGACCCAGCCGACAGACGCGAGGTTGGTGTCTGACGAGGCTCGGCCGACGCGGCCGGTGACTTGGAAGGAGAGGTCGGCGGGCATGCCGTTGGTGCGGGCGTGCAGGATGACGGCCGAGCCGGACACGTCCATCGGCTGCGAGCCCTGCATGTAGCGGCATTCGAGGTCGGCGGTCTCGCCGCGCACGAGCTGCCATTCCTGGCGGGCGGGGCGGGCGGTGTCGATCTCCCAAGGCAGCACGCGCACGACGCTCTGCGCGCGGGCGGCGGCGGCGAGGGATGCAGCGGCTATGGCTGTCGTGACGCGCATGGCGGTGCTCCTAGGGTTCGGCGATGACTTTGACGAGGTTGCCGCCGCGCAGCACGTAGTTGTGCGTGGTGGACTTGCCGGCCCAGCGGGAGAGCGCGGCGCGCTCGACCTTGCCCTGGCTGAGGGTCCAGGCGTTGCCGCTGGTGGATTCGATGGTGACGTCTCCGGAGAGGGCGAAGACGCTGGAGGCGTGGTCGAGGATGTAGTCGAGCGCGTCGCCGGCGCTGTCGTGGTGCCGCGTGACGGTGAGGGTGAGCGTGTGCGAGACGTTGCCGTGGTCGTAGACGCCGGGCTCGGAGGAGCGTGTGAGCGGCACGACGCGGAGCTGCCGCGCGCCTTCGAGCCCCTGCACCTGGCAGGGCTCGGAGCGCGAGGTGCCTTTGGCGAATTCTGTGCTGCCGATCTTGACGGTCATGTCAGCTCCAGGAGGGGAAGGTGATGTCGATGAGTTTGTAGGCGCTGCCGACGGCGACGGGCGAGGCGGTCATGGCGAGGCCCTGCACGCGCTTGGCCTTGAGGCCGAACTGGAACTCGGCCTCTTTGGCCCCGACGCCGTACAGGACGGCTGTGACGCCCTTGGCTAAGGCGTTGGCGGGGGAGACGGTGAGGACGGCGTCGGTGATGGCGAGGTCGTCGCCGATCTCCTGCGCGCCGGTGCCCTGGAGCCTGAGCAGGGCGAGCACCTCGGCCTCAGTGAGGTTGCACGGCTTGCAGAGCGCGGAGACGGCCAGCCCGGTGAAGGTCTGCCCGACGGGGCCGTAGGCGTTGACGGAGTCGGGGTCGAAGTCCGGGGCGATGTCGATGTCGAAGCCCTCCAGGCCTTCCATCGCTGTGGTGACGGCGGTCTCGCCGGTGCCGACGGTGAGCGCGGCCTGGTAGCCGGGCGTTCTGATCTTGGTGCGGTCGTAGAGGCCGGATGCGTAGGCGGCCTCGGCGACGGTGTGGCGGGCGGCGGGGTCGGTGTCGTCTGTGGAGAGCTTGCCGAGGCAGAGGAAGGAGATCTCGCCGAGGGCGGTGGCGTCGGTGCCGAGGTGCAGGCGGCGGACGCCGAGGTTGGCGGAGGCGGGCAGGGTGAGGGTGCGGCCGCTGAGGGTGTGGATGACGAGGGGGGTGTCTGCCGCGCCGAAGATCTGCGATCCGAGGTCGGCGAGGTCAAGCCAGGGGAAGTAGGCGGCGGCGTCGTCGAGCAGGCCCTGCGGGGTGAAGGTGACGAGGATGGTCTTGCCGCTGATGCGCTCGCCGGCGCTGCCGGAGATGTTCGATGCGACGGTCCACGTGTCTTTGACGGCGCGCAGGGTGATCTGCTCGCGCGTGAAGTAGGTGTGGCCGGCGCGGATCACGACGGCGGGGCCTTTGAGGATGAGGCTGCGGTCTATCATACTGTTTCCTCCGGGAAGAGGCCCTCGCCTTCGAGGCGGAGGACCGGCAGCGCGAGCGCGCCGCGCAGGTTGACGCGTTTGATCAGGATGCCGGTGTTTCCGGCGTCCGGCAGGGTGGAGAGCGTGGGGCGGTTGGCGGCGAGCGGGCCGCGCATGCCGGCGGGCGTCCAGCCTTTGAGCAGGCGCAGCGCGTTGAGCGCGGTGCCTTCCATCGTGCGCTTGACGCCGTTCGCGCCGTTGACGGTGAGCGGGTCGCAGTAGACGTCGACGGCGATGTAGAAGGGGTCGAGGTCGATGGCGGCGGCGTTGTCGGTGCTGTCGTCCGCGTTGGGCGTCCCGATTACGACGCACATGCCGAGGCCGTAGCCTTTGGTCATGGTGCCGAGCGAGCGGGCGATCTCGTTGACGATGTCGCCCTCCTGGACGGCGAGGACGTTGACCGGGGCGAACCAGGGGCAGGCGCGCAGGCGGGCCTTGACGGCGAGCTGCACGTTGAGCAGCGCGAGGTCGGCGAGGTTGGCGTTGTAGATGTCGCTGTCGGGCGGGTAGATCATAGGCCGTCCATGCTGGCGGGGGTGGCGCGGCGCGCGGAGACGGACGCGAGTTCGGAGGCGGGGGAGGAGCCCTGCGTCTCGGGCAGGCCGTAGGACTCGACGTAGAAGCCGCCTGAGCGGGCCTGCTCGAAAAGCCTCGTCGCGTCCCTGCGGGCTGTGCGCCGGTCGTCGGTGTTGGCGCGGGGGACGCGCTTGACGACGTCGAAGGCGATGTAGTCCATGCAGGGGGCGACGAGGGATGCGGGGATTGTGCCGGCAGGCCCCATCACGATGGCGGAGTTGGCGCGGAGGTAGCCGCGCACGGTGGCGACGCCGCGCGCGAGCAGCGCGGCGACGGGGTCGCCGTGCAGGTCGGCGTCGGCGTAGGCCTCGCGGTAGGCCTCGATCTCGGCGGCGGAGATGGATGCCGCGAGATCGGATTCCGTGGGGTTGCGCCAGACTGCTGTCGTGGGAAGGGCCATGCCGGTCTGCTCCTAGCTGATGGTGAGCTTGCGCACGCCGAGGGTGCTGGTGGCCACGATGTTCGAGTAGTGTTCGACGGTGATGTCGATCAGCTTGGCCGTGACTTCGTGGCGGTAGACGTTGAACTTGCCGCCGCCCTTGCGCGTGACGAAGCGCTTGATGTTCGAGGGGTCGTCCTTGCCCGCGCCGGACATGGCGTTGAACATGTAGACGCCGTTCGAGCCGAGCAGGTTGCCCTTGGTGGTCTTGGTGGCCTGCACGCGCTCTGAGCAGAGGAAGACCTTCTCGACGCCGAGGAAGCCGGCGAGCTGCTCGGTGGTCATGCCGCTGTTGGCGATGCTCCCGGCCTTGTCGCCGGCGCGCAGCGTGAGCAGGCGCTTGCTCCAGGCGTTCTCGCCCATGCCGACGCGGCTGGGGCGCACGCCGCTGGTGTCCGCGCCGGCGATGATGGCGGCGAGGATGTCCATGTCGGCGTCGGAGGGGGCGGCGGTGCCCCAGGTCTTGGCATCGTTGGTGGCGGCGGCGTCGAGCAGGGCGATGGCGCGGCGGATCTCCATGCGCAGGAGACGCTTCATGAGCGCGGCGGTGTAGCGCTCCTCCAGCATGGGGTCGTCGTCTTCTTCGTCGAGGTCGATGCGGACGGTGAGGCCCTTGTTGTAGGTGCGGGCGTCGGCATCGGTGCCGGTGTAGGCGACGACCTTGAACTCCGCGCCGATGGCGCGGATGTCGCTGTCGTCGGACTCGCCGAGGAAGGCCTCGGCGTTGACGGCTTTCTTGTAGCCGAAGCGCCGCGCGACGAGGACTTCGGGGGCGAGCAGCTCGAGCAGCTCTTCGAGGCCCTGGCCGCTGGACCAGCCGGTGGTGTAGGCGGTGAGGGGCTGCGACAGAAACGAGGCGTTGAAGCGCGCCTCGTTTGCCAGGCAGATCTGGCCCACGGCGTTGTTGCCGGCGTCCCGGCCGACGGCCAGGTCGAACATGGGGATGATGCGTTTGCTCATGTTGCGGGGGTTCCTTGCGGGGCCGGGCGCGCCGGCCCCGGCGGGTTATGCGCAGACCTTGTGCGCGAGTTCGATGTAGTTGCCTTCGGTCGCGGCGGTGAGGGCGCGGCCGACGGTGAGGCCGGAGGTGACGGCGGTGCCGATGGGGCTGACGGTGTCGCCGACGGCGACGCCGCCGACGCCGGCGGTGACGAGGACGGTGCCGTTGTAGTTGCCGAGGACGGCGCAGGGGACGAGCTCGCCGTCGGCGGCGTCGTCGAGGGCGACGAAGAGGCCTTTGTCGGTGAGCTCGGAGCAGGGCGCGACCTGGTTGCCGGCGGTGCCGGCCTTGAGGATCTGGCCTTTGGTGATCGCGCCTTCGGCGACGCGGGTGATGATGCCGTTGGCGTGGCAGCCTTCGGAGATGTTGGCCAGGGCGATGACGCCCAGGGCGGCGGTAACGGGATTCTTCATGATGGTTGCTATGCCTTTCCTGGCAGGCACGGGGCCTGCCCTTGCTGTCACGCCTGCAGCGCGAACAGCTCCTTGTTGGTGGACTTCACATGCGCCCACGCCTGGTCGTGGGTCATACCCTTGCTTTTGGCCTCGTTGACGAGGGCCATGATCTGGCCGCGCGCGTCGGCCGTCCGGCCGGTGCGGCGCGCGCCGTCGAGCGCGCTGGCGGTCTTGATCTGGGGTTTCTCGTTCGCGAGGGCGACGGAGAATTTGCCGAAGTCTTCGCGGAGGTTCTTTTCCCAGGCGGGCTTGCCGGCGGGGGTGACGCGGCCGTCGGCGACGGCCTGCAGGAGCAGCACGTCGATGCGGGCGTTGCGCTCGTTGGCGAGGGCGGTCTCGGCGGTGGACTTGTCGGTCTGGGCCTGGGTGGCCTCGGCCTTGGCGGCGTCGGCTGCGGCCTTGAGCGAGGCGTTGTCGTCCGCCAGCTTTTGGAGGGCCGCCTTGAACTGCTCTTCGGTGCTGCTCGGGTCGATCTTGAGCAGCGCCGCGATGAACTTATGGAGTTCGTTCATGGTGTTTGTTTCCTCGGCGGCGGCCGATTCATTCGGCAGCCGAAATTCGTGGATGTTGGGATCGTTGACGAGGCCGATGGATTTGAGCGTCGTCATGTGGGTGGTCACGTTGAGGCCGTCCTGGGCGACGGCCGGGCCGAGCCAGTACGGGGAGAAGTAGGCGAAGCCGTTGCGGGTGTCTTCGTTCCATGCGACGTAGAGGTCGGCAGCGTCCGCGCCGGGCTCGATCTTGACGGCCCAGCCCCAGGCGCGCTTGTCGGGGTATTTGTGGGCGAGGTCGGGCACGTCGGGATGGCCGGGGTAGACGGGGATGCCCTTGCCGCCGCGCGCGATCTCGTTGGCGAGGGCGGCGCTCCAGGCCTCGGCGGCGGCGCGGTCGATGCGCTGGGTCACGAAGTAGGTCTTGCCGTCCGCATGCTTGTGCGCGCCGTACGGGTAGTCGCCGTACGCGATGCGCAGCGGCTTGTTGTCCGCCGCGACGCGGAACTCGTTGGCGAGGGCTACGAGCGCGCGGTCGGCGGCGGGCGCGGCGTTGGCGAGGATGAAGGGGGTGAGGAAGGAGGGGGGGTTCATGGCGTGCTCCTTTTGGCGGCCTGTTCGGCGAGGCCGTTGAAGAGGGAGGCGGTGATGGTGTCGGCAAGGGCGGCGTCGAGCTTGCCGGAGGCGGCGACCTTGGCGAAGATTTCGCCGGGGATGTCGGCGAGGACTTTTTGGAGTTCGTCCTGGAGCTTGTCGTCGGGGGCTTGCAGGGCTTGCGCAATGCGGTCGCGCAGGGGCTGCAGGTCGGCGTCGAGGGCTTTGAGGATGGCTTCGCGGGCGGAGGCGGAGAGTTTGGCGTCGGTGTTGGCGGCGAGGGCTGCGGCGGCTCCGGACTTGTTGCCTGCGAGGGCTTCGTTGGCGAGGGCGGACGAGGCCTCGAAACCGTAGAGCGGGCGGACGATGCCTTCGAGGGTGGCGGGCGGGATGGCGGGGAAGGCGGCGCGCAGCATGGGCATGACGGATGCCTGCGGCAGGCTGCCGGACGCGGCGGCGGACAGGATGGCGACCATGCTCTGGACTTGCGCGCCGTTGAGGGCGGTGTCCTGCACGGCGGCGGCGGGCTCCGCGCCGGGGGCGGGCGGCGTGCCGTGCGCGGCGGGGAGCGCGCCGGGCTGCGGGGCGGGCAGCAGGGGGGCGTCGGACGTGTCGGCGGCGTCGCACTCGGCGCGCTGGTAGCGGCGCAGGGCCTCGTTGCGGGAGAGGCGCACGCCGTGCGCGGCGAGGTGGGCGTCGATATCCATCTCCTGCTTGAGGTCGGGGCGGGCCTCGGGCAGGATCTGGATGCCGGCGAGGGGCTCGGCGTCGCCGTGGACGTAGCGGATGACGTGGCGCTCG
>SABN01000139.1 GCA_009928955.1 Opitutia bacterium | reverse complement strand
GCCTCCTGCCCCAAGAAGAACAAGGCCGACCCGACCCGCAAGGCGATCAACCTCGGCGCCAAGCTCCCCATCGTGGAGCAGGAGCGCAAGAACATCGCCTTCTTCGAAAGCCTGCCCGTCATGGACCGCGCCAAGCTCAACCTCGGCATGGTCAAGGACGTGCAGTACACGATCCCGCTGTTCGAATTCTCCGGCGCCTGCGCCGGCTGCGGCGAAACCCCGTATCTGAGCCTGCTGAGCAAGCTCTTCGGCGACCGCGCCATCGTCGCGAACGCCACCGGCTGCTCTTCGATCTATGGCGGCAACCTGCCCACGACCCCGTGGTCCCAGAACCGCGAAGGCCGCGGACCCGCTTGGTCCAACAGCTTGTTCGAGGACAACGCCGAGTTCGGTTTCGGGTTCCGCCTCACCTGCGACCAGCAGGAACGCTATGCCCGCCAGCTCGTCGAAACCCTCAAGGCCGACCTCGGCGCCGAACTGGCCGATGGCATCCTCACGGCCGTCCAAAAGGATGAAGGCGGCATCGCCCAGCAGCGCGAGCGCGTCGCGGCTCTCAAGGCCAAGCTCGCCGGCAACGGCAAGCCCGAGGCCTTGAACCTCCTCTCCATCGCCGACTTCCTCGTCCAGAAATCCGTCTGGATCGTCGGCGGCGATGGCTGGGCGTACGACATCGGCTATGGCGGACTCGACCACGTCCTCGCCTCCGGCGCCAACGTGAACATCCTGGTGCTCGACACCGAGGTGTACTCCAACACCGGCGGCCAGTCCTCGAAATCCACCCCGCGCGCCGCGGTCGCCAAGTTCTCCGCCGGCGGCAAGAACGCCGCCAAGAAGGACCTGGCCATGATGGCCATGAACTACGAGAACGTCTACGTCGCCCGCGTCGCCTTCGGCGCCAACACGCCGCAGACCATCAAGGCCTTCAAGGAAGCCGAAGCCCACAATGGCCCCTCCATCATCATCGCCTACTCCCATTGCATCGCGCATGGCATGAAGGAAATGCGGGACGGCCTCGAGCAGCAGAAGCTCGCCGTCGCCTCCGGCCACTGGATCCTGTTCCGCCGCGACCCCGCTCTCGCCGCCCAGGGCAAGAATCCCCTGCAACTCGACAGCAAGGCCGCCACGATCGCCCTCAAAGACTACATCTACAACGAGACCCGTTACAAGATGCTCGTCAAGAGCGATCCCGAGACCGCGGCACGGTTGTTGGAACAAGCCCAGGCCGAAATCGGCAAGAAGTGGGCCCAGTACGCCAAGCTCGCCGACGTCGCCGTCGCAGCTCCGGCCGCCCCCAAGGCCTAAGAGATAACGGCCCGCCGCGCCCCGGAGCAATCCGGGGCGCATTTTTTGTCGCCCGGGTTTTGTCCGCTCCAGAACCAACCTGAATCAATCTTCAGAATGCCGGCTTTGAATTCGCCGGGTCACCGGCCGATACTCGTTGGCATGGATATCGCGGGCACAATCCCCTTGTTGCCCCCCGCCGCCGATGGCCGCGGGAAGATCGATCTTTCCATCTTGCTGCCGGCCTTCAACGAAGAGCCCTGCATCGAGTCCGTGGTGCGCGAGATGGTTTGCGTTCTGCATGGAATGGTCAAATCGTTCGAAATTCTCGTGGTGGATGACGGCTCGACCGACGGCACTCCCGCCCGCCTGAAGGCCCTTTGCTCGGAACATCCGGAACTGCGCGTCATGCGCCTCGCGGCCAATTCCGGCCAAAGCGCCGCCCTTGGCGCCGCCTTCCGCGCCGCTCGCGGCGACATTTTCGTCACGCTTGATGCCGACGGCCAGAACGATCCGTCCGGCATCCCCGCACTGGTCGCCAAACTGGATTCCTGCGACCTCTGTTGCGGATATCGCGCCACCCGGCGGGATTCCTGGTCCAAGCGCTTCGGCAGCCGTCTCGCCAACGCCGTCCGCAACCGCATCCTCCGCGAGAGCATCCGCGACACCGGCTGCACGCTCAAGGCCTTCCGCGCCGAATGGGCGCGCGATCTTCCCATGCAGTTCCGCGGCATGCACCGCTTCATCCCCGCCCTGCTGGCCATGGCCGGCGCCCGCATCGAGGAGATTCCCGTCCACCACCGCCCCCGCACCGCCGGAGCCAGCAAATATACCAACTGGGGCCGCCTCAAGGAAACGCTCTGGGATCTCTGGGCCGTTCGTTGGATGCAAAAACGCCATCGCCCGATCCGGGTGGAGAAACCGCAATGGAAACGCTGAAGCATTTCATGGATGTTCTCGCCAGTCCGATGGGCATGCTGGGCATGCTAGGGCAGGTGATGTTCTTTTCCCGCTTCCTCGTCCAGTGGATCGCCTCCGAGAAAAAAGGGAAATCCACCGTCCCGGTTTCGTTTTGGTATCTGTCGATCGGCGGCGGCAGCTTGCTGCTGTTCTATGCGGTCTGGCGCAAGGATCCCGTCATCACCCTCGGCCAATTGGTCGGCCTGTTCGTCTATGTCCGCAACCTGATCCTCATCCACCGCCATAAAGCCGCGCAGGCGGCGGTCTCCTGAAAGGTCGTGGGCATGCAACGCCCCACCGCTTGGCATCTGTTTCTCCTCGCCGCCCTTCTTTGGGGCGGCGAATACCTGCGCCGCGACCTGTGGCAGCCCGACGAGGTGCGCTATGCCTACGTCGCCCGTGAGATGGCGCAGGACGCCCACTGGTTCGTGCCTTTCCGCAGCGGCGCGTATTACGCCCACAAGCCGCCGCTCCTCTTCTGGCTCATCAACCTCGCTTCTCATGCGACCACCCTGCCCATCGGACGCCTTCCCGTGCGCCTGCCCGGCTTCTTCGCGGGCATTCTCGCCTTGTGGGCCACCGCGCGCCTCGCGGAACGCTGGGCCGGCGCCAAAGCCGCCTGGCCCGCCGCGCTGACGCTGTGCACCACCTATTTGTTCTGGCATGAAATCGGATTTGCCCGCATGGACGGGCCTCTGCTTGGCTGGACCATGGGCGCGCTGGCGCTCCTCTTCCTGAACGACGACGCCCCCACGCGCTGGAAACCCGCGCTGGCGTGGCTCTGCATGGGCCTGGGCATCCTGACCAAAGGCCCCGTCGGCCTTCTCATCCCCGCCGGCGCCTACGCAACGGCCCGCCTCGCCGCCGGCGAAGGCCGCCTCCTCAAGAAATCGCATTGGCTCTGGGGCCCATTCATCGCCCTCGCTCTGCCTGCCGCATGGCTGGGGTTGGCTTGGCTCCAAGGCGCGCCGGAGGGCTATTTCCGCGAGCTTCTGTTCTCGCAAAATCTCAAACGCGCCGCCGGCGGACTCGGCCACCGGCAACCCTTCTTCTATTTCCTCACCACCGCTCCCGCCGACCTCCTGCCATGGACGCTCTGCTTGCCGGCGGCCTTTTTAATCGCTTTTCGCGATCCATCCCGGCGTCCGCTTCTCCGGCGGCTCGGCGGCTGGATCGGATTCATTTTCGTTTTCTTCAGCCTGATGACCTCGAAACGCAACATCTATGTCCTCGGCGCGTTCCCCGCTGTGGCCATTTTGATCGGCGCGGCCTGGCCCGATCTGGATGCGGCCAAGTTCCGCTGGGCCCGGTTCGCGCGCGGCTCCTTTCTCCTGCTGCTGCCCGTTGCGGGATGTGGGCTTCTGGCGGCAAGCTTCTATCCGAAGTTGCCCATCCTCGGCTGGACCCTCTGGCCCGCCGGACTCGCCGCTATGCTTGGGAGCATCGCCCTCTGGCGCGAAGCCCGCGGGAACAATCCTCCGCCCAGTTTTTTCCGGTTGGCCGCCTTGGTCCTGCTCGCCGTGCAAGGCGCAGTCGGCTTGTTCATCTATCCGGCCGTCAATCCGCTCAAGACTCCGGTCGAATTCGCCCGCGCGGCCCAAGCGCGCCTGCCGGCAAACCGTCCCGTGCTGATCTACAAGATCAACGGCGAAATCCTGGCGTATTACGCCAACCGCCGCGGCGAGGTCGTGCGCACGCCGGAGAAACTGCTGGCCGCCATGGAACGGGAACAGCGAGGCTTGGTCGTCTTCCTCAAACGCGATTTCGACGCCTGGCCCGCGGACGCTCCCCGCCTCTCCGGCGCGACCCGCGAGTTCCGCTCCGGCAGCGGCCAATACGTGTGGCTGGAATTCAATCGCGCGGATGCCATGCTCCCGGCGAACACCCCGTCGCCGGCGCAATGAAAGACCCATGAAAACACGCTGCGAAAAACTTCGGATTCCTTTTTCCCGTTTGGCCTCCGCCTTGGCAGTCTTTTTTCTGGTTTTCTCGACCAGTCGATGGGAAACGCGGAGCGAAATGGTGACGACCGCCTTGTTCTTCATGGGCATGGTCTTTGTCTCCATTGGCTCGTTGGGCCGCATGTGGTGCTCCGTCTATATTGCCGGCTACAAAGATCGGGTCTTGATTACGCAAGGCCCCTATTCTATATGCCGAAACCCCTTGTATTTTTTCAGCACATTCGGGGCGTTGGGCATCGGACTTTGCACGGAAACGTTTACCTTCCCTCTCGCCCTCCTGATCGTGATGGCCCTGTATTACCCGCTGGTCGTCCGGAAGGAAGAGCGACGCCTCCGGGAACACTTTGGGAGCGATTTCGACGATTACGCCAAGCGGGTCCCGGCCTTTTTCCCGAAGTTTTCACGATTTACCGAGCCCGCATCCTACACGGTAAACCCCGTCGTCTATCGGCGACACATGTTCAGCGCGCTGTGGTTTGTCTGGATCGTGGGACTGATCGAACTGGCGGAAGGACTGAAAGAGATGGGCTGGCTCCCTTCCTTCTGGTCGTTCAATTAAGCGGGCGGAAACGAGGCCTTGACGATCGGCAATCGGCATTCGAAACGCGCCCCCGGCTCGCCCGGATTCGCCAGCGCCAGCGCTCCGCCGTGCACCGCCGCGATCTGCGCCGCCAGGGAAAGGCCTAGCCCCGCCTTGCCGGGGTCTCCGCCCGGCACCTGCGAGAAACGGTCGAATATTTTCTGCGCGAACTCGTCTGGAATCCCCGGCCCGCTGTCCGTCACCGCCAGCCGGACGCCGCCGCCGGATTCCTCGGCCACGTCGATCCGAACCGTTCCGCCCTTGGGCGTATGCCGCAGCGCGTTGTCCACCAGATTGCCCAACAGCTCCACCAACAGCTCTTCGATCCCGTCCACCCGCTCGTCCGCCGATCCGGCGGCCACGACGAAATCCACCCCGCGCGCCTCGGCCAGCGGCTGGTAAATCTGCCGCACTTGCTCGACCACGAAGCGGAGCGGAATCAGCGCGAACCGCGCCTGCAGCGCGCGGGCATCCAGCCGCGACAGTTGCAGAAGCTGCTCGACGATCCGCGTCAGCCGGTCCAGTTCGCCCAGCATGGTTTCCAGCGTTTCGCGGTATTCTGCCGCCGTGCGCGAACGGCTCAAGGCCACCTCGCCCAGATTGCGCATCGCCGCGATCGGATTCCTCAACTGGTGCGCCGCGTCGCCGCTGAACCGCTCCAGTTTCTTCAGCGCGCCCGCATAGCCGTCGAACGCAGCGTTCACGGTCTCCGCCAAACTCTTCGTCTCGTCGTCCGGCATCGTCGCCGTCTCGATGCGCTCCTCCCACCGCCCCCCGCGGATGCGCTTGGCCGTCGCGGCGACGGCATGCAGCGGGCGGGTAATTCGCCGCGCCAGCCCCCAGGCCACGCCCGCCAGAATCGGCAGCAGCAGCAGCGTCAGCCCCACGCCCTCGACTACTTCTTCCAGGCCTTCCCGGAACGATTCGTAGGGATTCGCCCGGCGGTGGGTGTATTCCACCGCCGTGTAGATCGTCGCCTGGCTCGCCACGAACAGCCCCAGCAGGACCAGCAGGTACAGGAACGTCCGCGACCGGAATTTAAAGCTCATGGCGTTTCCTCCGCCAGCCGGAAACCCACGCCCCGCACGGTCTGGATCAGCTTGGCCGGCTGGTCCCGGTCGATTTTCTCCCGCAGATGCGACAAGTGCACGTCGATCACGTTGTCCAACGGCGTCAGCCGCCGGTTCACTTTCCAAACTTCCCGTGCCAGCAAGTCGCGCGAGACCGGCTGCCCGCGCCATTGCGCCAGCAGCGCCAGCACGTCGAACTCGCGCGCCGTCAGCTCCACGAGCCGCCCCGCCCGCCGCACCTGCCGGTGAAGACGGTCGATTTCCAACTCGCCGACGCGCAACACGTCGCTCTCGGTCTCCGCGACCGCGCGCCGCAGCCGCGCGCGGATCCGCGCCAGCAGCTCGGCGAACGCGAAAGGTTTGGTCAGATAGTCGTCCGCCCCCTCTTCCAATCCCGCCACGCGCTCCGGCAAGGTGTCGCGCGCCGTCAGGATGATCACCGGCATCCGGTG
>SABN01000305.1 GCA_009928955.1 Opitutia bacterium | reverse complement strand
TCGAAGGGAAATGCATGAAGGAAAGGGAAGGATTTGCCGCGCCGAGGCAAGCGCTGTTCTTGTGACGGGTCTTTGCTCGTCACTCCTGCCTTTTGTTTTCCACTTCGATATTGGATGTTCCATGCTACTATTTGGCGATTTCTTGTTTTTG
Organism: Opitutia bacterium; assembly: GCA_009928955.1. Lineage (GTDB taxonomy): Bacteria > Verrucomicrobiota > Kiritimatiellia > CAIQIC01 > Lenti-01 > Lenti-01. The sequence continues at coordinate 1,042 of SABN01000305.1, read as the reverse complement.
GGGAAAGATTTTCGGGTTGGAGGCTCAACCATCTCCACCACTCCTCCTTCCTGCGGCGCGGGCCGCCGCCCAGCGCCCTCCAAGGCGGAATCCACCTTCGCCTTTCCTCCTTTTTATGGACTCGGAAAACTCGGAGTTCCTTCGCCTTTCCTCCTTTTTATGGACTCGGAAAACTCGGAAATCTCAGAGTTCCGCTTGGGACGCTCGCGGAATTTGAGGTTCCCCGAAAAGGTGTTTCCGTCTTTCGCAGCCCTCCATCTTGGCGTCAAGTCCACGGCGGCGCTCCGGCAGTGGCACGGGCGTCCCGCCCGTGGTTCATGGGCGGAACGCCCATGAATGAGGGGGGCAATGCCGCGGCATGTTCCCGTGCGGTGGCTCCACATGCCGTCGAGCTCCAAGGCCAACAACTGCCACTCCCATGTCGTGACGACTCCAGCCGCGCCGCGGGCGTCCCGCCCGCGGCCTCATGGGCGGGACGCCCATGCCAGTGCGCCCGTGTGGCGCTTGACATAGAGAGGTGCGAGTCCTCTCCAGACAGACGCTCTCCGGTCTGTACTTGAACGTAACTGCGTCGCCGCGAGGCGGGGTGGGGAGCAACGGGAAAGGAACCGGCGGTCCGAAGGCGGAAGTCGAACACGATTCGGCCTTGTGCGGTGGCGAGCCCTCTGGCTAGGGGCGAAGCCCAGATGGCCCGGTTGCCGGGCATGCCCGCGGCGTTGAAGGGTAGCGTGTCAAAACGACCGAGGGACGGCATGGGGTGGTTGGTGTCGGAACGTTGGGAAGTGTCAAGCGTTAAGCGGGGAGATCCCGCCGTCCGGGTAGGAGAGGCGGCGGGAAGTCAGAGCCCGCGTAGTAGCGGTGAAGCGCCGTAACGGGCGTGGAGCGAAGGCGGGGCAGGGAGGTGGATGCCATATGGACACAAAGACGGAAGCGAGACCCTCGCCAGTGGCGGCGACGCCTAAGCAAGGGGGAGACATCCGCGCCCGCTGGGCGTGGGTGGAACCGTCGGTGTGGACGGACGGCATGCTGGCGGCTCTGGAAA
>SABN01000304.1 GCA_009928955.1 Opitutia bacterium | reverse complement strand
CTGCGCGGGAAGTTCGGCGAGCTGTACTCGCTCTGAGGACGATGGCGCGGAACGTCGAGATCAAGGCGCGGGCTGGAAATGTCGCGGAGCTGACGGCCAGGGTGGGCCGGATGGCGACGTCCGGCCCCGAGGAGATCGCCCAGGACGATACGTTCTTCCGCTGTCCGGAGGGGAGGCTGAAGCTGCGCGCCTTTTCGGACGGCGCGGGGCAGCTCATCTTCTACAAGCGTCCGGATACGGAGGGGCCGAAGACGTCGTTCTACAGTATCGCTCCCGTGGAGAATGCCGACGCGATGCGGGAGACTCTTGCGCAAGCTTTGGGACAGGCGGGGCGGGTGCGCAAACGACGGACGCTCTTCCTGGTCGGGCGGACGCGCGTGCATATCGACCGCGTGGAGGATTTGGGCAACTTCCTTGAGCTGGAGGTGGTCCTCGAAGAGGGGGAGCCGGAGGCCGACGGAGTCCGCGAAGCGGAAGAGCTTCTGGCGGCGTTGGCGATTCCGCAGTCGGCCCTCGTCGACCGTGCGTACGTCGATCTGCTGGAGGCCCGCGGGAAGGGTGAACCTTCTCGGCCGTAAGCGCCGCATCGGCAGGATTCCATTCATTGAAGGAGGTTGAGAAGATGCGCTGTTGCATCGATCATATAGCTGTAACCGCCCCGTCGCTTGAGAGTGGGGCCGAATTCATCCGCGAGGCGCTTGGGGTCTCTCCGCAGCCGGGAGGGGAGCACCCCCGGATGGGGACGCACAATATGCTCCTGCGCCTGGGGGAGACCGTGTATCTCGAAGTGATCGCGCCCAACCCGAATGCGGAGCGGCCCGGGCGGCCGCGCTGGTTCGGCCTGGATACGCTTCGTCCGGACTCCGCGCCGGGGCTTGGCGCGTGGGTGGCGCGCACGGAGGATATTTACACGGCTTCAACGGCGGCGTCCGAACGTCTCGGCGAAGTGGAGGCCATGACGCGCGGTTCACTCGAATGGCATATCACCATCTCCGCCGACGGTTCGCTCGCGCTCGGGGGGCTCGCCCCTTCGCTGATCCAGTGGAAAGCGGGGGAGACGCATCCCGCGGGTAGGCTCGAAGATCGCGGCCTGTCGCTCCTCCGGCTGGAGCTCTTTCATCCGGAGCCGGAGCGCGTCTCCCGTCTGTTGCGTTCGCTCGAATTCGAAGGGCCTGTTTCGGTGGAGGAGGCGCG
>SABN01000303.1 GCA_009928955.1 Opitutia bacterium | reverse complement strand
GCCGGAGCTGCAGGAGGACATCCGCAAGGCCAAGAAGGCCACCAGGGGTGTCATCGCCGTGAACATCATGTACGCCATGAAGGACTTTTACGACCTGGTTATGGGCTCCATCGAGGCCGGGGCGGACATGATCATCACTGGCGCCGGGTTCTCCCGAGACATCTTCAAGATCGGCAAGGACCACAATATTCCCATAGTCTCCATCGTTTCCTCCCCGGCCTTCGCCACCCTGGCGGAAAAATTGGGGGCCGCCGCGGTGATCGTCGAGGCGACCGAGGCTGGCGGCCACCTGGGCACGGACAAGCCCCTGCGTGAACTCTTTCCGACCATCCGCACGGTGATCTCGAAGATTCCGCTGATTGCCGCCGGCGGCATCACGGACGGTTACGAGATGGCTGAAATGATGGACAAATATGGTGCCGACGGCGTGCAGATCGCCTCCCGCTTCGTGCTCAGCAAGGAGTGTTCGGTCTCCGAGAAGTTCAAGGAGACCTACCTCAAGGCGGGCAAGGAGGATATCGTCCTGGTGACCTCGCCGGTGGGCATGCCCGGGCGCGCAGTCAAAACACCCTTTGTCGAGAAGATGCTGAGCGGCGCCGAAATAAAGGCCGATACCTGTCGTTTCAAGTGTTTGAAAAAATGTAGCCACAAATACTGCATCACTGACCGGCTGAACGCCTCGTGCACGGGCGATGTGGACAACGGCCTGGTGTTTTCCGGGGCCAACACCTACAAGATGAAAGAAATCCTCTCGGTGCGCGAGATTTTCGACCGGTTCGTCAAGGCGGCGGAGTCCGTGTACAAGGAAAATGTCCCGGGAATAGCCGCGGCAAAACCGGTGGCCTCGTGAACAGCCGGCAAAAGACCGCCCGCCGGTTCGGACCGTCCACATGAGCATTGAACACCCGGGGCGTGCGGCCGACGATCAGGCTGCGGAGGTACCGCCTACCGCCACCATCATTCCCGAGTCGGGCCACCCCATCCGCGAACACCAGCTGGACCGGGAGGCGCTCAAGGTGCTCTACCGCCTGCGCGATGCCGGCTTCAAGGGCTACCTGGTCGGCGGCGGGGTGCGCGACCTGTACCTGGGCCGCACACCAAAGGATTTCGACATCTCCACCGACGCCCGGCCGGGCCAGCTGCGCCAGTTGTTCCGCAACAGTCGCACCATCGGCCGGCGTTTCCGCCTGGTGCAGGTGTTCTTC
>SABN01000302.1 GCA_009928955.1 Opitutia bacterium | reverse complement strand
CTGCTGCGGCGGCAGGATGACGCGGCGCGGCTGGACTCGATCAAGCTGTGCATCGAGCGCGGGCTGGCAGCGAGCCGGAAGATCACGGTGGCGGACACGTTTACCGGGGTGACCGTTGGCATGGCGCTGCGGGCGGCCAAGGAGCTGATCCGTAAGGGCATGTACGAGCAGTGGGTGGCGGCGGAGTTCCCGAACTTCAGCGAGCGGCAGGCGCAGTATTACGGGAAGCTGGCGGACGTGTTCCTGCGGGAGACGGGCGGGCAGCTGATGTTGCCGCCGCCGAGCGAGTACGGTTCGTTCCTGATGCGGACGGATCAGGACAGCGGTCAGTTTGCGGAGGCGGTCAAGACGTTCGTCGGTGAGATGAACATGGCCGAGCTGCTGGACAAATACCGCATCAAGCCGAAGAAGGCGAAGGGCGGGTTCCGGCCTGGAAACTACCTGGTGGCGCGCTATCAGGCGGAGAACGTGCACCTCCAGAACAAGCCGTTCGAGATCTGGCCGGACGCGGACAAGGAGTCGTTCCGGGCATGGAGCGAGAAGGAGATCGAGGAGAACAACAACGCGCAGACGATCACGGCGGCAGAGGGCGTGTGGACGAACATCAAGAAGATGTTGGTGGAGTACGGGCTGAAGCGGGAGAGCTTCGCCGTGCTGACGAAGGCGCAGCTGGAGGACATTAACGACACGCTTGTGGGCGTCGGCAAGAAGGTGAAGGCGGCCTTGGCCAAGGCCTGAAAGGAGAATGGTCATGAAAGTCACGACAACGGTTGGCGCGGGGATCACGGCGACGATCCCGAAGTGCGACCTGGGCGAGTTCGCCCGGCTGGACGATGACGTGAAGTATGAGGTGCTGGATCTGCTGGCGGTAATCAAGGTGTGCCTGGCGGAGCCGTCTATGGCGCTCTGCCACCTGGCGGCGGTGGCGGACCAGAACGGGCACCGGCGCGGCTGGGCCTACAAGAGCCTGGAGCGGAAGTATTACGCATTCCGCGATTCCGGCGACTGGCACGCCCTTGTCAACCGGGCGAAGCAGTCGGGACTCGGCAAAAGCCGGTGGATGACCGAAGCGGTGGTGGAGCACTGGCGCACGCTGTGCATGCGGCACTACCGCAGCTACAGGTCGGCGTACATCGAGATGTGCGCGGAGTACAAGGCGGGCGGCAAGATCGGCGACGTGGACTGGCGCGCCGTGTGGGCCGAGCACCC
>SABN01000301.1 GCA_009928955.1 Opitutia bacterium | reverse complement strand
CTCGAGCGAAGCCTCCGCGGCGCCTCGGGGGAGACTGCTCCGCTGCTCGGCGCGGCGGGGGCGCGCGGCCCGGATGTACAGCACCGCCGCGCCGAGGCGGCCGTCGATGCGATGAGCGGCCATCTTACCGAGAAGGCCTTGCGCAACTATGCGGACACACTCGGCGATCTTGCCGTCTCCGCTCAGTCCCCCGAGCGACGCGCCGCCTTGAGGGAGGCGATTGCAGGCACGCTGAAGGGGCTGCCCCCCGCCCGGCAGGGGGACGCCCTTGCGAGTATCGAGGGGAGGCTCGGCGGCGGTTTCGCCAAAGAGGTTGCGGCAGAAATGAAGAAGCCGGCGGCCGGCGTCAAATCCCCTGCTCCCGGTACGAGCCTCCTCAAGGGAGCGGGCATCGTTTCCGCGCTTCTGGCGGGGTACAACGCCATGGCGGAGGAAAACAAAAGAACGTCGGGCAATCCCGACTACGGCAGAACCGCGCTCAATTTCGCCTACGACATGACGCTTCGGGCGACCGTCGACGCCGCGGGCAGGGACACGGCGGAGTACACGAAGAAGCGCGTGGAAGAGCTCAAGGAGTACTACAGGAGCAGAGGAGAGGATCCGGAGAGCCTTGCGGTGAAGATGAGGATCGCGGCCGAAGCGTCGCTGAAGGGAACCGCCTACGGAACAGTCAAGGGAGCCTTCGAACTCGCCAAGGTGAGCGGGAAATGGGCCGGAGGGGCTATCGTCGGCGGTGCGGAGACGGTGATCTTCCTTGCGGGAGAGGCTCTCGACACCCTGAACACTCTTGAAGTCAGCGGCGCGACGCTTCGCGAGCAGGGGATGGCGCAGGAGGTGCAGGACGCGAAGTCGGTCGCCTCAGGCAGAGAACTCGCCGGCGAACTCCGGCGCATGGCATCCCTTGCGGCGTCGCAGCGGTCGCTGTTGGAACAGAATATCCGCTGGGCCCGCAGCCTCGACATCCACAGGAGCAGAGCGCTGGACGACCTGCGAAGCAGGCTGGAAGAAGCCGCACAGGTCTCGCTCCCGGATGTGGAACAGCGCGCTGAGGAGGCGGCGAAGCGATACCCTCCCGAATTCAAGCGTCTCGCGGAATACAGCGCGGTCATTCACTCCAAAATCAAAGCTGTGGAGAAGGAGCTTGCCGGAGGAAAGTCCGCCCTCGCCGTCGCGGGAGAAATCAAGTTCATCGTTGCGGAGCACGGCAGG
>SABN01000138.1 GCA_009928955.1 Opitutia bacterium | reverse complement strand
CCCCCCCCCCGCCCCCCCCGCCAGCCTTTTGCCTCCATGGGCCCGGTCGCCGCGCGGGCCCCGGAATCTCCCTTTTCTTTTGCCTTTGCAGCGGGAAAGTCCTGCCGTAAGATGAGTCATGGCATATTTCATATGAAAACCGTCATCCTGCTGACCATCTCCAATCTCTTCATGACCCTCGCCTGGTACGGGCATCTGAAATATCTCCGCGGCGCCAAGTGGCCGTTGTTCGCCGTCATCCTCATCAGCTGGGGCATCGCCTTCTTCGAGTACTGCTTCCAAGTCCCCGCCAACCGCATCGGCTACGCCTCCTTCTCGGCCACCCAGCTCAAGATCATCCAGGAAGTCATTTCCCTGGCGGTCTTTTCCGTCTTCGCCATCCTCGTCCTCGGCGAAAAACTGCGCTGGAACCATGCCGTTTCCTTCCTCCTGCTGCTCGGCGCCGTCTATTTCGCTTTCCTGCAGTCGAAGCCCGGAGGCGCCTGACATGACCTTCCGCCCCCTCCATGCGTCCGCCCTCGCCGCCCTCCTGCTCGCCGCCCCCCCGCCGCCGTGCGCCTGGACCGAGCCCCTCCTGCTGGGCGGCGACGAACGCATCCTGGTGCTGGCGCCCCATCCCGACGACGAATCCCTCGCCGCCGGCGGCCTCATCCAGGAGGCCCTCGCCCTCGACGTGCCCGTGCGCGTCTGTTTCTTCACCATGGGCGACAACAACGAAATCGCCTTCCTCTTCACGCGCAAGCATCCGGTGCGGATGCCGGGCGCGGTCCGCGCCATGGGCACGCTCCGCCAAAATGAAGGCGTGGCCGCCGCCACCCAGCTGGGACTGTCCACCAACGACCTCGTCTTCCTGGGCTATCCCGACACCGGCACCCTCGACATCTGGAACCACCATTGGCGCGCCGTCCCCCCGTACCGCTCCACGCTCACGCGCGCCACGGCCGTCCCCTACCAACGCGCCCTGACCCCCGGCTCCGCCTACGCCGGCGAGGACATCCTGGACGACCTGGCCGAGGTCATCCAAGAGTTCCGCCCCACCCACATCGTCGTCTCCCACCCGGCCGATCACAACGTCGACCACCGCGCGCTCCATCTGTTCACCCGCGTCGCCTTGTGGAACCTCGCCGCCGACGGCATCGCCCCTGAGATCCTCGCCGCCCCCGTCCACTTCACCCAGTGGCCCGAGCCCCGCCGCTACCACCCCATGCGCCCCGCCGCCCCGCCCCACTTCCTCGACGAGGAAATCGCCTGGCGGGAAATGGTGCTGGCGCCTTTCCAGGTCTCCAACAAGCTCGCCGCCATCCGGCGCCACCACTCGCAATATCTGGATGCGGCCGCCTATCTCGATTCCTTCATCCGCAAGAGCGAGCTCTTCGGCGACTTCCCCGACCTCGCCCTGCCCGGCGGGGCCGGGTCCGTCGAAATCGCCGAAGACGACCTGTCCCAGTTCCGCCCCGACGAAGATCTCTTCCAGGACCTCTCCCGGCAGTCCGAACCGTGGGCCGCCATCGCCGATCAGAACACCGCCGAAACCTCCGCCCTCGACGACCACGACAACGATTTCACGCAACGCGCCATTTCGGGCGACGGCACCCACCTGACCCTTTCGTTCCGCTTCTCCGAGCCCCTCTCCCCCTCCGTGGCCCTCACCGTCTCGCTCTTCGGCTATCGCGCCGACGTTCCGTTCGGGGACATGCCCAAGATCGCCATCGAGCTGACGCCCCGGAAGATCCTCGCCGTGAGGGATCTGGACGACCCGCAGCCGGACGACGCCGTCGAACAGGTCCCCGCCGGCGACGACGAGATCGCCCTGCGCGTGCCGCTCGCCCTGCTGGGCGATCCGGACAAGATCCTGGCCGGCGCCAAGCTTTCCAAAGGTTCGCTTCCGGTGGACTGGGCGGCATGGCGCATCCTCGATTTGTCCGGCGCGCCCTTGCCGGCGGCTCCCAAGTCAAAAAAGGCCGCCGCCCCGGCCGCGCCCGGCCGGGACGCGGATCCGCCGGAAACCGAGCCGACCCCGCCCCCCCCGGCGAAAAAGGCGGAGCCGGCGACGCCGAAGCCGGACGCCCTCGTGCCGCGCGTCGATCTGCCGCGCAAACCGATCCCCGCTCGCACCGAAGCCAACGAGCCGGTCCGCTGGTGATCCCGGAGGCGGCCCCATGACCGACTCCCCCTCCCGCAACCGCGTCTTCCTCCATGTGGACATGGACGCGTTCTATGCCGCCATCGAGCAGCGCGACCATCCCGAATACCGCGGCAAGCCCCTCGTCGTCGGCGCGCCGCCCACGGAGCGCGGCGTCGTCGCCACCGCCTCCTACGAGGCCCGCGTCTTCGGCGTCCATTCCGCCATGCCCTCCCGCGAGGCCGGCCAGCGCTGCCCCCGCGCCATCTTCGTGCCGCCGAACATGCACCTCTATGAAATGGTCTCCGCCCAGGTCTTCGAGATCTTCGGCCGCTACACCCCGTTCGTCGAGGGCCTCTCCATCGACGAAGCCTTCCTCGACGTCACCGGTTCCCTGCGCCTCTACGGCCCCGGCGAGGAGATCGGCCGCCGCATCAAGGCCGACATCCTCGCCGAAACCGCGCTGACCTGCTCCGTCGGCGTCGCCCCCAACAAGTTCCTCGCCAAGCTCGGCAGCGAATTCCGCAAGCCCGACGGCCTTTTCGTCGTGCCCTTCGAGAAGAAAGCCATCGTCGCCTTCCTGCGCCCCCTGCCCGTCACCCGCCTCTGGGGCGTCGGCAAGGTCACCCGCCAAGCCTTCGACCGCGCCGCCCTCCACACCATCGGCGACATCCAGGACGCGCCGGCCGCCCTCCTCCAATCCGTCGTCGGCCCCCACAACGCCGCGCACCTGCGCGCGCTCGCCTTCGGCGAGGACCCGCGCGAGATCGAACTCGACGTCCGCGAGAAAACCCTCTCCCGCGAACACACCTTCCTCCGCGACGAAAAATCGCGCGCCACCCTCGACGACACCCTCTTCGAACTCGTCGAGGATGTCGCCCGCCGCCTCCGCGCCGACGGACGCCTCGCCACCGGCGCCCGCCTCAAGGTCCGCTGGAAGGACTTCGAGACCTTCACCCGCCAGCGCCCCTTTCCCCGCCCCACCCGCGTCGAAGAAGACCTGCAATCCCTGGCGCAGGAGCTCTTCCGCGCGGTCGCCCTCGAACAGCCCGTCCGCCTCATCGGCTTCGGCGTCACCGGCCTCGTCGAACACGAAGGCGCCCGGCAACTCGACCTGTTCGGCGCCACCGTCGAGACCCATTCCAAAAAAGAGAAACTTGACCAGACCGTCGACCAGATCCGCCAACAACACGGCCCCGCCGCCATCCGCCGCGCCCGCTCCCTCCCCCCGCGAAAAGGCCCCTAAGCCGGTCATCCGTGTTGGATATTGCGATTTCGCCCCGCCGGACGAGGACGTCCCGGCTCCATTTCCGCCCCAATTCTTAATTCTCAATTCTTAATTATTAATTGGCCCCCCCCCCTCGTCGCCCGAGACGCCTGCCTGCCCGCCTGTGTAAGCCCCATTCCCACATCTTCAGTCTCCTGTCCCCTGCCTCCAGTCCTTAGTCACTAGTCTTTAGTCTTTAGTCTCTAGTCTGTCGTCTCCATTCTCCAGTCTCTAGTCTGTAGTCTATAGTCTGTCGTCTCCAGTCTCCAGTCTCCTGTCTCTAGGCTCTGTCTCTAGTCTGTAGTCTCTAGTCTCTAGTCTATAGTCTCTAGTCTGTAGTCTCTGTGTCTCTGCTTTAGCCCTCTCCAACCTTGCCCCCACCCTTGCGAATCCGACATAAAGACAACCTCAACCCGCTGACACCACGTCGCACCCCGACCGAACCCCCTGCAACCCAGCCGATTCGCCCCGTTGACTCCCCCGCCCATTCGGCCTATGATCGCACCCATATGGAAGAGTCGCCCCCCGCATAAAGACAACGAAAGTTCGTAGAATAAATACTGTTGGCAGTAGACTATGAATAATTTGCCCCCATCAGTAATGCCTTGGTACGAAAGATGGATAAAGTCATACCCCGAATCTTGGCACCCAAGCGACGTGGAGAGATTCTACATGTTTCTGTCCGTGCTGCTCCGAGTTAGCCGTAAGCCTCGCACAAGAGGATGGCTAGAAGTGAACATATCGAAGGATTGCCCCAAACTTACTCAGGAAGACGTCACAAGATACGGAGAGATTTACGAGCACGTCAGAGACTTCACTAATGTCTGGAAAACCCAGCAGGCTGGGTTGATCGGAAAGGCAGAACATGAACGACAGCTCGAAGAACTAAGGCAAAAGATAAAGTACTGCTGCCAACATAGCGATGGCAGTAAAGATTTGCTCTAATATCGAGTATAAATGGATGCAGTATTTCCATGCTCTTTTTGCCACATCGAACTCCATCTTCCGGGGAGCCTTAAAGCTAATCCCGGCGATATCGTTGTCTGCCCAGTATGCTCAAAAGACATTACTGTTCCGCCGTCGACAATTTCGACTCGACACCGCCCGACTTCAATGGAACGTCGGTTTTTGGGTGAATCATCAACTAAAAAGGCATCGGACAAGAGCATTCCCATTCCCCCTGCCTTAGAATCCGCGCGAAAGCCACTCTGGTATTATTATCGATCGCCCCAACCCGACGCATGGATTCCATCTCTTTTGGAGAATTCGCTACTGAACGGCCTTTTCTGCGTTGGGCATGTTGCCTGTTTCATCTTGTGCTGGTTGCCAAACATTAACAAATATATGATTACCGTGTGGCCCACTTTAATCATTCTCCATGTCTTTCTTTGTATATTATATATAATGGTTCTTGAGCCCAAATTCCCGTCATTGCGTATAAAGTTAATGATGAAGAAATCACAGCCGACTTGCCCCGCATGTGAACCCGACAGCGCGGCCGAACGCAATATTCTCGAAGCCCTTGATGCGCGCGGGTTCGAGCACACATACCAGCAGAAACAGTCCAGCAACAGCGACCCCAAATATTGTTACAGAACGGATATTTCAGTAATTCGCCCACTCTACGGTTTGCGAATCGATGTCGAAATTGACGGGGATTTCAAGCGCGACGATGAAGACATGCAAGCCAAGATCGGTCGACGCAACAACTGGTTCATATCTAACGGGTGGCATGTTGTGCGATTTTACGCATCAGACTGCTATCGCTACGCCAACGATATAGCAGATGATATTATTTCACTCACAGAACAGAAGCGTTACGAGCACGATATCATTCTTAAAAAACGATTTGGAAATGCATGGAAAGAATGCCAACAATGGGGTGCAGCGTACGTCGCACAAAGTGCGCCGTCCGCTGACCCCTGACGTTGGGGCAAAATAGAAATATGAAATTATCCGGAAACATTTTGCTGGCCCTTTTCATGGGATTACCCATGGCAAATCTTACCGCCACAAATGGACCGCAACACTTCCGGGAAATGAGCGATCCCAGTATTCCCGCAATCGCTTGGGTAGCAGCCAATGTACTAACCAACTCCATCGAAGATCTAAGCTCTACTAATCTCGTTTTGGTAAAGGTTGATGCTGGAACAACACCACCAGAAGAACTGCCTCAGGACTATGTCGGATGTATGAGCGTATATTTCTGGGTCCGGAACTCAATCTCAACCAACATCACCAGCTCAGAGATACAACTAAGCGCACAAGGATACCTGGTAATCGTTTCTCCTGAAGGAAGAACTCCCGAGGTGGCCATATTTTCAAGTACCAAAGCCTATGCCAGATATACTCTTGATGGAAAATGGAAAGCCGAAGGCGATCAATTCGACCCCTCGGCTGAGTTTCTTCATCAAAATAATGGAAAGCCCCAACAAGGCGTTGCTCCGTACGTCGCACAAGGTGCGCCGTCCGGAGAACGCTGACGTTCGAAGATGAAATATGAAGATCCGCCTGGCCGCTGACGCGGCCTGATTCGGCGGAGGAAATGAAGAGATTTGAGACCGGGAATGAACAGCCGATGAAAATGGCTTCGAACAAGGCGTTCGAGGTTATCGGCACCAAAGCGTGCCTCAACCTCAACGCTGACGTTCGGCTAAAGAATGATTAGATGAAAAAGACTTTTGCTATCGTAGCCGCCGCCTGTTTTCTGATTACAGCATTTATTCCTGTATTTACCCTGACCAAAGGGGCCGGGCATGATATTGGGCGCATGCCGCTACTCGTTATTTATCCAGGCCTAGTCGGCATGATCCGTATAGGCGATTTCAGATATATTCCCCTTGTATCGCTATGGATTGGGATGCATCTATTTGTTTCCCTCGCGCCCGCATGGATAGTCGTACGGATCTTAAAACGGGAAGGGGTCAGTTTCATAAATTGATCTTTTAGATTGACGCGTGGCGGGGAGAATGCGAAACGGGAGCATGGCAAGGAAGCCCAGATTGGAATACGCGGGGGCGGTTTATCACGTGATGAATC
>SABN01000137.1 GCA_009928955.1 Opitutia bacterium | reverse complement strand
GTAGAAATTCTCCCAGCCGGGGGCGGGGGGGAGGAGGGCGACGAGCGAGAAGGTCGCGGCGGCGAAGAGGTTCAGGACGAAGCCGAGCCAGATGATGCGGCGGGACTGGGCGTAGCCATAGACTTCGACGAGGATGTCGCCGAAGATGTACGAGATGGGGAAGAGCAGGTTGCCGCCATCCATCAGGATGAACGGCAGGCCGGGAATCGACAGCGGCTTGATGGCGCTGACGTTGGAGACGACCAGCACGGTGCAGAATATGGCCGTGAGGGGGGCCAGCCAGCGCCGGCCGGCGGGATGAGGGGCGGGGGCGTGCATCACTTCTTGAAGGGATTGACGGCGTTGAGGGCGTCGCCGACGCCCTCTCCAATGGCCTTGCCGGCGTCGAGGGCTCCGCCCCCGATGGCCTTGCCGGCGTCCACGGCGCCGCCGACCACCGCCTTGCCCGCATCGACGGTTCCCCCCACGATGGCGGTGCCGGCGCCCACGGCGCCCTCTCCGACCGCCCAGACGCCGTCGCCCACGGCGCCGAGGCCTTGGCCGATCAGATGGGCCGACCCGGCGAGGGCGGCGCCGGCGGCTTCGGCGATGGCGGTGAGGACGCGCCGGATGGCTTCGACGACGGTGACGCCGTCCTTCTCCTTGCCGAGGTCCGTGAGCGTGATGGGCGGGAGGGGGATGGGGAGGCTTCCGCCGCCGGTGAGGGCGGCGGCGGCGGTGACGGAGAAGTGCATTCGGGCGCCGGTGATGGTGAGTTTTTCGATGACGACCTTCTTGGCGGGTTTCTCTTCCGCGGTCTTTTCTTCCTTGGCTTCGCCTTCCGCGGGCTTGTCTTCGCCGGCGGAGAGGGATTCGATGAGGGCGCCGAGGTTGCTGTTGAGCAGGCCTTTTTCGTAGGTGACGACGAGGCCGTCGATGGCGATTTCCTTGATGAGGATCGTGTCGGTCAGCAGCGAGGCGTTGTCGAGCGTGACGGAGACGGAGGCGAGATCGAGGATGCCATCGGTTTTATAGCCCGCGGGGTTGCCGATGTGGAGGCCGGCGAGGGTGGCTTTGCCGCGCGCGAGGGAGATGTCGGCCCCTTGGAGCGAGGCCGGCACGCCGATGGCGCCGGGCGCGGCGGAATTGAAGCCCTTGAGCACGATCGAATTCAGCGAGAGTTCGAGCGCGACGAGCGCGATGGCGAGGACCGCGACGATTCCGACGACGATTTTGGCAAACAGTCTCATGGGGCTCCGATTGTCAGGCGATGTCGGATTCCACGTGGTCCACCACGGGGAAGGCGTCCAAGAATCCGGCGATGTCGAACATATCGCGGATGGAGCCTTGGATTCCAGTAAAAACCAATTTGCCGCCGCCGGCGCGGATGCGCTTGGAGAGGCCGAGGAGGGTGCGGAGACCCTCGCTGCTCAGGAACTGCAAGTCCTTGAAATCGAAGACGACGCATTTGCCGGCGCAGAGGAGGCTGCGGCAATGGGCTTCGAGCAGGCGCGCCGTGGCGCCGTCGAGATCGCCCTTGGCCGCGACCACTTCGGCATTTCCCAGCGTTCTGTCGGTGAACTCAAGCATGGCGACCTCCTCCCGTCGCGCTACCTCTACTATCCACCCTGCGGGGGCAAAGCGCAAATCGGGGATGGAGAAAATCGCGCCCGCGTGCGGGACGCGGAAAGGGCTTGCAGTCCAGCGGGAAGCGCCGACAATATCCAGCGTTTGTGAACAACTGGATGGAGGAGTTTGCATGGCCTATCCCATTGAAAAGAAATTCGTCGTGGCGGTGTCGTCGACGGTGCTGTTCGATTTGTCGTTCGAGCACGCGCTCTATCTGGAGAAGGGGCTGGAAGCGTTCCGGAAGTACCAGCACGAACACCGGCGCGACCTGCCGAAGCCGGGCGCGGGCTTTCCGTTCATCCGGCGCCTGCTGATGCTGAACCAGCGCTATCCGGAGGAGCATCCGGTGGAGGTGGTGATCCTGTCGCGCTACCATGCGGACGACGGGATGCGGGTGATGGACGCGGTGCGCGAGCACGGGCTGGACATCACGCGCGCGTTTTTCATGGCCGGGCGCAAGCCGTATCCGTTCATGGAATCGGTGAACGCGTCGCTCTATCTGAGCACGAACGCGGCGCAGGTGAAGGAGGCGGTGGATCTGGGCTATCCGGCGGGGCACGTGCTGCCATGCGCGGCGGTGGACGACGGGCAGGACGACCAGCTGCGGATCGCGTTCGACTTCGACGGGGTGCTGGTGGACGACGAGGCCGAGCGGGTCTACAAGAAGACGCAGGATCTGGAGCAGTTCCGGCAGTACGAGCTGGCGAACCGCGACCGGCCGCTGAAGTCCGGCCCGCTGATGCCGCTCCTGCAGCAGCTCTCGTACTTCCAGCAGATGGACATCGCGCGGGCGCAGGACGATTCCGGGCGCAAGCGGATGCTGCGGATTTCGATCGTGACGGCGCGCGGGGCGCCCGCGCACGAACGGTTGAACAACACGCTCTCCGCGCTCGGGCTCGAAGCCGACGAGGTCTTCCTGATGGGCGGCATCGACAAGAAGCGCGTGCTGGACATCCTGAAGCCGCATCTGTTCTTCGACGACCAGCTGGTGCATCTGGAGAACGTGGCGGCCAGCACGCCGTCCGTGCACATTCCGTTCGGGATCGCCAACAAGGCCTGAAAAGCGGCCGCCCCCGGCGCGGCAAGGCGGCCGGGAACGGGGAGGGGCGGCAAGAAAGGCTCGATTTCCCGCGGGATTCCGCTAGACTCCGCCCCAACGTTGGGAGAACCATTGAACGCCTCCGAATTCATCGCCAAGTGGAGAAAAGTCGAGCTCAAGGAACGCTCCGCCGCGCAGGAGCATTTCCTCGACCTGTGCCGGATGCTCGGGCACCCCACGCCCGCCGAGGCCGACCCTACGGGAGAAACCTTCTGCTTCGAAAAGGGCGCCGAAAAGCACGGCGGCGGCGACGGCTTCGCCGATGTCTGGAAAAAGGACTTCTTCGGCTGGGAATACAAAGGCAAGCACAAGGATCTGGACAACGCCTACAACCAGCTCCTCCTCTACCGCGACGCCCTCGCCAGCCCGCCCCTCCTCGTCGTCTGCGACCTGGACCGCATCATCGTCCACACCAATTTCACCAAGACCGTCTCCGCCGCGCACGAAATCCCGCTCGACCGCCTCGGCGAGCCGCGCAGCCTCGAAATCCTCCGCGCCGTCTTTTTCGACCCCGAAAAGCTCCGCCCCGGCAAGACCAGCGTGGCCATCACCCAGGAAGCCGCCCAGCACTTCGCCGACATGGCCGAATCCATGCGCAAGCGCGGCCTCGACTCCGCCGAAGTCGCCCATTTCCTCGACCGCGTCGTGTTTTGCCTCTTCGCCGAAGACATCGGCCTGCTCCCCAACCAGATTTTCACGCGCATCACGGAAAAGTCCGGCGGCGACCCCGCCAAATTCGCCCGCTTCATCGCCCAGCTCTTCGAGGCGATGGCCAAGGGCGGCGAATTCGGGCTGGAAACCATCCTGCATTTCAACGGCAATCTCTTCGACGGCGCCACCGTCCCCAATCTGACCGCCGACGAAGTCACCCGCATCACCGCCTCCGCCCGGCTGGATTGGAGCTCGGTCGAGCCCTCCATCTTCGGCACCCTGTTCGAGCGCGGCCTGGACCCCGCCAAGCGCTCCCAGCTCGGCGCGCACTTCACGGGCAAGGAAGATATCGATGTTCTCGTCGATGCCGTCGTCATGCAGCCCCTCCGCCGCGAGTGGGACGAAACCAAGCAAATCGTCGAAGCCCTCCTGACCACGGGCAAAAAAGGTAGGGCGGCTTGGCCCAAGCCGCCGGAAGACGGACGGCGCGTTGAGCCAACGCGCCCTACCCTGACCCTCGCCGCCAAGAAAAAGGCGATGGGCGAGGCCGAGGTCCTCATCCAGCGCTTTCTGACGCGCCTGCAATCGGTCAAGGTGCTCGATCCCGCCTGCGGCTCGGGCAACTTCCTCTATGTCACCTTGCAGAAGCTGAAAGACCTCGAAAAATCCGTCATTTTGCACTCGATGGATTCCGGCCTCGCCTCGTTCTTCCCGATGATCGGCCCGTGGCAGCTCTACGGCATCGAGCTCAACCCCTACGCCCATGACCTCGCGCAAATGACCGTCTGGATCGGCTGGCTCCAATGGCTCAAGTTCAACGGCTTCGGCTCGCCCGAGGAACCCATCCTCCGCGCCATGTCCGCCAACTTCCAGTGCAAGGACGCCATCCTCGACCTCTCCGACCCAGCCAATCCCGCCGAACCAGATTGGCCCAAGGTCGATTTCATCGTCGGCAATCCGCCCTTCCTCGGCGACAAGATGATGCGTCGCGAACTCGGCGACGACTATGTAGACAAACTGCGTGCCCTTTTTGATGGTCGCATTCCGGGCCAATCCGATCTCTGTTGCTATTGGTTTGAAAAAGCACGCGCCCATATTGAAAAAGGATACTGCAAGCGCGCAGGACTGCTCGCCACGCAAGGAATTCGCGGCGGGGCCAACCGCGAAGTACTCAAGCGCATCCAAGAATCCAGCAATATATTTTGGGCCGTCTCGGATCAAGACTGGGTTCTCGATGGAGCCAATGTCCATGTAAGTATCGTTGGATTTGATAACGGTACAGAGGAAACCCGTACGCTTGACGGAAAAACGGTGGCCGTGATTAACGCAAATTTATCCGCAAATGCCGATGCCACCGCCGCACAAATTATTGACCAGAACAAGGGCACCTCGTTCTTGGGAAGTTGCAAAGGCGGCCCGTTTGACATTTCAGAGATAGAAGCGCGTGATATGCTGCTCGCTTCCGGAAACCCTCATGGGCGGCCTAATAGCGATGTCTTAAGACCAGTTGTAAACAGCGAGGATCTGCTTAAAACAAAGGATGTCCGCTGGATAATCGATTCGGCAAACCTCACCACAGATGAATTTTGCCTATACGAGAAACCCTTTAAGATCGTGACCGAACGGGTAAAGCCGTTGCGCGACAAGAACCGGGATAAATGGCTGCGCGAAAATTGGTGGCGACCACAGCGGATGCGCCCTGAAATGCGCTTGGCCGTGGCGGAGCTGCCCCGCTTTGTCATTACCCCGACAACTGCAAAACATCGGATTTTCATTTGGCTGGCACCACCCGTTTTGCCCGATCACCAGCTGATTGTGTTTGCCTCTTCCGAAGATTGGTTCTGGGGTGTTATGCAATCGCGCGCACATAAGGTTTGGGCACTTGCACAAGGCACACAGCTACGCGAAAAAGAGTCTGGCTTCCGCTACACTCCCACAACCTGCTTTGAAACCTTTCCTATGCCGACTCCGCCACCCGACCAGAAAACGGCAATCGCCGAGACGGCCCGGGAATTGAACGAATTGCGCGAGCGCTGGCTGAATCCGCCCGAGTGGACGCGCGAGGAAGTGTTAGAATTTCCCGGCACGCCCGGCGGCCCGTGGTCCCGCTACATCGCGCCCGGCACGAACACCGTCCGCTATCCGCGCCTCGGTCCCAAGGACGGTGCCAGCGCGGCCTTGCTGAAAAAGCGCACCCTGACAAATCTCTACAACGAGCGCCCGGCGTGGCTAGACCTCGCGCACAAGAAGCTGGACGCCGCCGTCTTCGCCGCCTACGACTGGAAGCCCGACCTAACCGACGCCGACCTCCTCGCCGCCCTTCTCGCGCTCAACCAAGAGCGCGCAGCCTCTCCCGCATCACCCAAAGCCATCTCGTAAGCGATTCTTGCGAGCATGCCCCGCCGAGTTTTCCACAGTATGGAAAACTATTCCGCGATTTTTCCACGCAATGGAAAACTTTTTTCCACACTGTGGAAAAAACGGGCCATTTTTTCCACGCAATGGAAAAATATTTTTCGATTTTTCCACGCAATGGAAAACTTTTTTCCACACTGTGGAAAATCCGGGCTGAGGGCATGGGCCGCGAGTTCCCGCGGCGGCGGCGGGGGGTCAGGGCCAGAAGAGGAGGAGGACGCTGGAGATGGGGATGACCATCAGGGGGAGGGTGCGGGGCAGGATCCGCGCGGGGCGCGGATCGTCCGGAAAGGCATAGATGTGGAAAAACAATCTGCGCACGAAACGGGCGAACCGGTGCTGGACGCGAAAATGGTTGGCGTAGTAGGGGGCCGCCAGCAGGAGCGCCAGATAGCCGGTCATGAGGGCGACGCGGCCCCACCGCAGGCAGAGCAATTGCAGGAGTCCCAGCATCAGCACCATGAACCCTTGGACGCCGAAGCGGGTGTTGTCCGGCAGCATATGGCGCCGATGGCTCCAGAGATGCTGGCGTTGCTGCATGGTCGGCCGGCCGGATTGAAGGCCCGGCGGCACGGTTTCCGGAGAGGCCAGCGCCTCCTGGGCCGGGGAATGATAGGGGCGTTCAACGGGGGGGCAGGGATCGGTGTCGATATGGGGG
>SABN01000031.1 GCA_009928955.1 Opitutia bacterium | reverse complement strand
CCCGTCAAGCCCGGTGGACAACAAGGGCGGCAGGATGCCGCCCGTCCCGTCAAGCCCGGTGGACAACAAGGGCGGCAGGATGCCGCCCGTCCCGTCAAGGCCGGGGGACAAGGGCGGGCGCGTCAGCCGCGGATGAGGGCGAGGACCTCGTCGCGCTTGGCTTCCATCTCGGCCGGGGTCTTGGCCTCGAGGTTGAGGCGGACGAGGGGCTCGGTGTTGGAGGAGCGGACGTTGAACCACCAGGTGGGGTATTCGAAGCTGAGGCCGTCGAGTTCCATGATGGAGGCGTCGGCGTATTTCGCGCGGAGCTTCTTCAGGACGGCGGGGGCGTCGGCGACGGTGGAGTTGATCTCGCCGCTGGCGAAGTAGCGCTGGATGGGCTTGATGAGCTGCGAGAGCGGCTGGTCCGATTGCGACACCAGGTTGGCGATGAGGAGGACGGCGAGGGCCGAGGACTCGGCGAAGGAGTTTTCCTTGAAGTAGTAGTGGCCGGAGAGTTCGCCGGCGAAGAGGGCGTCCTTTTCGCGCATCTGGGCCTTGATGAAGGCGTGGCCGACGCGGCTCTGGTTGGGTTGGCCGCCGCTTTCGAGGATGACTTCCTTGACGGACCAGGAGGAGCGCAGGTCGTAGAAGATGTTCGCGCCGGGATTCTTCTTGAGCAGGGTGCGGGCGATGAGGGCGGTGATCATGTCCATGGGGATGATGTCGCCCTTTTCGTCGAGGAAGCCGACGCGGTCGGCGTCGCCATCGAAGCAGGCGGCGAAATCATATTTCCCGGCGCGGACAGCTTGTTGGGCGGCGGCGAGGGTATGGGTGTCGAGGGGGTTGGCCTCGTGGTTGGGGAAGGTGCCGTCGAGCGTGTCGAAGAGGGGCGTGATCTTGAACAGGCCGTCGAACGTCTTGGCTTCGAGGATGCCCATGGCGTTGGCGTAGTCGATCAGGATGTTGAGGGGGCGGCGGATGTCGGCGAAGGCGCGGAAGTGTTCGGCGTAGGCGGGGAGGATGTCGAAGGACGAGATGTGGCCCTTGGCGGGGGCGGGGGGGGCGAAGTCCTCTTCCTGGACGATGCGTTCGATGTCGAGGATGCCGGTGGCGCCGGAGAGGGGGACGGCGTTGGCGCGGCAGATCTTGAATCCGTTCCACGGGCCGGGATTGTGGGAGGCGGTGATCATGACGGAGGCGTCGGCGCCGAGGAGCTTGTTGGCGTAGTAGGACATGGGGGTGGAGCAGAGGCCCAGATCGATGACGTCGGCGCCGTGGAGGGCGAGGCCGCGGGCGAGGGCGTCGAAGAGCGGCTTGGAGTGGGGGCGCATGTCGCGGCCGACGACGACCTTCTTGCAGCCGAGGAAGGCGAAGATGGCGCGGCCGATGCGGAAGGCCATGTCGTCGGTGAGGGATTCGCCGTAGATGCCGCGGATGTCGTATGCCTTGAAGATGCCTGCCATGATGTGTCTCCTGCCTGGTCGATGAAGTGCCGCCAAACTATAGCGGGAGCGGGGGCCGCGGAAAAGAGAAATCCACCGCGGAAGGCAGGGGGGGCGCCTCTGCGAATCGTTGCTTCATCCGGCGGCGGCCTCGGCGCGGCCGCCCGACCTCGTCAGCCTCAGGTCTCTTAAGATAGGGCGCGCTGGCCCAGCGCGCCGATCTCCGGATCGGAAGCCTCCGTCGCAAGGATGCGCAGATGCGTCCGGCAAGCGGGGTGGCTTTGAGATGGCAAGGAGTGGGCGGAAGGGGTAGGATCCACGGCATGCATTGGGTTTGGCAAGTCATGCGGCTCGGGGCGCTATGCGCCGTGGCGCGGGCCGGGCTTGCGGCGGCGCAAACGCCGGCCCCGCCGGACGCGACCGGCCCCGCCCCGATTTTGACGCTGGGCTCGCCGATGATCCGGTCCACGATGGGTCGCATGAGTCTGGCCTGGTTGTTTCCGGATAAAGCGCCGGATTTCCGCCTGAAGATGGATCGGCCGACCTGGGGGCCGTTGTCGCCGACGGAGTTGGACAGCCGCTTGCGGGGCGTGGAGATTCAACTGCCGGTGGAGGGGTTCTGGGTGGGGTACGAAAAGGCCGCCGAAGGCGAAGAGCCGCGGGCGACCTTCTCCATCCAGCGCGGGTTCTGAGCGATCACCACCGTTCGCGGTGGACGCGCGCGGCGTCGAACCGGCCGGGGCCGGCGCGTCCGCGGCGGCGCGCGAAACGCGGGGCGCGGGCGGGATGCATGGGTGCGCCTCCGGGATCAGGAGGCGGAGAGCTTTTCCAAGGTCTCGGCCTGCAGATGCTTGAGCTTGGCGCGCACGGCGAGTTTCTTGACGTAGCTGAAACGGTCGATGAACAGCTCGCCGGCCAGATGGTCCATCTCGTGCTGCGCCGCGCGGGCGAAGAAACCGTTCAGCCGCGTGGTTTTGGGTTTTCCATCCAGCCCGAGATGTTCGATGACGACGCTCCACGGGCGTTCGACGTTGCCGCGGATGTCGGGAAAGCTGAGGCACCCTTCCTCCATGCTGCAGGCGTCGTCGGACGCCTCGACGATCCGGGGATTGACGAGGGCGAGGGCGAGGGGCACGTCGGGATTGAGGCGCGGCCCGTTTTCGTCCTCGACGTCATAGCCTTCGGGGAGTTCGATGACGCAGACGGCTTCGGTGCGGCCGACCTGCTGCGCGGCGAGGCCGACGCCTTGGGAGGCGCGCATCGTGGCGAACAGGTCGTCGATGAGCGTCCGGATTTCCGGCGTGATGGCTTTGACGGGGCGGGCGGGCTCCCGCAGGACCGGGTCGCCATAGGTTCGGATGGGCAGGATTTGGCTCATGTCGGGGCGAATATATCGCACGGAAAGGAGGAAAACCAACGGAAAAACTTGCGGGAGGGGCGCGGCGGGATAGAATGCGCGGATATGGACGGATTGAACAAGCGGCCGTTGTCGTTCGCATGGACGGCGGCGGGGTGGGTGGCGTTGATCGCCCTATTGGCGGCGGGCGGCCTGTTCGTGCTGGAGCGCTGGCACAGCCAGGCGGCGCACCAGGCGGCGGCCCAGGCGGTGGCGGAGCGCGGCCAGTGGCTCGCGATGAGCCTGGCGCTGCGCGCGGCCTCGGCGGCCGAGGCGGCGGGCGCGGCGGGGGAAGCGGGGGCGTGGCGCGAGTTCTCGGGGTTGCTGCGGTCGTTGCGCGAAGTGGAGGGCGACCTCGAATTCGTGGCGGTCCGGCGCGGCGGCGTGACGCTGTTCCAGGAACACGCGGACGAAGTGGGCGAGACGGCGGACGGGGGCGACTTCCATTTCGAAGGGCCGGTGGTCATCGGCCGTCAGCGCCTGTCGGCGGGAGACGGGCAGATACCGGTGGTGACGTTTTCGGTGGCGGTGACGAATCCGCGCACGGAGCCGGTGGCGCTGGAGATGGGCCTGCGCCGGCGGGCGGTGGAGCGGGAGGAGTGGCCGACGGCCCGCGCGATCGAATCGATGTATCGGCTGAGTTTGGCGACGATGGCGGGGTGCTTCGCGGTGTGTCTCGCGCTGGTGGCGGGCATGGCCCGGCGCGAGGAGCGCCGGGAGCGCGCGCGGCGCCGGGAGGAGCATCTGGCGTTTTCGGGCATGCTGGCGAACGGCATCGTGCATGACTTCCGCAATCCGATGTCGAGCCTGCGGCTGGATGCCCAGATGCTGGAGAAGGAATCGGGGCGCGGGGCGGAGGCGCGCACGGAACGGATGGCGGAGTTGGCGGGGCGGATGCGGCATACGCTCGACCGCATGGAGAAGGTGTTCCAGGAATTTCTGGTGCTGGCGCGTCCGGGAGAAACGGCGCCCGAGCGCCTGGATCTGGGCGCCTGCGCGAAGGAATGCCTCGAGATGCTGGCGCCGCGCTTCGAGGCGGCGGGGGTGTCGCCGGAGGTCCGGGGCACGGCGGCGGGCGTGTGCATCCACGCCTCCAGCGCCGCGGTGAAGCGGGCGTTGCTGAATGTGCTGCTCAACGCGACGCAGCACGCGGAGCCGGGCGGCCGGGTGACGGTCGAGATTTCCCGCGCGGGGTCGCGGGCGCGGATGGACGTGCGCGACCCGGGGCCGGGAATTCCGAAGGAAGCGCGCGAGCGGGTGTTTGAGATGTTCTACACGACGCGGCCGCAGGGGACGGGACTGGGGTTGTTCTTGGCCCGGACCGCCATCGAGAAGAACGGGGGCACGCTGGTCGTGGCCGAACCGGAAGGCGCGGGGGCGCGGCTGCGGATGGAATTTCCGCTGGCGGAGAAGGAGCCGGCATGAGCCCCGCGCGCATGTTGATCGTGGAAGATGACGCCGACCACGGCCGTTCGCTGCGGGAGGCGGTCGGCGATCTGGGCTACGACGCGGAGCTGGCGGCGACGGGCAAGGCCGGCGTGGAGGCGTTCCGCGCGAGGGGCGCGGACGTGGTGCTGACGGATCTGGTGCTGCCGGACATCGACGGCATCGAGGTGATGAAGACGATCCGCGGGCTGGACGGGGGCCGGACGCCGGTGATCCTGATGACCGCCTATGGCTCCGTCGATTCGAGCGTGCGGGCGATGAAGGAAGGCGCCTACGATTATCTGCAGAAGCCCCTGGATGTCGACGACCTGCAAGCCAAGCTGGCGCGCGCGCTGGAGGCGGCCCACTTGCGGCGGCAGGTGGAGCGCCTGAGCGAAGAGGTTCGCGGCAAGTGGTCGGTGCGCGCGTGGGTGGCGGCGTCGCCCGCGATGCGCGAAGTGGTTCGCCAGACGCTGGCCTTGGCGAAGACGAACGCGACGGTGCTGATCCGCGGCGAAAGCGGCACCGGCAAGGAGCTGGTCGCGCGGGCGTTGCATGCGGAAGGCCCCCGCGCGGAGGGGCCGTTCGTCGCGGTGAACTGCGCGGCCTTCACGGAGAGCCTGCTGGAGAGCGAATTGTTCGGGCACGAGAAAGGCGCGTTCACGGGCGCGGTGGCGCGGCATGCGGGCGCGTTCGAGCGGGCGCAAGGGGGGACGCTGTTCCTCGATGAGATCGGCGATGCGCCGCCGTCGGTGCAGGTGAAGCTGCTGCGCGTGCTGGAGGACCGCGAGATCATGCGCGTGGGCGGGCACGAGAGCTTCCAGGTGGACGTGCGGCTGGTGTCCGCCACGAACCGGGATCTGGATGCGCGCGTCGCTTCGGGCGCCTTCCGCCAAGATCTGCTCTATCGCCTGCAGGTGGTGGGCCTCGCGCTGCCGCCCTTGCGCGAACGGCGCGAGGACATCCGCCCGCTGGCGGAGCGGTTCCTCGCGCAGGCGCAGTCGGAGAACGGAAAATGCATCCGCGAAGTGGAGCCGGAGTGGCAGGCCCGGTTGGCGGCCTACGCCTGGCCCGGCAACATCCGCGAATTGCGCAACACGGTGGAGGCGGCGGTGGTCACCGCGCCGGACGATGTCTTGCGGGCGGACCGGCTGCGGCTGGACGGACCGGCGGCGAAGGCGCAGCCGGCGGCGGGCGGCTGGTGCGTGCCGGACGGCATGACGCTGGAGCAGATGGAGAAGAAGATCCTGGAGGACTCGCTGCGCAAGAACGGCGGCAACCGGAGCCTGACGGCGGAGCAGCTCGGGCTTTCGCGCCGCACCATCCAGCGCAAGATCCAGGATTTCCAGCTGCCGTTCTGAACCATTTTCCACGGTGTGGAAACAAGTTTTCCACGGCGTGGAAAAACCGGGCGGAAATCTTCCACGGCGTGGAAACATTTTTTCCATTGCGTGGAAAAATCCGGGAAAAGTTTTCCATTGCGTGGAAAACTTCACGCGGCGAACAGGCGGAAGAGGAGGCCGGCGGCGGCGGCTCCGGCCAGCAGGGGGAGCGGGTGGGTTTTTTTCCAGAGGATCAGCCCGAGGATCGCGGCAAAGATCAGGACCGCCGGGAGCGGGGGGAAAGCCGCGCCATCCGGGACGAGGGCCCGGCCGAGGCGGAAGGCGGTGGCGGCGAGCAGGCCGACGAGGGCGGGCAGCAGGCCGCGCATGGCGGCGCGGAAGGCGGGGCGGTCGCGCAGGCGGATGGCGACCGCGCCGAGCGCCAGCAGGAGAAGGGCGCCGGGGAGGCAGACGCCGACGGTCGCCGCGATCGAGCCCGTCAGTCCGGCCACCTGGTAGCCGGCGAAGGTCGCCAGGTTGACCGCGATGGGGCCCGGCGTGATTTCGGAAACCGCCAGCACGTCCATGAAGCGGCCGGACGGCAGCCACGCGTGGGCGTCGACTTCATGCTGCATCAGCGGCACCATGTTGTAGCCGCCGCCGATGCTGAAGAGGCTGATCTTGAAAAACGTCCAGAACAGCAGGAGGTGCGGGCTCATGGCGCGGGCTCCTTCCGCCGGCGGAGGCAGTGGACGGCGAGGCCCGTGGCCGAGCCGAGGAGGATCATCGGGACGGGGCCGAGGACGTGGGCCAGCATGAGCCCGGCGCTGGCGGCGGCGGCCAGCAGGAGGAGGGGCGAACGGAGGGTGCCGCGTCCGAGGCGGATGGCCGCCCCGGCGATGAGCGCGACGACGGCCGGGCGGAGGCCGGAGAGGGCGGCGGCGACCCAGCGGTTATCCCAGCGGTCCTTGAACAGCGCGGCCAGCGCCCAGATGATGAAGAAGGCGGGCAGGGCCACGGTGACGGCGGCGACGAGGGCTCCGCGTTTCCCGGCCAGGCGCAAGCCGGTCAGCACGGCGAAGTTCACGATGATGACGCCCGGGACGGATTGAGAGATCGCATAGGCCTCGGCGACCTCCGCAGGCGCGAGCCACCGGCGTCGGGTGACCAGTTCGGCCTCGAACACGGGCAGCGCCGCCATGCCGCCGCCAAAGGCGCCGGCGCCGATCTTGAGGAAACTCCAAGACAAAGAATGGAGGGGCGGTTGCGCCATGGGGGACACCGTATCAGAGATGGAGGGGCCTGGCAAACGGGGGGCGCATTTGCGACTGGGTGCATTTCCCTGCGGTGGCCGTCAAGCCTTGCGGTCGCCAGGTAGGGACGGCGCGCCGCGCCGTCCGAGCGATTCCATTGCGCCCTGATTTGCGGACGCCGACGGCGCGGCGTCCCTACCCCCAAGCGCCCCCATCTGCACCGAACCGCAGATGCGTCCGCAAACGGGGGGTGTCGAAATCGAAGGTTGCGGGCGGGGGAAGGTGTGGCAGAATGGCGGGCCGATGAAGATCACCCCTTCCAGCCGCGAAGAATGGATGGCGGCGGCGTGCGCCGTTGCGTCGGCGCTGCTGCTGTTCGCGGTGTTTCCGCCGCTGGAATGGACGTGGGCGGCATGGGTGGCGCTGGCGCCGCTGCTGGGGATGGCGCGGAGGGTGCCGGGGCGGATGGCGGCGAGGATGGGCTGGCTCGCCGGATTCCTGTTCTGGCTGTTGAGCGTCCGGTGGCTGACGCATGTGACGGTGGCGGGCTGGATGTTCCTGAGCGCGTATTGCGCGCTGTATTTCCTGCCGGCGATCGGGTTGGCGAACCGCTGGCGCGGGGGGGCGGCGGGATTCGCGGCTTCGCTGGCGGTGATCTGGTGCGGGAGCGAGTTCTTGCGCGGATGGATCGGCGGGGGATTCCCGTGGAACACGCTGGGGGCGGGGCTGACGCCTTGGCTGCCGGCGGTCCAACTCGCGGAATTCGGCGGGGTTTGGCTGGTATCGGGGGTGGTGGTTTTCGCGAATGCGCTGGGGGCGTGGGCACTCGTGGAGCGGCGCGGCTGGGGGGCGCTGGCGATCGGCGCGCTGGGGATCGCGGCGGCGCTGGGATGGGGCGCCTGGCGCATGGATCGGCTGGCGGCGCCGGACCGCTCGATCCGCGTGGCGCTGGTGCAGACGTCGATTCCGCAGGACGAGAAATGGGTGTCCTCGAAAATCCGGATGATCTACGACCGGCTGGCGGAGCTGACGCTCCAGGCGCAGGGCGATCCGGACGTGGAACTGGTGATCTGGCCGGAGACGGCGCTGCCGGACGACGTGCGCAACAGCGAGGCGAGCTATTCGCTGGTGTGGAGCCTGTGCACGAACGGGACGCCGATCCTGACGGGTTCGCTCGACACCGCGGTCTTGGATTCCCGGGAGCCGCTGTACTTCAACAGCGCGTTTCTGTTCGACGAGGAGGGGCGCCTCGCCGGGGAATACGACAAGCGGCAGCTGGTGATCTTCGGCGAGTTCATTCCGTTCGAGAGCTGGATTCCGTGGCGCTGGCGGGCCGCCCTGCAGATGCCCTTGAGCATTTCGAAGGGGGAGGCCGGCGCGGTCTTCCCGGCCGGGAAGGACCGGATTCCCCTGTCGCCGTTGATCTGCTTCGAAGACATCCTGCCGCATCTGGCGCGGGCCGACGTGCGCCAGGGGGCGCGGATGCTGGTGAATTTGACCAACGACGCGTGGTTCGACGAGCGCGTCGCGCCGCGCCAGCACATGCGCAACGCGGTGTTGCGCGCGGTGGAGAACCGCGTGCCGCTGGTCCGCGCGGCCAACACGGGCGTCAGCTGCGTGATCGAGCCCTCGGGGCGTTTGGCGGCCTATCTGTCCGACGGCGAAGGGCGGACCTGGGGCGCCGGCGTGCTGTGGGCGGATGTTCCGGCGCCTCCGGACGGGATGTCCTTGACGTTCTACACCCGTTTCGGGGATATGTATGGCATCGCCTGCGCGGCCGCGACGGGTTTGTGGCTGGCGGCGGCGGGCTGGAAGCGGCGGAAACAGACGAACGAGTTGTAGGCAGGATTGACAGGATAGGCAGGACGCGCAGGATCGGCCAGCAAGCAGGCCCGTGAACCGTGAACCGCCGAACCCGGAATAGGAACCATGTTGGACGAGCTTTCATCGCGCCTCGCGACCTTGAAGGAACACCTCGCAGGAATGAGAGGCTATCTTTGACGTCGTCGGCAAAAAACAGACCGTAGACGAGATGACGCGGCGGATGTCGCTGCCGGAATTCTGGAACGACGCGGCGGCGGCGCGCGCGCTGATCGAGAAGAAGAACGCGCTGGAGGCGGTGACGGGGCCGTACGACCGGCTGGTGGCGGGGCAGGAGGAGCTGGAGCTGATGGCCGGCCTGCTGGCGGCGGAGGGGCACGTGGCGGAGGACCATCCCGACGTGGTCGAGCTGGGCAAGCAGGTGGCCGCGCTGGAGAAGCAGTACGAGCGCGTCGAGCTGCAATCGCTGATGATCGGGCGCTTCGACGCGAACAACGCCTTTTTGACGCTGCACGCGGGCGCGGGGGGGACGGAGTCGTGCGACTGGGCGGCGATGCTGCTGCGGATGTACGACCGCTATTGCCAGCAGCACGGTTTCGCGGTGTCCACGGTGGACTACCAGCCTGGCGACGAGGCGGGGGTGAAGAGCGTGACGATCATGGTGAGCGGGCCGTGGGCCTATGGGTTCATGAAGGCCGAGCGGGGGGTGCACCGGCTGGTGCGCATCAGCCCGTTCGATTCGGCGAAGCGGCGGCACACGTCGTTCGCGTCGCTCGACGTGGTGGCGGAGATCAGCGACGACATCGAAGTGGAGATCGACGAGAAGGACCTGCGGGTGGACACGTACCGGTCGGGCGGGGCGGGCGGGCAGCACGTGAACAAGACCGACAGCGCCATCCGGCTGACGCATCTGCCGACGGGGATCGTGGTGGCGTGCCAGGCGGAGCGCAGCCAGGGCTCGAACCGCAACACGGCGATGAAGATCCTGCGCGCGAAGATCTACGAGCTGGAGCAGGACAAGAAGCGGCGCGAGATGGAGCAGTTCTACGGCGCGAAAGGCGAGATCGCGTGGGGGCACCAGATCCGCTCGTATGTCCTGCAGCCCTATACGATGGTGAAGGACCACCGCACCGAGGCCGAGACCGGCCAGGTGGACGCCGTGCTGGATGGCGACCTCGACCTGTTCATCGAGGCGTGGCTGAAGCAGAACCGCGGCGAAGCCGCGCAGTAAGACGGTTGGCGCGAGGGGGGGGGGCGCAAGACGAAAACAGGGCCGGGCGCAAGCCCGGCCCTGATCCGTTGTGGAGAAGCCGACGGGATTACGGCGCGTTGGGGTCGGCGGCCAGCGGATGGCTGCGGTCCACGTTGCCGAAGAACGTCCCTCCCCCGGCGCCCCACCAGTTGAACTGCGCCAGAGCGGTGCTGACTCCGACGCCATTGTAGGCATAGCGGAAGTCGCGGTTGCCGTTGCCGTAGATCGAGCTTTGGCCGGAGCTGTCCGGGCCGCCGAAGTCGACAATCGGCATGCCGCCGAGACCGGACGTGACGATGCGGACGCCGTTGGCCGTGTTGTTGGCCGAGACGATCTGCTGGCCGCCGATGAAGACCCCGCCGGTGTAGGCTTCGACGATGTTGATGCCGTTGGCGGTGTCGCCAGGGGTGCCGTTTGCCCACGCGTTGATCCGCTCCAGCCAAGCGGAGGCGCCCCCCCCCGCGCCGTTCATCTGGAGGTTGATGCCGTTGCCGCCGTTGTTATTGGCCACGGCCCACTCGATGCCGGCGAGGGCGTTGCCGGCGAGGGCATTGAGCGTGAGGTTATAGCCCCGGTTGGCGTTGTGGTCGGCGTTGGCGCCGCTGATGCCCAGATTCACGTCGCCGGCGGTGCTGGTCAGTTCCGTGCGCAGACCGTCGCCGCCGTTGTGGCTGAAGTTGTCCGGACCGGTCGGGATCTCATCGAACAGCGGGCCAAGGTCCGCGCTATAGTTATGGCGAAGGTCGAGGTCGGCGGCGGCGAAATCGCCGACGAACAACGAGGCATCGCCGACGGCGTTCAGCGTGAGATTGGCGCCGTGGCCGCCGTTGTAGGTCGAATACGTATCCGTGAGGGCCGCGGCGGCATCGCCGGCGGCGGTCAGGTCGATCACGATGCCGGCCTGGTTGCCGAGCCGGCCATTGTGATCCGCATCCACGCCGGCGAGGAGGGCATAGGCGTCGGAAGTGGCGCTGTTCTCGGTCACGCGGATGCCCTGCCGCCCGTTCCAATCGGCCTCGACAAAGATCAGGCCGACGCGGGACTCCAGCAAGCTGGTCAGGCCGAGGTCGATGCCGCGTCCGGCGGCATGGCCATTGGCGTCGATGTCAACCAAGAACGCCTCAGCGACGCCATTGGTGGAGGCCAGGGTAGCTCCGATGCCATCCCCGGCGACGTTGTCGTTGGCTTCCGCCCCCGCCATGATGAGCGTGGAAGCGCCTTCGGCGCCCATGTGGATCCGGAAGCCGTTGGTGGCATTTCCGCTGGCGCTGACGGCGCCAAGCGACGCGTAGGGGATGGGATCGCCGCCGAAGAGGTCGGGCAGCAAGTCATAGATCAAATCGGTGGACGCGAAGGCGGCGAGGGCCGAGCCGTCGTCGGATCCAACGGTCACGTCGAACCCGTCGCCGGTGTTGTCGTTGGCCTGGGTGTCGAGGAAGACGGCCAACGCGCCGATTCCAAAGAGGCCATTGTGTCCGGTCACGTTCGCCGTGAACCCATCGCCGGTGTTGCCGGAGGCGATGACGGGGCCAAAGGGGGTGCCGGGAAGGGGGAACGGGGCGCCGAGGAACAGGTCGCCGAGGAGGGCGGCGGCGGGGCGGAGGGCGTCCGTGGAGAGGGTGAGGAGGGCGGCGAAGCCGGCGGGGCTGTCGACGGAAACCGTGATGCCGCTGTCGCCGTTGCCGGAGGCGTTGACGTCGGCGACGATGCCGATCGCGGCCAGATCCGTTCCGACCACGTCCATCAGCAGGCCGGCGCCGGTGTTGCTGATGGAGTTCAGGCGGGCGACGGCGTTCACGGCCAGATCGTCGGCGGAGGCGAACGAGACGGCGCCCGGACCGGTGATGTTGCCAATGGTTTCAAGGCCCACGACCGCGTTGATGGCGGCGTTGCTGCCGTGGGTGTTCATCACGAATCCGGCGCCGGCATTGCCGTTGGCCTGCATCTGCCCGCCGCCGGAGAGGGACAGCGGCAGATGGATGCCGAACAGGCCGCCGACCTGGGAGGCGAGTTGGAAGATGTCGGACAGGTTTTCGGAGGAGCCGGCCAAGCCGACGGCGATGCCCTCGGGAGCGTTGATCATGGCGCGAATGCCATCGAGCTGGTTGCCGTTCGCGGTGATGTCGAACCACCCGCCCAGCGCCAGGAAATCGTCGGAGGCGACTTCTGAATAGACGCCGTACCCTCCATTGCCGTTGGCCGTGACCGCGCCGGAGGGGCCAAGGAACAGGCCGACTTCCTCCGGCAGCGGGAAGCCGACGAGCGTCGTCAAGGTGTTCGCGGGGGTGTCGAGTCCGTTCGGCATGCCGATGACGCCGACCGAAAGATCGACGGAGCGCTGCACATTCGAGATGCCGCCGCCGACATTGTCGTTCGCGGAGCTTCCGGAGACGTTGGCCAGCCCGAACACGTTGCCATTCTGCTGGATCTGGATGCCGGCGCCGCCATTGCCCGACGCCTGCGAGCCGGTGATCAAGGCCATGGCCAAGTCCGAGTTCGCTTGAGTGAGATCGAGACCGGATTCTGTGTTGTTCAGGAAAGAGCTGTTCCGGACCCGAACCAAGTTCCACCCGTAATCTGCGGAGGCGACCCGGAGGCCCGCCTCTCCATTTTGGCTGAAGGTGCTGCCGGAGATGTCTGCGTTGAAGGAGCCGGTTCCCCCGCCGTTGGCTTGGATCCACATGCCGTTCAAATCGTTCTGGTGGACCCGGTTGTTCACGAAAGACAGGTTGAAGTCGCCGATGCGAGGCAGCAGGACGCCGGTTTCGTTTCCGGAAATGAGGTTGTCCGCGATGGTCAGGTCGGTGGCATTGTTGCCATAGATGCCGACGCGGCTGATATCGAAGGTGGGGAAGCCGGGGATGATGATCATCTGGTCGGGGCCGCCCATGTCGGTGTTGCGGATGTGGAATCCGCGGACGGTGGTGCGATCAGCCATGGTGATGGAGGGGCCGCGGCTCATGCCGTCCACGACGGGCGGGATGCCGCTGCCGAAGGACTTGCCGTCATAGCCCGGGATCAAGCAGCCGCTGCCCCAGAGGGTGGTGCCGGCTTGCAGGACGACATTTTCGTTGTAGGGGCGGGAGGCGTTGTAGACATAGATGTTCTGGGCGCCGAAGACGGTGTTGGCGCCTTGCTGGATGGTGGAGAAGGGGTTTTCCGCCGAGCCGTCGCCGGAGGCGGCGACATCGCCGTTCACGAACTGGACGTCGCCCAAGAGGATGAACCGTTCTGTCTCCGTGTCCTTTTGCCGTTGCGTGTCGGCGGTTTCGAGCTGCTTGTTTTCAAGGAACTTGGAGGTTTCGAGGCGGATCTGGGGATCGCGCATGACCATTTCCGTCAGGCGGGCGGAGAAGTCGCGGGGTTCGCGGCCGAGGCGGGACTTGGCGGGGGCGAAGGGGTTGCGCCCCTGGGAGATCTTGGCGAGGTCGAGGGGGACGCTCAGGCGGGCGCCGGCGTACCAGTCGCTGCCGGTGAGGTCTTTGTTCTCGTAGACGCCGGCGTCGAGGAAGAGGGAGGCCATCACGCGCAGTTCGGCGCGGGCTTTCCAGCCTTGGGCGTCGTCGCCGAAATCGCGCTTGAAGTCGTAGGCGCCGCCGAAGACGCGGGCTTCCAAGGTCTCGGCGTTGATGGGGAGGGGGAGGCGCAGGCCGATTTCCCAGTCGTAGCCGCCGAGAGCCTGCTCGTATTGTTCGAAGGTCTTGGAGGTGGTGGTGGTGGTGAGGATGCGGGTGAGGGAATAGTCCTGGGCGATCTCGTGGTGTTGGGCATAGGGGTCGCTCCAATCCTCGGAGTACCGGACGGATTGGCTGACCGTGGTCTGGGTTTCGCTGGCGACGACGTATCGCTTGTCGTCGGGGTCGTAGTAGTTGACGCGCGCATCGACCCAGGAACTGAGCAGTTCGAAGCCGACGCCCCACTGGTCGTAACTGCTGTAGCCGGTATCGCGGTAGTCGTAGTAGGCGTTGGCGCCGAGGATGATCTTCTGCTTGGGCAGGAGTTGGCGGTAGCCGAGTCCGAAGTTGACTTCTTCCGCGTCGTGGTCGGTGAAGGACGTGCGGGGGTTGACGAAGAGCAGACCGACGTTTCCCGGATTCCACACGGGGATCAGCAGGTCGCCGAGACCTTCGGTTTCGGAGTCGCGGGTTTGGAAGCCGAACGTCAACTCCGCCGCGGGCCAAGAAGAGGAATCGGCTTCAACGGTTGCGGGAGGAGAGCTTTCGGGGGCCTTGGGCTTGGACTGGGTCCTGGCCGCATGGGCGGAGAGAAGGAAAGAAAACAAGAAGACGGAGAACGCCACGCAGAATGCACGGATCCATCGAGTACTCATCCCAACCTCCATTTCGGGGAAGCGATCGATCAACGATGCCGGATACCACGCATGCCCGACGATGATGTCGCGCTCCCACGTCGGGAATTCTGCCCGTTGCGAAATGGCGCGACAACAAAAAATAGTTCATGGCCCCCCGAAATCACACATTCATAACAATTGGTGGATGCAAGCGGGAGGAGGCTTGACGGGGGGGCAGGGCTTTGAAACCCTGAAGACATATGAATAGGGGTGCAAGAATCCAGAGGATTCTCGTGGTCGGCGCCGTCGCATGGGGAAGCCTGTTCGGGGGATCTTTCGCTTGGGCGGAGTCGTGGGACGAGACGGGGGTGGATTGGCCGATGCCGGAGATTCCGGATGTCAGCGAAGTGACGCCCGGGGTGGCGAAGGCGCGCAGCGTGGCGCGGGCGATCGCGCGGGAGATGGGGGCGACGGAGGAGCAAGCCGAGCAGGCGGCGTTCGCGGTGCCGGAGAATCTGGACGAGTGGAAGAGTCCCCTTCAACTGGAGTTTGAAGAACACGCTGGCGAGGCGCCCACCGACGGCGATCCCCTGGCCCAAAAACCCCGCAAGGCGAAGCCGGCGATCCTTCCGAAGGCCGCGCCGAAGGCCATCGCCGACGGCAAGCGCGTGCTGGGGTGGCATCCGTACTGGGCGACGACGAATGACATTGCAAACTACCTGTACTCGAACTTGACGACGATCGCGTATTTCTCCTATGCGGTGAACTCGACGAACGGGTATGCGGACAGCATGGGCTCGTGGGGCAATTCGCCGGTGGTGGAGTGGGCGCACTCCAACAACGTGAAGGTGGTGCTGACGGCGACGTTGTTCGGCGACGCGGCCACCCATCGCTTTTTAACGAACGCCGCGGCCTGCAGCAATCTCATCACCCAACTGCTGATTGCCATGACCAACCGGACCCTTCCGGAACATGGCGACGGGGTGTGCATCGATTTCGAAGGCGTGGGCTCGTGGACGGGCGCGACGGCGGCGATGACCAGCTTCATGAGCAACCTGACGACGCGCTTCCATCTGGCGAATTTGGACTACGAGGTGAGCCTCGCGCTGCCGTCGGTGGACTGGTACGCGAATTTCGCGGTGTCGAACTACCATGCGTTCGGCTTGAACTACGCGATCGTGATGGGCTACGACTACTACTACTCCGGCAGCGGGACGCCGGGGCCGGTGGCGCCGTTGATGAGCAGCGCGCAGTGGATCGGGGCCAGTTCGTGGTGCTCGGTGAATTATTCGATGAACTATTATCTGGGGAAAGGCATTCCCGCCACCAATCTGATGCTGGGCGTGCCGTACTACGGGCGGCGCTGGGGGGCCGCCAGCGCGAGCTTGGGCGCGGCCAGCCTGGGCAGCTCGTATTCGGCGGCGCTGACCTACGGCGCGTGCGAAACGGCGGCCGCGACCTACGGCAAGCAGTGGGACAACAACGGCAGCGTGCCGTATTACGTGTATACGAACGCCGGCACGATCTACCAGTGCTTCTACGACGACACGACCAGCCTCGGGATGAAATACGATTTGTCCAATTCGAAAGGGATGGGCGGCATCGGCATCTGGAACCTCACGCAGGGGAGCGGCAAGACGGAGCTGTGGGGCCTGATCGACGAGAAATTCGGCGGGGATGCGGTCGATCCGGACGATCCGGGCGGAGGCGGCGCGGGCGGTTCGTCGGCGACGTCGCTATGGGTGGCCTGCAGCTCGGCGCACGCGGCGAATTTCTATGGCGTGGCCAGCCGGCCGGGCCTGCACGTGGCCTGCGGGGCGGGCGGCGCCATCTACACCTCGACCAACGGCAGCACCTGGACCGCGCGCAGCAGCGGCAAGAGCGGGCTGCTGATGAACGCGAACGGCGACGGCCCGCTGTGGGTGGTCGTCGGCGAGGGTGGGGCGATCGTCACCTCGACCAACGGCATCGACTGGACGGCGCGGACTTCGCCGACGAACGTTCTGTTCCGCGGAGTGGCCTATGGCAACGGCACCTACGTGGCGTGCGGCAGCAACTCGATCGTGCGCTCGACGGACGGCGCGACATGGACCTTGGTGGCGGTCACGAACATTTCCCTGCAGGGGGTGGGCTATGGCATGGATTTCGTGAATTCCGGGGACACCAACGGCGTGCCGACGGAATCGCCGTTGTTCGTCGTGGTGGGAGAGGGGGGCGCGATCTTGACCTCAACCAACGGCCTGAGCTGGACGCCCCGCGCGTCCGGCACGACCGTCTACATTTCCGATGTGATGTATGGCAACGGCTACTACGTGGCCGTGGGCAACACGCGGATTTTGCGTTCGTCGGACGGGGCGTCGTGGAGTTTTGTCACCAACAGCGCCTATCTCTATCGCGCGGCATACTGCTCCGGCGTGTTCAAGGCCACCGGCAAAAACGGCGCGATTTGGACTTCGACGGATGGGACAAATTGGACGGCGGAGACCTCGGGCACGACCAACGACATCCGCGGCATCAGCTACGCGGACGACCAGTTCGTGGCGGTGGGATTCAACGGCACGATCCGGACGAAGGGCGCGATGGCCGGCGCGGAGACCGGCGGCGACGGCGGCGAAACCGGCGGCGAGGGCGAGACGGGCGGAGGCGAGGAGCCCGTGGGCACGCCGGACGAGACGGGATTGTCCCAGACGGCGGCGGCGCAGCCCGCCGGGCCGTTGTTGGGCGTGGTGGTCTATACCAGCGCGGGGCACGGGTTCGGCGCCAGCAGCAATTTGAGTACGTGGATCCCGGAGCGGCCGCTGCTCCATGCGGTGAACGAGGACATGGGCAACGTCGATCAGATGAACCGGTTCGCCGAGTCGGCGTGGAAGGCCGGCGCGACGGTGGTGCCGTTCCGTCCCGTGGGCTACCAGACGAACGAGGTGGTGCTCGACAACATGGACACCACGTTGACCTCCACGGGGCAGGTGACCTTCGGCGGCACGTGGTACAATTCGTCGCAGACGATCTTCTACGGCAACGCCGGCGACGCGGTGCCGTATCGCTATGCGGCCATCAGCACGAACGGCTCGACGTCGTGGGCCTCGTACCGGCCCAACCTCCCGGAAGCCGGCGAATATCCGGTCTACACGTGGGTGCGCCATGGTTCCGACCGCGCCAACCAGCTTTACCGCGTGTATCACTCCGGCGGCGTGACGGACGTGCGGGTGAACCACCGCGACGTCGGCTGCGGCTGGGTGTGGCTGGGCAACTACCAGTTCGAAAAAGGCACGAACGGCTGCGTCAACATTGGGAACCACGTGCCCGGCGGGACGGAGGGAACTTCCGTCTTCGCCGACGCCATCCGCTTCGGCAATGGCATGGGCACCACGCCGCGCGGCGGGGCCGGCCTCTCGGGCTTCGAGTCGGAACTGGAATCGGCCCGGTTCTGGACCATCAAGTCCATGGGGCAGGGAATGGACAGCACGCTCTACGACCTGGCCGGCTACGACGACCGCAGCGACAACATCGGGCAGCCCGCGCGGATGGCGGCCTACATGTGCCGGTCGAACGACGCGCCGCGCTGGCGGCGCTTTTACATCGGCTTCCATTCCAACGCCAGCGGAAGCTCTCCCAACACGACCGTTCGCGGCGCGGTCGGTCTGTACGACACGCGCATCCAGTCCGGCTATCCGTCCATCTACGCCGCGCAGACCAATCTCGCGGCCGCGCTGGCCCGCCAGTGCAATCTGGATCTGCGCGCCGGCACGAACAGCCCGATCCCCAGCTGGAGCGCGCGCACGTCCTATCTGTACGGCGGCACCTACGGCGAAATCTACAACGCCAGCGTGTTTCTCAAGATGGACACGACCATCAACGAAGTGGCCTACCACGACCATGCGGACGACTGCACCGTGTTGAAGACTCCGGCCGGGCGCGAATGGCTGGCGCGCGCGACCACGCGCGGGCTCATCCAGCACCTGAGCGGCTGCTATCCGAGCAGCCTGATTGGCCTCACCCGCGCGCCGGACCGGCCGATCCGCCTCCGGGCCGTCAATTCCGGCGGCGGCGCCGTGACGGTCTTCTGGGCGATGCCGGCGCGCAACGACGCCAGCGGCGACCTGCCGCAAGGGTTCATCCTCTACGCGTCGACCGACGGCAAGGGGTTCGGCAATCCCATCGCCGTTCCCGGCGTGGGCGCCACGAACAAGGTTGTCACCAACCTGAACGCGGGCGCGACGATTTTCTTCCGCGTCTGCGCCACGAACGCGGGCGGCGAGTCGCTGGATTCCGCCGTGGCGGGCGTGCGGGTGACGGCCGGCGGCGCGAAGGCGGGCGTGCTGGTGGTGGACGGGTTCAAGCGGAACGATGTTTCGCTGGCCCCGACGCGCCACGTCACGAACCGCACCGGCTCGATCAATTTTCCCAACGTGACCTTGGTCCGCCCGCGCATGATCAACAGCTTCGACTACGTCAAGGAGCATGGCCTGGCGCTCGCGGCGGCGGGGCAGACGTTTGACTACGCCGATTCAACATATGCCACCAATGCCGCCTTTCTGACGAACTACGCCAAGGTCGTCTGGATGCTGGGCGAGGAATCCACGGTGGACGAGACCTTCAGTTCCGTCGAACAGACCGCGGTGACGACCTATCTGAACGCCAC
Source organism: Opitutia bacterium (assembly GCA_009928955.1). Lineage (GTDB taxonomy): Bacteria > Verrucomicrobiota > Kiritimatiellia > CAIQIC01 > Lenti-01 > Lenti-01. The sequence continues at coordinate 11,388 of SABN01000031.1, read as the reverse complement.
CGGGCGGCTGTTCGTTTCCGGGGCGGAAATCGGATGGGACCTGGCGGGACCGACAACCAATTCGACGTCGGCCGACAAGATTTTTTTCACCAACGTGTTGCGCGCGGCCTATTCGACCGATAGCGGCGGAACCAGCAACGTTACCGGCACGGCGGGCGGATTCCTCAGTGGCGTCACCAACATCTTGTTCAACTACACGAATCTGCTGTCCGACATCTACGCCGCCAACTGGCCGGACGTGCTGAGAGCCGGGAGCGGGGCGGTCACGGCGGCGGTGTACGGCACGAATTTCTCGGGCGCCAACGGCGCGATCATTCAGTACAGCAACGCGATCTATCGCACCATCGTCATGGGGTTCCCGTTCGAGACCATCACCAACGAGACGATGCGCGCCACGGTGATGACCAAGGCGATGCAGTTTTTGGGCGACCCGGCCACCGCAGGCGCCCTCCGGGTCACGATTTCCCCGGCGGACGCCACGAACACGGCCCGGTGGATCGTCAATGGCACGACCAACCTCAGCGGATCCACGCGGACGGGACTGAATCCGGGCACGTACCAGGTGAGTTTCAGCCCGGTCGGCGGCTATATCGCTCCCGTTGCTCAGTCCGTCGTGGTTTCCAACAGCGCCACCAACGTGCTGACCGCCGCCTACACGCCGGCCTCCGGCGCGTTGACCGTGACGTTGCAACCCGCCAGCGCCGTGGCCGACGGACGCTGGAGCGTCGATGGCGGCGCGATCTGGCGCACGGGCGGATCCACGTTGTCCAATCTGACCGCCGGCACCTACGCGGTCGCGTTCAAGGACATCGACAGCCATGCGAATCCGGCCGCGGCCAACGTGACGATTTCCAACGGCGCCGTTTCGATCACCGGCACCTACGTGGCGCTGGTGGGCAACCTGACGGTTGCGCTCTCGCCCGTGGCGGTGAGGAGCTTGGGCGCGGCCTGGAGCGTGGACGGCGGCGCCACGTGGCATGCCAGCGGCGCGACGGCCAGCAACCTGCTCGCGGGCCGTCAGTACTACACCTTCCTGGCGGTTCCGGGCTACGCGGTGCCCGACACCAGCTATACGACCGTGATCAACGGCGGCACCGTCTCGCGCACAAACTACTATTCGGCGCTGCCCGGATCCCTCACCGTGACGTTGACCCCGGCGGGCGCCGTCGCCGCCGGCGCGGCGTGGAGCCTTGATGGCGGGACCAACTGGAACGAAAGCGGAGCCACCGTCCAGGATCTCTCCGTCAAGACCTACACGATCCTTTTCTCCGCGGCGGACGGCTACAGCGCGCCCGCCCCCGCAAGCTATCCGCTCGCCGCGGGCGAGGCGGCTGCGCCCGCCTACGCCTACGCGGAGGAGGCGGTTCCCGGCGCCACGCTGATCGACGAGCCGTTCGACACGGTGTTGACCAACGCCCCGGCCGGATGGACGTTCAGCGGCGTCACCACCTACGACAATCCCACCTATGCCGGTCGGACAAATCCCTCCGTCAAGTTCGGAACGAATGGCGATTACATTGTCAGCACGACCTTTTCGGGCGGCACGAACCTGCAGTTCTGGATGCGAGGCGCGCCGGCCGCCGGCACCGTTGCCACGGGCACCTTTGTCGTCGCGCAGAACATCGGTGGAAGTTGGAGCACGCTCAACGTCATCACCAATCCTTCGAAGACCGGCACCGTCTATTCTGCAAACATATTGCAATCCGTGACGCAGCTCAAATTCACCTGGAACAAGGTTTACGGCAACATCGCCCTCGACGACGTGATCGTGACGGGTCCGGCGGGTGCGTCCGCGATCGATTCCGTCGCGGTGGGCAGCAACGACGTCGAGGTGGCGTTCGGCCCGCTGGAGGCCGGTCGCAACTACCAGTTGCAGTTCCGGACGAACCTGATCCAAGGCGTCTGGAACGTCGTCGATTCGATGGACGCCACCGTTGCCGGGGGGAGCGCGACGCTGACGCACGAGGATGGCGGGACGAACCGGATGGGCTATTACCGCATCGACGGGGCCGCCGGCCCCTCCGAGGAGATCTGGGGGTATGTGAAGATGGACAAGCCGGGGAATGCGCGGCTGAACGTCGTGGGCATCCCTTTCCACACGGGGGACCAGACGCTGGGGAGCCTGATGCCGCCGCTGGAGTTCTCCGGGCACCACAACAACGCGGGGCTGGCGGACCAGGTGATGGTCTGGGACGCCGGGGCGCAGTCGTACGTGAATCTGGCGCTGTACGACCTGCGGGCGTTCGGAGAAGCATACGCGGACCAGACGGGGTGGAAGCTGGCGGACGGCTTCGGGCCCCTGGCGGGCTACGTGAACCCGGTCCTGCCGGCGGGCTCGGCGGTTTGGATTCGCGGGTCCACGACGAACGACCGGACGGTGACGCTCTCCGGCGAAGTGGTGATGGACGGGGCGGCGACGAACGAGGTGGTGGCGGGGCTGCAGCTGGTGTCCAACCCCTTCTCGGAGACGGTGGGCCTGAGCAACCTTTCCATCCACGTCCACGCGACGGGTCACTACAACAACTCGGGGCTGGCGGACCAGGTGATGGTCTGGGACGCCGGGACGCAGTCGTACCTGAACCTGGCGCTGTACGATCTGCGGGCGTTCGGCGAGGAATACGCCAGCCAGACGGGGTGGAAGCTCTCCGACGGCTTCGGGCCCCTGGCCGGCTACGTGAATCCCCAGTTCGCTCCGGGCGAGGGCTTCTGGATCCGGGCCGTCAACGGGGACTTCGAATGGGTGGAAACAAACAAGTACAAGGAAAACCTGGAGTAGGCGGCGGCGAACCGTGGCCCGGTCCGCGCTCGCCTTGATTTAAGCCCTTGGCTTTCAGCAGGGTTTTCCACACGGTGGAAACCCACGGGTTGCGAGCAAAAGCCTATCGCTCTTCCATCGGCCAGGCGAGATCGAGCTCGAGTTTTTTCTTCGTGCGGAAGGGATAGGACTGTCCGTCGAAGACGAGCGTGGCGGTTTCTCCGGCCGCCCGGATCGTGAAAGCGACGGCGGGTTTTTTCGCGTGGAGGATGGCGGCGAGGGCGACGGCCTTTTCGAAGCCGTCGCCGCGGCGGGCGTTCCAGACTTCGTCGGGCTGGGCGGCGCGGGTGGAGTCGTAGATGGATTCGTCGGTCATTTCCCGGAGACAGGCGACGATCATCGGGAGATCCATCGCGCGGGCTTCCTCGATGCAAACGGGGGAGCGTTCGATGGCGGCCTTGAGGAAGGGGCGGGGATCGGTGCGGGCCAGGTCGCGGAAGGCGTAGAAGGCCAGATCGGCGGTGGGATTGGCGGCGCGCTGGGATTCGAGGGCGGCGAGGATCTCCTCGCGGGACAGGCCGGCGGCCAATTCGATGCGCGGGCCGGCGGTGAAGCGCTTGGGCTGGCCGGCGTCGGGCCAGCGCGGTTCGAGGCGGCAGAAGGCGCGGAGCTCCTCGATGATCTCGCAGGCGCCGGTGTGGTAGCAGTTGAATTCCCGTCCGAGGGCGCGGCGGTCTTCTTCCTTTTCCAGGTCGATGTGGCCCTGCTTGAAGAAATCGTCGAACTTGTTGAGGGGGATGCGGTCGGCGAGGGGCTCGGCGAAGAAGTCGTCCTCGTCCATTTCGGCCAGCAGCTTTTCGCGGGTGGCGTCGGAGACCTTGAAGGAGCAGGAGTTCTCGAAAGCGTAGGCGCGTTCGGCGGGGATCCAGCGGCGTTTGCCGCAGCAGGCGTGTTCGATCTGGAAGCAGCTCTGGCGCGCGGGGCTCTGGCGCAGGAAATTGAAGAGGATCTCGGATGTGACCGGCGTTTGCAGGAAGGCGCGGAGCTTCTTCTGAAAACGCGCATAGGCGGTATGGTCGATGCCGGCCTCGAGATAAACGGTGTGGACCCAGCCGGTGGAATGGGCGACGATGGTGAGCTGCTCGTGTTCGAGGGCGCGGCGGGCCTTGGTGCTCAGGACGGTGCCGTTGAACCACATGGCCTTGGTGACGAGCCGGCGGTTGTTGGTCAGGATGCCCTCATGGACGTCGATGAAGTTCTGGGAATGGAGCGGGGTGGCGATGAGGAAGATGTCCTCGAGGGGGATGCCGCAGAGGATGTAGAGGGCGGCGGCGTAGAGGGTGGAAAGCGAGACGCATTCGCCGGCGCCCTGCTCATGTCCGGGCTTGTGGCGGAAGGCGTCCATGGCCTCGACGGTTTCGGTCTTCCAGTAGGGGATCGTGTCGCGCGTGTACTTGTCGAGGCCGAAGTGGCGGCGGATGTCGAGGTCGAAGTAGAACTGATCGCCCTCGTAGCCGAAGAGCGCGTTGCTTTTGGCGATGGTTTCGGGCGCGAGGTGCGGCGCGAACCGGGCCATCTCGCGCGCCTGCGTGGTGAGGCCCCACGTTTCGAGGTCGAGGTTGAACGCGTAGTGGTCCATGATGTACTGCTTCAGGCGCAGGATGCGGCGGTAGGGGGTCAGCTTGGGGAAATTGGCGAACCACGGATCCTCGCGCCACTTCCAGATGAGGGGCGACATCAGGTTGGCCAGCACCAGCGGATAGAGCAGGCTCGGGAAAACGAAGATCTCCATGTCGGACAGAGTGATGGCCGAGGAGACTTCTTCCATGCGCGAGCCGGGAACGGCCGGAAAGGGTTGGGTGTTCATAGCGGGGCATTATGCGCCCGGATGAAGGGGGCGGGCAACCATTTTGAGATTGCGGCGGGAGGGCGGTTGGGGGAAAATCGGCCGACATATGGATGCACAAATCAACGCGGATGGAGAGGTGGCCCGGGCGTGGCGCTGGGGTCACATCGTCTTGCTGCTGGCGGTGGCGGCCAGCTGGCTGTCGCTGTCGGCACTGAATCTCTGGATGGGCGAACTGAACCAGGACGAAGGCTGGTATCTCTATGCCGCGAAGCAGATGACGGAAGGGCTGAAGCCCTACCGGGATTTCGCCTTCACGCAGCCGCCGATGCTGCCGCTGGTCTATTCGTGGGTGTTCAATTGGGTGGGACATTTCGGTTTGGTGGGGGGGCGCGCGGTCACGTGGCTCTTCGGGGCCCTGGGCACGCTGGCCGCGGTGTGGCTGGCCATGCGCGCCGGCCCCCGCCCGGCGCAGCGGCTGACCGCCGGACTGTGCTTCATCCTGATCGCGATGAATCTCTACCAGTCGTACTTCACCACCGTGGTGAAGACCTACGCGCTGTCCGGCATGTTCCTGTGCGCGGGGCTGGCGATGCTGTCGTTCGTGGGCCCTCGGAAAGGATTTCGCGCGGCGGCGGGCTCGGGGTTCCTGCTGGCCTGCGCCGCGGCGACGCGGATTTCGCTGGGCGCGGCGCTGGCGCTGGGCGGCCTCTATCTGCTGATCTGCCGGCGCCGGCTGCGGGCGTGGGCCTGGCTGGATTTCGCGCTGGGCGGACTGCTGGGGCTGGCGCTGGCGTTCCTGCCGTTCCTGGCGCTGGGGCGGGAGGGATTCCTCTTCGGGGTCGTGGAATACCATTCGCTGCGCGAGGCGGGGCCGTGGCTGGTGCAGCTCGCCTACAAGATCGGATGCCTCTCGCGCCTGGCGCAGGCCTATTTCCCGGCGGCCATCGCCGGGCTGTTCCTGCTGATCGTGGCCTGCCGCCATCTGGCCCGCCGCGGCCGGCCGATCGAAGGCACCGGTCCGGCGGCCCCTGCGGAACCCCCGCCGGAGGACATCGCGCCTTGCTTCAATTCCTTTCTCTGGGTTTCGGTCGCCGCGCTGGGCGCGGTCCATCTGGCGGCGCCGTTTCCCTACGACGACTATCAAGTGCCGATCTATCCGGTCTATTGCGCGGCGCTGGCCGCGACCGGCGCGCGCTGGTGGCTGCGGGAGGAGCGGCGCCGGTTCGGCGGCTGCTCGGCCCCGTCGCGCAGCGCGCGGCGCCTGGCCATCCTGACGGTCACGTGGCTGATGTGCGGCCTGCACGCCTTTTCCTCGCCGTTGGCGCAAGGGTGGTTCGTGGCGGGCCGCGACCGCATCTGGTGGCGCCTGCGCGAACAGAGCCCCGTGGCCCAGCTTCGGGATATGGCCAAGTGGGTGCGGGACCTGACCCTCGCGGAGAGCGGGACCGCGTTGCTGACCCAGGACACCTATCTGGCGGTGGAGGCCGGCCTGCCGGTTCCGCGCGGCCTTGAGATGGGGCCCTTCAGCTACTATCCGGACTGGCCGCGCGCGCGCGCGGAGCGCATCGGCGTGATGAACCGCGAGATGATGATCGAGCTGCTCTCCACCTCCACCAACACGCCCATCGCGGCGTTGAGCGGGTACAGCCTCAGCATCCGCTGCCCCGAGGTCGCGGAGGTCTCCCGCGAGGACCGCCTGGCGTTCGAGGGCATCCTGCAGGATCGCTTTGAACGCGTGGAAACCGTGCCGGGCTTCGGGCAGGCGGGCACGCCGCTGGAAATCTGGCGCCTGAAGTCGTTGCCGGAGCCGGAGGGCGCGCCGCCGGTGGAAACGGACGAGGAATGAAGCTTTCGATCGTCGTGCCCGCCTACAACGAGGAAGGCCGCATCGGCAAGATGCTCGAGGCCTATCTGCCGTATTTCGCGGCCCGCCACGGGAGCGACTTCGAGCTGATCGTGTCGGTGAACGGCTCGACCGACCGCACCGAAGACATCGTGCGCGGATTGGAGCCGCGGTTCCCCCAGTTGCGCGTGCGGGTGGAGCCGCGGGCCATCGGCAAGGGCGGCGCGATCATGGCCGGCGGAAAGCTGGCGACGGGAGCGCTCATCGGCTTCGTGGATGCGGACGGCGCCACCCCGCCCGCCGCCTTCGACGACCTCGTGGCGAACATCGGGGAGGCGGGCTTGATCATCGCCTCGCGCCGCCTGCCGGGGGCCGTGGTGAGCCCGCGCCAGCCGTGGAAGCGCCGCGCGGCCTCGCGCGTGTTCAATTTCCTGGTCCGCCGCCTGTTCAAGCTGCACATCACCGATACGCAGTGCGGGGCGAAGCTGATGACGGCGGAGGCGTGGCGGGCCATCGTGCCGCACATCGGCCTGACGAAATGGGCGTTCGACGTGGACATGCTGTTCCAGACCCGGCGCGCCCGCCAGGCAATCAAGGAAATCCCGACGATCTGGAGCGACGTGGGCGGATCGAAGCTCAAGATCGGCCGCGTTTCGCTCCAGATGTTCGTGGCCATCTGCCGCCTGCGCCTGCTCTATTCCCCGCTGAGCTGGGTGGTCTCGCTCTACGACCGCCTGCTGGGACGCATGATCGTGCTGGAGCCCGAGGCCCGATGAAGATCCCGGCGCCATGGAAGGACGAGTCGGGGCTGGTCCGGCACGGCTCCATGCTGATGTTCGGCGCGCTCGTCGGCGCGGCGTGCAACGCGGGCTTCCACATGGTGGTTGGGCGCCCGCAGGTGCTGTCCAACGCGGAATACGGCTCGCTGGCGGCCATGCTGGGCGTCATTCTCGTCGCCAGCACGCCGATGCTGGCGGTGCAGAACACGCTGGCGCATTTCATCTCGGACCTCGGCCAGAAGGGGCGGCGGGAGGAGATCGCGCCGTTCTTCCTGCACTGGGCGGGGATCTTCTCCGCGATTTCCGCGGCGATCGTCGGGATGGCCTGGCTGGGCCGCGCGCCGCTGGCGGCCTTTTGGAACGTGGACCCGGCGCTGATCGTGGCGACGTTCGCGGTGCTGGCCGGCAGCCTGTGGATGAGCCTGTTCTACGGTCTGCTGCAGGGGGTGCAGGCGTTCGGCTGGCTGGCGTGGGTTCCGCAGGCGTGGGGCGCGACGCGGCTGGTCCTCGGCGCGGCGTTCACGATCTTGCTGTCGGCCACCGCGGCGGCGGCGGTCGCGGCGCAAGGCGTCGGCGTCCTCGCCGTGCTGCTGCTCTGCCTGTGGGCGGTGGCGCGGATGCGCTTGCCGCGAAGCGCCGCCGGCGCGCGGCCGCGCGGCACCTACCGCTACCTCGGGTCGGCGCTCCTCTGCCTCGCCGGCTATGCCATGCTGATGAACCTCGACACGGCCTTGGCGAAGCACTATTTCGACGCCGAGACCGCCGGCCTCTTCGCCAAGGCCGCCATCATCGCCCGCACGGCCGTCTTTCTGCCCGTGCCCATCGCCACCGCCCTTTTTCCGAAGGTGACCTCCACCGGCGGGCTCACGGACGAAAGCTGGAGGTTGCTGGGTCGGGCGCTGGCCTTCGCGGGCCTGCTCATCGCGGCCGTGGCCGGCGTCTGCCTGCTCTTTCCGCAGCTGCCATGGAGCCTCTTGTACGGCCGTTGGCCCGCCGAGGCCGCCGCCTCGGCCGCCATGCTGACGCGCGCGATGGTGCTGGCGATGACGCCGCTGGCGCTGGCCTACCTCCTGCTCAACTTCGAGATGGCGCAGCGCCGCTTCTTCTGGTGCTACGGACTCATCCCCTGCGGCCTCGCCTACGTCGGCCTGGTCGCGCGCTTTCATGCGCACCCGTTGCAGATCGCCGCCGTCCTCGGCGCGCTCAATCTCGCCGCGGCCGGCCTGCTCCTCGCCGGCGTGGTCGGCCAGCGCCGCCGCCCCCGCCGCGCCTAGGCGCGGCCCGCGGGTTTTCCACGCAATGGAAAAACGTTCGGGGATTTTTCCACGCAATGGAAAACTTTTTTTCCACACCGTGGAAAACCTCCGATTTCCGCGCCGGCGGCGCCCCGTGCGAAAGAGGGGGGGGTGAAAAAATTGGCGAAGGGGGGGGGGATGGAGTATGCTGGCCGATGCACAAGCCATTGGATCCCGATGCGTTCTTCCGGTCGCTGCCCTCCGAAATCCTTTTGGATCCAGCAGGCTATCCTCCCGAATTCCTGCGCGGGCTGCTGCGCGCCGGCGCGGCGCGGGCGCTCTTCGGGCCCGGATCCACGGCGCGGGGCAACCTCGAGATCGTCCGCGCCGCCGGCTACCAGTCGGTCGAGCTGGCGCTGTCGCTGGGCATCACCGTTTCGCTGTTCACCGATCCGGTCCGGCGGTTCGCCCCTGACCTGTGGCGCGCGCGGCTGGAGGAAGGCTTTCTCGCCGGCGGATGGCTGGGGGGCATGATGATCACGGAGCCGGGGTGCGGCACGGATCTGATGGCGTGCCAGACCGAATACCGCGTGGATGCGGACGGGCCCGGGCTCCGCGGCACCAAGCATTGGGCGGGGCTGACGGACTTGGCCGACTGCTGGCTGGTGCTGGCCCGCGACGGCCAGGCGGGCAAGGGCTACCGGTTTCCCTCGCTGAACTTCTACATCTGCCGGGCCACGCCCGAATCGTTCGCGCTGCTGAAGCGCTACGGTCCCGCGGGGCTGCGCTCGATCCCCTACGGACTGACGCGCATCGCGGCGCGCGAGGGAATCCTGGCGCCGCTGCTGTCGGGCAGCAAGACGGACCGTTTCCGGCAGATCCATTCCATTTTGCACCGCAGCCGCATATCGATTTCGGCCATCACCTGCGGCGCCTGCGCGCGCATCGCGGACGACATCGGGCGGCACGTGCGGACGCGCGCGGTGTTCGGCAAGACGCTGGCGAGCTACGGGCAGGCGCAGGCGCGCATGGCCGAGATCGAGGCCGCGCGCGAGATTGCGCGGGTGCTGCACGAGGTGGGCTGCCGCGAGGCCGAGGCGGCGGACGCGCCGGGCTCCGCGGGCGTGCCGGCGCAGATCGCGAACATCGCGAAGGTGGTGGCGACCGATCTGGCCTTCGCCGCGGCGACCTCCGCCTCGCAGCTGCTCGGCGGCGAAAGCTACCGGACCGACACGTACATCGGCCGCGCGACGGCCGATCTGCGGCCCTTCCGGATTTTCGAGGGGTCGAACGACGTGCTGTGCGACGCCATCTGGCAGGCGGCGGAAAAGGCCGCGAAAACCGGCGGCGAATCCTTCGCGGACGCCGTGCGGGGCGCGTGCGCGGCGGCGGACCGGCCCGCGCCCTCCATCGCGGCTTTCGCCGCGGGCTCGGTGGACGGCGCGCTGCCGCAGGGGCTGCGCTGCCTGGGCGGGCGGATCTTGGCGAACGCCGCGGTGCTGCGGTGGTGCGTCGAGCGGGGCCTGCCGCGTCCGGCGCTCCAGCCGCTGCTGGCGCGCATCGCCCGGGACCTGGGGTCCGCGGAAACGGGATCGGCCTGCGCCGGCCTCGTCGAGTATTGAGCCGCGGCGGAATGCCGGGGGGAAGGGGACTGGATCGGGGCGCGAAAAACGCCGCGGCAAAAGCCGCGGCGCGTGAAAACCCCGGAGGGTTTTGTTTTTAGTAGCGATCCCGGCGTCCGCCGCCGCCGCCGCCGTATCCGCCGCCGCCGCCGCCGCCGAATCCGCCACCGCCACGGGGGCGGTCTTCGCGGGGCTTGGCTTCATTGACGGTGAGGGCGCGACCGCCGACATCCTTGCCGTTCATTTCGGCGATGGCCTTCGCGGCTTCCGCCGGCGAGGACAATTCCACGAACGCGAATCCGCGGGACTTGTCGGTCATCTTGTCCATGATCAGGTTGCAACTGGACACGGTTCCAAACGGCTCGAAAAGACGACGCAGGTCGTTTTCCGTGGTGTCGAAGGAAAGGTTTCCAACATATAGCTTGGTTGCCATACTTATTTATTCTTTCTGCTGCGGGGGATGTTTTTCATGACTGTCCCGACTCGTTCGGGTTAAGATGATCCCCTGCCGCCAATGCGGGTCGATGGACTACCTTCCAACTCAAGCTAACGACTCTCTCTACAAGCGCGGGTGAATCTACGCCGTTGCGGGGGAATAGCAAGCCCCTTCTTCAATTATTTTCAGGGGGGGGCGGCGCGGGGGCGAGTTTTTCGCGGGTCTTTTCGATGTGCCCGAGGATTTCGGCGTCGCCGGGGCGGAGGCGGTCGGCCTGCTCGAGCAGGTCGAGGGCCTCGGCATGGCGGCCTTGGTGGTAGTAGATCCAGCCGAGGGTGTCGAGATAGGCGGCGTTTTCGGGGTCGAGGGCGAGCGCGGTCTGGATGTGGCGGAGGGCCTCGTCCAGCCGGATGCCTTGGTTGGCCCAGAGATACGCGAGGTAGTTGAGGGCATCGGCATATTCCGGATCGAGGCGGAGGCAGGCTTCGAAGATCTCGACGGCGCGGTCGGCTTGCTGGTTCTGGTCGAGGGCGACGCCGAACCAGAAATGGAACCGGGCGCCGAGGACGGCGGCTTGCAGGGGATCCTGCCGGACGGTTTCGACGGCGGCCTCGAATGCGCGGACGGCCTTGGCGGATTTCTCCTGGGCGAGATAGAGATTGGCCAGATGGGCGTGGATGGTGGCGGACTCCGGGCTGGGCAGGTCGGCGAGCGCGCGCAGGACGTCGGTGGCGCTCTTGCGGAAGGTGCGGGTGCCGGTCATGGCCCGCTGCATGTAGAGATCGAGCAGGGCGGGTTCCTGCTCGAGGGCCTGCCGGAGCCAGTCGGCGGCTTCCGGCGTGCGGCGCAGATGGGTGCAGACCGTCGCG
>SABN01000136.1 GCA_009928955.1 Opitutia bacterium | reverse complement strand
TCCGGCGGTCCTGTTGGGTCGGGATCGGGAAGGGAGCGGCGGCATCTTGCCGCCGGGGAAGCGGAGGGCGGCTGGAAGCCGCCCGTCCCGTCGGATCCGACTTTCCTGTCGGGTCGGGATCGGGAAGGGAGCGGCGGCATCTTGCCGCCGGGGGAGCGGAGGGCGGCTGGAAGCCGCCCGTCCCGTCGGGAACTGCAATCCTGATTGAAACGGCTAGGTCATTTCCAGAAATGCCCTAAAGGCTCCCAGGCGGTTGAGGCAGGGCGGCCTCGCCGAGGCCGCCGCCGGAAGAGGCGGCGATTCGCAGCTGCGCCCGCCCGCCGCCGGGGGGCATCTTTGGCTTTCCATCGGGGGGGGGATTCCGTAAAGTGGCGCTTCAGTCGTTTTAGCGAGGAACAAGGCATGAAGGTATTGGTGACAGGCGGGACGGGGTTCACGGGCAGCCACTTGACGCGGCGGATGCTGGACCGCGGCCATGAGACAGTCGTGCTGGACAACCAGAAGGGATTGTTCGACGACGAATTCGTGAAGCGCGGCGCGAAGATCATCTATGGCACCGTGACGGATCCGAAAGCGCTGGCCGAGGCCTTGGACGGCGTGGAGGTGGTGCACCATCTGGCGGCGGCGTTCCGCAAGATCAACATGGCCGACAAGGTCTATACGGAGATCAACCAGGGCGGCTTCCGCAGCCTGCTGGAGCTGGCGCAACAGAAGGGTGTGAAAAAGGTGGTGTATTGCAGCACGCAGGGCGTGCACGGGAACATCGACCACCCGCCGGGCGACGAGAACTCGCCGATCAAGCCCGAGGACTACTACCAATTTTCGAAGCACCAGGGCGAGCTGGTGGCGGCGGAATACATGGCGAAGGGGATGGACATCACGATCCTGCGGCCGACGGCGCTCTACGGCCCGGGCGATCCGGGGCGTTTCCTGATGATGTACAAGTGGGTCGAGAAGGGGTTCTTCCCGTTCTTCGGCGACGGCAAGGTGTTCTACCATCCGGTGTACGTCGAGAATTTCGTGGACGCGCACGAGCTGGCGGCGGAAAATCCGGCGGCGAAGGGGCAGACCTATATCATTGCGGATGCCCAGTATTATTACATCAAGGACATCGTGGCGATGATCGCCGAAGTGATGGACATGCCGTGCAAGATGCTGCGGTTGCCGTTCTGGCCGCTCTACGCGGTGAGCGCGGTGGTGGAATTCCTCTACAAGCCCTTGCCGTGGGATCCGCCGTTGTTCCGGCGGCGCGCGGATTGGTACCGGCAAAACCGGGCGTTCAAGATCGACAAGGCGCGGCGCGAGCTGGGCTACGAGCCGAAGGTGGGCCTCAAGGAAGGCCTCAAGATCACGGGCGACTGGTACCGGGCCAACGGGTATCTGAAGAAGTAGCCTCCGATGTGCGGCATTTGCGGATTCAATTGGCGGGACCCCGAGCTGGCGCAGCGGATGACGGAGGTCATCGCGCACCGCGGGCCCGACCAGGACGGGGTCTGGTGCGATGAGCACGTTTCGCTGGGGCACCGCCGCCTGAGCATCATCGATCTGACCGAGACGGGCCGCCAGCCGATGGCGAACGAGGACGGCACGGTCCAGGTGGTGTTCAACGGCGAGATCTACAACTTCGCGGAGATCCGGAAGGAGCTCGAGGCGAAGGGGCATGTGTTCCGGGGGCATTGCGACACCGAGGTGATCGTCCACGGCTACGAGGAGTGGGGTTTCGACGTCGTCCAGAAGTTCATCGGGATGTTCGGGTTCGCGCTGTGGGATGCGAAGAAGAAGCGCCTGTGGCTGGTGCGCGACCGGATCGGCATCAAGCCGATGTACTACTACCACAAGAACGGCCGCTTCCTGTTCGGTTCCGAGATCAAGTGCATCTTGGAGGACGCGCAGGTGGCGCGGCGGGTGAACCACGCCGCGCTGTACGCGTATCTGGGCTTCGAGTTCGTGCCGGCGCCGGAGACGGCGTTCGAGGACATCCACAAGATCCCCGCCGGCCACTGGGCCGTGCTGGAGAACGGGCAGCTGCGGATCGAGGAATACTGGGATTTGAAGATGCCCGCGCAGGGCGTGGTCCGGTCCGAGGGCGAGATGGTCGAGCGCATCCGCGAGCTGATCGACGACGCGGTGCGGCTGCGGCTGATATCCGACGTGCCGTTGGGGGCGTTCCTGTCGGGCGGGCTCGATTCGAGCACGATCGTGGCGATGATGCGCAAGCACAACCCCGGCAAGCTGCAGACGTTCACGATCGGCTACGAGGACGCGACGTTCAGCGAGACGGAATATGCGAAGGTGGTGGCGGACCATTTCGGCACGGAGCACCGGGTGCTGATCATCGACAAGATGGACGAGGCGTCCATCGAGAAATCCATCTGGCATCTGGACGAGCCGATGACGGACCTGTCGTCGATCCCGCTGATGTTCATCTGCCAGAAGGCCAAGCAATACGTGACGGTGTGCCTGAGCGGGGAGGGCGGCGACGAGGTGTTCATCGGCTACGACCGGTTCAAGGCGGCGAAGATCGCCTCGTTCCTGAACGTGCTGCCCCGCTGGTTCCGGCACGACATCGTCGGCAAGTGGGCCAAGGGCTTGGAAGACCGCCCCGAGAAGAAGGGCCCGATCAACATGTTCAAGCGCTTCATCGAGGGCTCGCTGCTGCCCGAGGAGGCGATGCATCTGCGCTGGCAGTACTTCATGGATCCGCGGCTGGAGCAGCACCTGTTCACCGACGCCTACCGGGCGAAGGTGCCGTTCGATCCGTTCGCCAGGGTGCGCGCGTACAACGCGAAATGCACGTCGCAGGACCGGGTGAACCAGCAGGCCTATCTGGACACGCGGTTCATGATGAGCGACAGCGTGCTGATGAAGGCCGACAAGATGAGCATGGCCTCGGCGCTGGAGATCCGCGTGCCGCTGCTGGACCACCGGCTGGTGGAATATCTGGGGACGGTGCCCGGCAACCAGAAGCTGCGCGGCATGACCACCAAGTACATTTTCCGCAAGGCGCTGGAAGGCATCCTGCCCAAGGAGATCGTCTGGCGCGGCAAGCAGGGCTACAGCCTGCCGGTGAAGAACCTCCTGCGCACGCAGCTCAAGGACTTCATGGTCGCGCTGCTGCACGAATCGCCGCTCATCCGCGAGGACTTCGATCCCGCCTTCGTGGACCGGCTGATCGACGAGCACCTTTCGATGAAGCAGAACCACAACCACGTGCTGTGGGGCCTGATGAACATCGCCATCTGGCACCGGCGGTTCTTCAAGAACGGATGAACGAACAGCCCTTAACGAAAAAGACGGTTTGTCCGGAGCGGACCGGCGGCATCCCTGCCGCCGCCCTTCCGGGGAACGGCGGCTGGAAGCCGCCGGTCCATTGGGTCAACTGATCGGAATTGAATTATGACTGAATCCGCGGAATTCAAGGTCAAGGAGATCACGAAAGGCTCGGCCTTCGGAGCCTATCGCGCGCTGATGTACGGCGACCTGGGGCTCGGGAAGATCGTCTGGGCCGAGCTCCTGTTCACGCTGATCGGCGGGCTGGGCGGGGCGGCGGGGCTGTTCCTGCGGATGAAGCTGTATCCGACGCTGTTCAAGACCTGCGGCCGCAAGGTGGTGTTCGGGAAGAACGTGACGATCCGGCATCCGCACAAGATCGCGCTGGGCGCCGGCGTGGTGCTCGACGACAACTGCGTCGTGGACGCCAAGGGGGCGGACAACCGCGGCATCGTGCTGGGCGATCGCGTCTACGTGGGGCGCAACACCATCATCTATTGCAAGAACGGCGACATCGAAATCGGCGAAAACGTCAGCTTCTCGGCCAACTGCATCGTGTTTTCCTCCAACCAGCTGACGATGAAGAAAAACAGCGTCGTGGCCGCGTTCGTCTATCTGCTGAGCGGCGGGGAATACGATTTGGCCGATGCCACGCCCTTCGCGCTGCAGAAGGGCACCTGCACGAAGGGGCCGCTGGAGATCGGCGAAGGCTGCTGGCTCGGTGCGGGCGCGAAGATCCTCGACGGCGCGAGCCTGGGCGACCGGTGCGTGATCGGGGCGGGGGCGGTGGTGAACCAGCCGGTTCCCGCGGATGCCATCGCGGTGGGCGTGCCCGCGCGGGTGGTCAAGACCCGGAAGGCCGCCGAGTGAAAAAGCACCTGGCCCTGCTGGCCAAGCTGGCGGTGATGGCCGCGCTGCTGGCCGCGCTCTACCGCCACGTGGATTTCGCCGCGTTTCAAAGCGCGCTGGCGGGGTTGAAATGGGGTTGGCTGCCGCTGATCTACGTCCTATTCCTGCTGAACACGTCCCTCAGCGCCTGGAAGTGGAAGATGCTGCTGGCTTCCGATGGCGTTTCCGTTCCGCTGCCTTCGCTGTTTGCCAGCTACTTGATCGGCACGTTCTTCAATCTGTTTCTGCCGTCGAGCATCGGCGGCGATTCCTACCGCGTGGTGGACGCGAGCCGGCACGGCGGCGCCGCCAAGAGCTTCGCGTCGGTCTTCGCCGACCGCCTCACGGGATTCCTGGCGCTGGCCATTTGGGGCCTGTTGTTCTCGGCCCTCGGCTGGTCGCGCCTGCCTGACAAGCGCATCCTGTGGCTGCCGGTGCTGGTGTTCGGGCTGATGGCCGCGATGGTCTTCGCGCTGGTCCAGCGCCGGGCGCTCGTGGCCGTGCTGCGCGCGTTCCGGATCGACCGGCTGAAGAAGCTCGATGCGTTCATCCACCGCGTGCTGGACTCGATGGCCGCCTATCATGGCGACCGCGCGCTGCTGGCAAAGGTGTTCGGCATCTCGCTGTTCTTCCAGATGATGGCCATCGTGATCATCTTCTGCATTTCGAAGGCGATGGGCTGGCAGGTGCCGTTCATCTATTTCAGCATTTTCGTCCCGCTGATCACGCTGGGCGAGGCGCTGCCGATCTCGATCTTCGGCATCGGCGTGCGCGACAGCCTCTATGTGTTCTTCTTCGCGCAGGGCGGGGCCAGCCGCGAGCAGGCGCTGGCGATGGCGCTGGTCTACGTCCTGCTCACGCTGGTCTATTCCCTGCTCGGGGGCGTTTTGTTCTTGCTGCGCCGACCGGCGCCGGGCGCGGCGGAGTAGGGCGATGGGGGCTTCCCATTGGACGGCGGTCGCAGCGCTGGCGCTCGCATGCTGGGGGGCGGCCGGCGGCTTGGGGCGTTGTTTTCGGGACGGGCCAACCGTGCCGGGGAAGCATTGGGAAACGAAGGCGCCGGAGAAGGCGGGTTTTTCCGGCGCGCGGCTGGCGGAATTTTCGGAGCGGGCGGGCGGGTCGGGCTGCGTGGTGCATGGCGGCCGGATCATCCACGCGTGGGGCGACCCGGCCGCCCGCAACGATGCGGCGTCATCCACGAAGCCGATGTACGCCCATTTGCTGTTCAAGGCGATCGAGTCCGGGCGGCTGGGATCGCTGGACGAGCGGGCGGCGACTTGGCTGCCGGCCTTGGGGGAGCTGAACGCGGAGCTGGGGCACAAGGATCGCCAGATCACGCTGCGCCATTTGCTGGGGCAGACGTCGGGATATGGACTGGCGGAGAAGCCGGGGGAGGCGTTTGCCTACAACGATTTCGGGACCGGGTTGCTGTCGTGGATCCTGTTCTGCGGCATCTACGGCCTGGCGGCGGAGGAGTACGACGGGTGGCTGAACGGCGCGGCGCTGGGCGGGGCGATCGGGTTCGAGGATTGGCTCACGGCGCCGCACCAGCGCTCGCGGCCGCGGCGGTTTCGCGTTTCGGTGCGGGACCAGGCGCGCTTTGTCCTGCTTTATTTGCGCGGGGGGCGGTGGGGCCACCGGCAGGTGCTGCGCGAAGATCTGGTGGCCGAGCAGCTGGCCTTCCACTTGCCGGCCGAACTGCCGCGCACGTCGGGGCGGGAAGCGGAACGGGTGGAGACGATCAAGTCGTTCGGGGGCGGCGCGGATCTGAAGAACCACTTGGGGTGCCTGGGCTACTATTGGTGGTTCAACCGGGTGACGCCCGACGGGGGGCGGCTGTTGCCGGATGCGCCGCCGGGGACCTTCATGGGTTCGGGCTACGGGGGGCGGTTCGCCATGATCGCGATTCCGGAGCGCGATTTGGTCGTGGTTTGGCAGGACATCCATCGCGGCGAGGATTGGACGCCGCTGAGCGAGGTGGGGCGGTTCCGGGTCAACGAGGTGATCCGGGAATTGCTTCAGGCGCAGATCCGCGCCACCCGTTGAAGCCTCCCGCGGCGGGCGCAGGGCGGTTCAAGCCCAAGCCGGCCCGCTCGGGACCGGCCGCCGGAAGATCCGAGCGGATCGACTTGGGCATTCTTGCGATTCAGGGACATTGCGATTCAGGGACTGTCGCGACTCTTTGAAAATGTCCCCTTGTAACTCGATAGAAATGTCCCCATCACGGGACTCCTGCAACCAGGCAAGGAGGCCCGATGGAGAGGATCGAGATGAGCACCAGGGAGAGAAGGCGCATGGCTTTGAT
>SABN01000135.1 GCA_009928955.1 Opitutia bacterium | reverse complement strand
GGGGGGGGGGGGGGGGGGGTCACTCCGCCCAGGCTTCGAGCCGCGCGAGCCACGCCTTCTGCAGCCGCCGGTCGGCATACCGCCGCCAGGCGGTCTTGAATTTCCGCAGCTGCGCGGCGCGGCGCTTCTTCAACCCCCGCCGCACCGCGGCCCGCGCCGCCCCCGTCGGCAGATCTTGCGACAGCTCCAGCGCGCTGTCGCAATCATGCACCTTGCCCAGGGCCGCCTGGGCCTTCGTGATCCAGCGGCCCGCCCGGACGCTGGCCGGTCCCAGCCGCGCGGCGAAGAATTCCGACAGGTAGCGCAGGCGCCGGGCCGCGCGCCGCAGATCGTGCGCGGGACCTTTCGAAAAATTCCCCACCCGCCGGTGCCGCTCTTCGACCAGTCCGCGCACCGCCAGCATCCGCCGCGCGGCGAACGCCTCGGGCGGCGGCGGCGCCTTCCGCCGCGGAGGGCGGCGGCGGCGCAGATAGTCCCCCACCCACTTTTTCACGCGCCGGAACGCCCCGCACGCCAGCGCATCCGCCGCCAAGCGCGTCCGCTCCCGCCGGAGCAGGACCACCGCCGCGCGGCGGTCCCGCAGCGGAATCCCGTCCAGCCCGCCCGTCTTCGCCATCCCGCGGAAAAGCTCGATCCACACGTCCAGGTCCCGCGCATCGCCCATGCGGTCGCAGAGCCGCGCCGTCCGCCGGTCCAGGCGGCCCAAGAATCCCTCGTCCAGCGCCTCGAACGTCATCGCCAGGCTCCGCATCCGCCGCAGCGCCACGCGGATGTCGTGCAGCCCTCCCACCGAACCGTTCACCGCCCGCGGCTCGTTCGCCGCGATCACCGCCAGCTGCTCCGCCAAATGAAAGCGGAGGACCTGGTCGGCCGACTCCGGCGGACGCGGAGAGGCATGGCGCTTCCTGCCGTTGCGCCGGGACATCTCAGGCCTGCTTCTTTTGCTCGGCCGGCCGCTGCGGTTCGAACACGGGCGCCTGCTGCTGCGCGGCGGCCGCCGCGCGCTCCTCGGCGCGCTTCTGGAAGACCGTCTGGCAGCGCAGCGCGGGGTGCCGCGAGTCGGGTTGGCGCCGCTCGTAGGCCCCGTGGGGCAGCAAGCGCCAAGCCTGCTTCGTGTCGGCCAGGCAGGTCGCGAGGATCTGCGAGAGTTTCTCCGCCCCCGCCCGGTCCTCCACGGGCACCATCAGTTCGACGCGCCGGTCCAGGTTGCGCGGCATCCAGTCCGCGCTCGAAAGGAACAGCTTCGGATCGCCCCCGTTGGCGAAGCGGAAGAGGCGCGCGTGCTCGAGATAGCGGTCCACCACGCTCAGCACCGAAATATTCTCGCTCAAGCCCTTCGCCCCGGGCCGCAGGCAGCAGATGCCGCGCACGTTCAGCCGGATCTTCACCCCCGCCTGCGACGCCTTGTACAGCGCCTCGATCAGTTCCGGGTCGGCCAGCGAATTCATCTTGGCCTCGATGGCCGCCGGCTCCCCTTGCCGGCTCCGCTCCGCTTCCGCGCCGATCAGCTCCAGCAGGCGCGGGCGGATCCCCAGCGGCGCGGCCTCGATCTTCCGGAACTTCACCAGCTGCGAATACCCCGTGAGGGTGTTGAAGAACACCGAGGCGTCGGAACCGTAGTCCTCCTCGCACGTCATGAAGCTCACGTCCGAATACAACCGCGCGCTTTTCTCGTTGTAGTTGCCCGTGCCATAGTGGGTGTAGCGGACCATGCCCGCCGGCTCGCGCCGCACCACCACGCAGATCTTCGCGTGCGTCTTGTAGCCCTTCACCCCGTAGATCACCTGCGCCCCCGCGCGCGCCAGCGCGTCCGCCCAGTCGATGTTGCGCGCCTCGTCGAAGCGGGCCTTCAGCTCGATCAGCGCCGTCACGTGCTTGCCGCGTTCCGCCGCGCGCATCAGCGCGGCCACCACGGGGCTGTTGTCGCTCACCCGGTAGAGCACCTGTTTGATCGCCAGCGTGTTGGGATCGTCCGCGGCCTCCTGCAGCAGGCGCAGCACCGGGTCGTAGCTTTCGTAGGGATGGAACAGCAGCAGGTTTCCGCGCTTCAGGATGTCGAACATCGATTCCGCCGCCGGAGCCTCGGGCGCCGCCTGCGGAACCCACGGCTCGATCTTCATCGCGTCGGTCCCCGGCAGGTTGGCCAGCCGGAAGAAGGCGGCCAGGTCCAGCGGCCCCGGCACCGCGTAGACGTCCGCGTCCTCCACCTCCAGCGCCGTCCGGAGAAACGCCTGCGCCTCTTGGGAGGCCCGCTGCTCGACCTCGAGCCGCACGCACGCGCTCTCCTTGCGCTCCGTCAACACCTCCCGCATCTGCGCCAGCAGGTCGCCGGCCAGGTCCTCGCGCACGCCCATGTCGGCGTTGCGCGTGATGCGGAAGGCCGCGCACTCGAGCACGGGGACGCCGGGGAACAGCCGGCCCGCGTAGGCGCGGATCACTTCCTCCAGCAGGATATAGGCGAAGCCGGCCTCGCCCGGCAGCGTCAGGAACCGCGCCAGCCCCTTGGGCACCGCCACCAGCGCATGCCGCGCCCCGCCCTCCTCCGGCGGCCCCGCCAGCCGCACGTAGAGCGCGAGGCCCAGCCCCGCCAGCAGCGGGAACTCCTCGCCCGGCGACACCGCCACCGGCGAGATCACCGGGAAAAGGCAATCGTCGAACAGCGCCTCCACGTGGCGCAGCTGCGCCGCGCTGAGCTCCTCCAGCCCCAGCCGGCGGACCCCGCCTTTGCGGAGCTGCGGCTCGAGGTCCTTCCGCAGGCAGGCGTGCTGCCGCTCGACCAGCGCGTGCATGCGCGCCGAGATCTCCGCCAATTGCTCCGACGGCGTCAGCCCCGCCGGGTCCGGGCGCTCCTCGCCTTGGCGCTGCAGCAACTTCAGCCCGCCCACCCGCACCATGAAGAACTCGTCCGCGTTCGACGCCGTGATCGCCGCGAACTTCAGCCGCTCCAGCGGCGGCAGCGAGGCGTCCTCGGCCTGTTCCAGCACGCGGGAGTTGAATTCGATCCAGCTCAGCTCCCGGTTCAGGAACAGGGGGGCCTCCTCTTTGGCCTTCTTGTCTTTGCTCATGGGTCGTTCCGTTCTCACGCCATCGCGTTGCCGGGCAATTCCGTCCGCAGCTCGCGCAGCTCCGGCACCAGGCCGAACACGTCGGCGAACAGGTTGCCCTTCTCCCGCAGCGCGAGGCGCTCCATCGTCAGATCCTCCATGTCCCGCACCTGGATCACGAACCGGTCGGCCTCGCGCCGGAACTCCAGCGCGCGCGGCGCCTCGCGGTGCGTGCGCTCCAGCGAATCCGCCACGCGCAGGATCGCCGCCAGCTTGGCGACCGCCATCCGGTCCTCCATCGGCAGCATCGCGAACTCCGGATGCGAGGGGCTCGGGACGGCCTTGCGGTGGTAGCGCGAGACGATCGCCACGATCTGCATGTCGTGGCGCGTCAAACCGAACAGGTCGCTGTTCTGGATCAGATACATCGCATGCTTGTGGTGCGCGCGCGCGTTCACATAGATGCCGATGTCGTGCAGGATCGCCGCGCAGCGCAGCAGCATCCGCTCCCGCCCGCCGAGCTGGTGCTCCTCCTTCAATTCATCGAACAGCGCGACCGCCGCGACCTCGACGTTCCGCGCGTGCGCCGCGTCGCTCCCGTAGCGCGCGGCCATCGTCTGCGCCGAATAGATCACCTGCTCCTCGAAGCCCGCCGACCGGTAGTCGCGCATCGCCATCTCGCGCAGCAGCCCGTCGCGCAAGGTCGCCTGCGCGATGTGGACTTCCTTCACCTTCAGCGCCCGCGCCGCCTGGGCGATCGACATCACCGCCGGCGCCACCGTCTCCGCGTCCTGATAGGTCAGCTTGTGGGCTTTGACCAGGCTCTGGGCCGACATCAGCGCCAGCTTGTCCGCCAATTCCGCCAGCTTCGCCGCCGGCGCCATCGTCACGCGCGAATCGGCCCCCTGCGCCTCCCCCGCCGCATGCTCCGCCGCGAACCGCGCCCCCGCGCCCATCACCACCAGCGCCGAAATCTTTTCGCGGGGGACCGCCTGCAAAACCTGGTCGACCAGTTCCGTCGCATAGGCCTTCAGCACGCTCTTGGCGCGCGGCCCCGCGCCCCCGCCCGCCTCCACCAGCTCGTGGGTGCGCAGCGCCCCCGTATGGAAGGATTGGGCCACCGTCACTTTCCCGTTCCGGATGTAAAGCAGGATGGTCTGGCCGCCGCCGATCTCCATCACCGCCACGTTCCCCGCCGCGAGGATGCCGTTGGCCTCCAGGATCTCCCGCACCGCCAGATAGGTCAGGCGCGCCTCCTCCGACTCCTCCAGCACGTTCACGGCGATGCCCGTCGCCGTGCTCACGCGGTCCACGAACATGTCGCGGTTCGACGCCTCCCGGGCGAAGCTGGTCGCCACCGCCCGGAGCTGGTCCGGGCGCGTCACGCCGTATTCCTTCAGCAGGCGGCTGTAGTTCTTCAGGATGGCCACGCACCGGCGCAGGGTGTCCTGCTGGACGCGCCCCTTGGTGAACACGTCCTTGCCCAGCCGCACGCCGTGCCGGAGGCTTTCGAGCAGCCGCACATCCCCTTGCGCGCCCACCTCGCCGATGTCCAGCCGCAGCGCCGACGACCCGATGTCGATCGCCGCCACCACTCTGCGCTCCGCCGCCGGCGCCGCCGGAACCGGCTCGGGCGCCGCGACGGGCGGTTTCAGGTTCTCCATCATTCGCGGTTCTTCCTTCTCAATTCCTGCCGGCGCCTTCCGCCGCCAACGCGGCCGCGCCCAAGGTCGTGGCGTCGTCGCCCAGCTCCGCCTCCACCACCTTGACCTGTTTCGAGAACGAGTCCATCGCCGTCTCCTTCAGGCCGATGCGCACCTCCTCCAGCGCCAGCCGCGGCATCGCCTCCACGAGCCCGCCGCCCAGCACCACCACGTCCGGCGCCAGCAAGTTCACCACGCCGCCGATCGCCCGGCCCATCAGGCGCATCGCGTCGCGGATGATCCGCTCCACCGCCGCGTCGCCGGCCTTGATGGCCTTCGCCAGCAGGCCGCTCTTCAGCTTCTTCAGGTCCGAGCCGCCATTCGCCGCCAGAAACGGCGCCTCGCCCCGGAACGCCGCCTGCGCCACCTCCGCCGAGATCGCCAGCCGGCCCGCCAGCGCCTCGAGGCAGCCGCGCCGCCCGCAGCCGCAGAGCCGCCCGTGCTCGCGGATCGGGAGGTGGCCGATCTCCATCGCCGACCCGGTCTTGCCCCGCAGCAGCTTGCCTTCGTAGACGCAGCCGCCGCCGATGCCCGTGCCGGGGAACACCCCCACCAGCGTCCGCGCCCCGCGCCCCGCGCCGAAGCGCCACTCGCCGTAGGTGCCCGCATCCACGTCGTTCGCCAGCAGTACCCGGCAATGGAACCAGCCCGCCAGCAGCGCCCGCAACGGCACCCGCTTCCAAGCCAGGTTCGGCGCCTCCAAGATGAGCCCTTTGTCCAGGTCCAGCACGCCCGGACACCCCACCCCGATGCCCGCCACGCCGCGCGCGGGCACCTTCGCCTCCTTCAGCGCCGCGGCGATCGTCTCGCGGATCCGCGCCTGCACCGCCTTCGGCCCTTCGTTCACGGGCGTCTTCGCCTTCGCCGACCCCAGCGGCTTGAAGCCCCCGTCGTAGACCGTCGCCATCATCTTGGTGCCGCCCAAGTCGAACCCCACCCACACCTTCTTCTTGCGCTTGACCATGTTCGACGCCTTTTCCTGCGGGTACCGGGGCAGGCGGCCCGCGCCGCCCCGCCCCGCGCCGCCCTTATTTCGCGCGCGTCACGGAAACGATTTCCACCGTCTCCACCGGCACGTCCGCCATGCCCGCCTTCACGCCCGTGCGCACGCCCTTGATCTGGTCCACCACGTCCATGCCGGCGACCACCTCGCCGAACACGCAATAGCCGAAGCCCTGCGGATTCGGCGCGCGGAAATCGAGGAAGGCGTTGTCCTTCACGTTGATGAAGAATTGGCTCGTCGCGCTGTCCACGATCGCGGTGCGCGCCATGGCGAGCGTCCCGCGCTTGTTCTGCAGCCCGTTGGCCGCCTCGTTCTTGATCGCGGCTTGCGTCGGCTTCTGGTTCATCTGCGCATCGAATCCGCCGCCCTGGATCATGAACCCGTCGATCACGCGGTGGAAGATCGTCCCGTCGTAGTGCCCGGCATCCGCGTAGGCCAGGAAGTTCGCCACCGTCAGCGGGGCCTTGTCCGCCGCCAATTTCACCGTGATGTCGCCCAGAGTCGTCTTGATGATCACCATGTCCGTTTCCTTTGCTGGTTCCGCGTCAGGAGCCGCTTCGGGCGCCGCCGCGATTGTCTCTTCCACCGCCCCGGGAACCGGGGGTTGCTCCATGACCTCCTGCGCCGAAGCGGACACTCCGCCCGCCAACGCCGCCGCCAATGCGAATCCCATCCATTTCATAGTCGAATCTCCTAGGTAGGGCGCTACCCTACCACCCCCCGCCC
>SABN01000134.1 GCA_009928955.1 Opitutia bacterium | reverse complement strand
GGATCTTCGCGTCGCGCATCATCTTCTCGACGGGATATTCCTTCATGTAGCCGTAGCCGCCGAACACCTGCACGGCGTCCGTCGTCACCTGCATCGCGATGTCCGACGCATACACCTTGCACATCGCCGAGAACTTCGAAATGTCCTTCGCGCCGCTGTCGATCGTCTTCACCGTCGCATAGGTCAGCGCCCGGGCGGTCTCGACCTTGGTGGCCATGTCGGCCAGCATCCAGCTCAGGCCCTGGTTCGCGATGACCGGCTTGCCGAACTGCTCGCGCACCTTCGCGTACATCACCGCCTCGTCCAGCGCGCCCTGCGCCAGGCCCACCGCCTGCGCCGCGATGCCCGGCCGCGACACGTCGAACGTCTTCATCGCCCAGATGAAGCCCGTGCCTTCGCGCCCGATCAGGTTCGCCGCCGGCACTTCGCAGTCCTCGAAGATCAGCTCGCGCGTCGCGCTCGCCCGGATGCCCAGCTTGTTCTCCTTCTTGCCGAAGGTGAACCCGGGAGTCCCCTTTTCCACGATGAAGGCGCTTACGCCGCGCGCGCCGCGGTTCTTGTCCGTCACCGCGAACACGGTGTAGATGTCGGCCTCGCCGCCGTTGGTGATCCACTGCTTCGTGCCGTTCAGGACATAGGCATCGCCCTTCTTGACCGCCGTCGTGCGGATCGACCCCGCGTCGGAGCCCGCGTTGGGCTCCGTCAGCGCATAGGCCGCCCACTTCTCGCCGCTCGCCAGCGGAGCCAGATGCTTCTTCTTCTGCTCGTCGCTGCCGCCGATCAGGATCGGGTCCGCCCCCAGCCCGCTCGCCGCATACGACACCGACACGCCGATGCAGATCCGGCTCAGCTCCTCCACCGCGAGGATGTACGGCAGGCTGTCGCCCTCGAACGTCCCGCCGTATTCCACCGGGATGTACAGGCCCATCAGATCCATCTTCCCCAGCTCCCGCAGGATCTCCGTCGGGAAATGCCCCGTCTCGTCCAGCTCCGCCCGCACCGGCTTCACGCGCGACACCGCGAACTCCCTCACCATGCCGCGGATTTCCAGCGCCAGTTCCGACAACCCGTAATTCAGTTCAGACATCTCACGACTCCTTCCGCTCCCGGTTCACATTCCAAAACGCTTTGGCCGCGCAATATGCCAGTCCCCCCCGCCCGATGCAACCCAAAGAATCGCTTTTCCCTTGAAAAACCGTTGACATCCCTCGGCCGGCGGCTACACTGGCCGGACTTTTGAAACCAGAGGAGTAGAGACCATGCCCAACATCAAGAGCGCCGCCAAGCGCGCCAAGACATCCGAGAAGTCCCGCCAGCGCAACATGCAGACCAAGGCGGAGGTCAAAACCTTGCGCAAGAGCCTGCTGGTCGCCGCGGCGGAACCCGCGGCGCCCAAGACGGAGGCCGCCTACCGCGCCTTCTGCTCCGCCCTTGACAAGGGCGTCAAGCACGGCATCATCCGCAAAAACACGGCCATCCGGAAGAAATCCCGCGCCGGCGCCCTCTTGCGCAAGACCGCCGCCAAGTAGCCCCCTCTTTCCCGGCCCCGAGCCGAGCCGCGCCCCGCCCGTCCCTCCGGACCTGCGGGGCGTTTTGCGTCCCCCCGCGCGTTCGGGCTGGACACTTCTCCGCGCAAAACGTTTTCCGCGCCGCGGGACCCTCACGCCCTGCGCACGGAAAGGCGGCCGATCGGCTTCTGGCCAATGTAGTAGCGCTCGAAATCCGTCTGCTCGTCCTCCGGCGGCGCAAACGGCGCGACCGGCGCGAACCGCGCATCGCCCGCGAAAACCCCGGAGAGCTGCTCGAAATACGGCAGATGGTCCGTCGCCACGTGCGCCACGCCCTCCGGCGCGAGCGTCCGGTGCAGGGCGTCGAGGAATGGCGCGTTGAACAGCCGATGCCCCTCGTGCCGCGCCTTCGGCCACGGATCGGGAAAGAAAATGTAGTAGGCGTCCACCGCCGCCCGCGGCAGCAGATGCGCCACCGCGTAATAGGCCTCCACGCGCATCAGGCGGATGTTGATCAGGTCCAGCCGCCGCGCGCGGTTGTCCACCTTGCGGATCCGCCGCAGCATGCGGTCGATGCCCAGAAAGTTCGTCCCCGGATGCTTCGCCGCGCGCGCCAGCAGGAACCGCCCCTTGCCGCACCCCAGATCGATCTCCAGGCGCCGCTCCGGATGCGCGAAGAACTCCCGGACGGCGAGCGGCCCCAGCCACTCCGCCTCCGTCGCCGGCTCCACCCTCAGGCTTTCCTCGATCATTGGGCGCGTTCCCTGTTTTCCCGGGTTCGGAAAACGAAAACGGGGCGTCCGTTCCGGCCGCCCCGCTCCCCGTCCTCCGGCCTAGGGCGCCGGCGCCGCCGCCGGGGCTTCCGGCTTCAATTCCGACAGCGCCTTCAGATTCAGCGCCGCCACCGCCGCGGACAGCTCGTCGAACGAGGCCAGCTCCGAACCGTCGACCTTCACGCTGAACCGGCTGCCGAGGAACACCTGGACCTCGCCGCTCTTCGAAACGCGGTCATAGGTCTCCACGGCCTTGAAGCCCTGCACGGTCGTCGTGCGCTCGAATCCGGTGCGGGTTTCCTTGTCCACTTCGTTGTTGGCCATGCCCATCATCGCCATGGCGCCCAGGCCGCCCATCCCGCCCATGTCCGTGAGCTCGATCCGGATCGATTTCTCGCCGCTTTCATAGACGCCGGTCGCGATCACCGTGCTGATCCCGAAGGCGCTTTGCTTCTCCGAGCCCGCTTCGACGCGCTCGAACCCCGGCACGGCCTGAGGCAAGGCCTCCTTCAACGCCTTGGGGGAAACCATGGCGGGCGCGCTCGCGCCCGGCTGCGCCTGGGCCGCGCCGGCGAACGCCTTCATCATCGCCTCCAAATCGGGCTCTTGGGCCCAGGCCGCCGAAGCCACCATCGCCGCCACCGCGCAAATCAAGATCTTCGCCATGTTCTACCTCTGTCTTTCTGTTTTCCCATGCCCGGCGCCCCACGCGGGACGCCCGATCAACCATACATCATCGCCACGGGATTGCGCAGCACGCCGATCCCGTCGATCTCGCATTCCACCACGTCGCCGTCGTGCAGCACCGCCGGCGGACGGCGCGCCGACCCGATGCCCCCCGGCGTGCCCGTCGAGATCACGTCGCCCGGCTCCAGCGTCATCACCCGGCTCAGATCCGCCAGCACCTGCTCGATGCGGAAGATCATCTTCGACGTCTTCGAGTCCTGCAAAACCGCTCCATTCACCCGCTGGCGGATGCCCAGCGCATGCGGACGCTTGACCTCGTCGCGCGTGACCAGCCACGGGCCCATCGGACCGAAGCTGTCTGCGCTCTTCCCGAAAAACCATTGCAGCCGCGATTGCTGCAGGTCGCGGTCCGTCACGTCGTTGAACACCGCGTAGCCGGCCACATGGGCAAGGGCGTCGGCTTCTTGGATGTCGCGCGCGCGGCGGCCGATCACCAGCGCCAACTCGGCCTCCCCATCCACGCGCTCCATCCCCGGCCGCAGCCGGATCGGATCGCCCGGCCCGCAAAGCGAACCGGGGCTCTTCGAGAAATAGACGGGATGCTGCGGAACCTTCGCGTCGAATTCCTGCGCGTGGTCCCGGTAGTTCTTGCCCAGGCAGATGATCTGCCGCGGCCGCGCCACGGGAGGACCCAGCCGCACGCCGTCCGCCGGGAGGGTCTTGAGGGTCTTCTCGCGCAGCAGGCCCTTGAGGCGCTCCGCGCCGCAGGTCCGCCAAAACCGCGCGTCGTAGTCTTCGATGTCGAACGCCATGGCGCGCACGTCCACGATGCGCGCGGGCTCCGCCTTCGTCGCCTCCACCCAGATGCCCGGCCTCTCGGCGCCGGCCGCCCCGAACCGCACCAGCTTCATTTCGCCGGCCTCCGCACCACGTACGGCTTGTGCTCCGGAGCGGGCGGCAACCCTTCGTCCTGGCGCGTCTTGCCCTGCGCGGACAGCACGTCGTCCGTCGTCTTGAAATGGCACTTGGCGGTCTCCAGCAGCGCCGCGCCGCCGTGCTTCTTCACCAGCTCGCCCGCCGCCGCCTTCACCTGCGCCGAGGCGCCCTTCGGCAGCTTCACCCCGTGCTTCGTCCCCAGCGCCGCCAGCGCCGTCAAGAACCCCGCCCGCGCCAAGATCGAGGCCGCGGCCACCGCGATGTCGCTCTCCGCCTTGTGGCGCTGCTCCAGCTTGATCTGGCGCCCCTTCTGCTGCAAGGCGCGCTGGATCTGCTGCGCGGGCCCGAACTGGTCGCTCAGGGCGCGCGGACAGTCCGGCACCTTCTCCAGCAGGTTCTCGATGGCGCGCGCATGGCCCCACGCCAGGATGCGGTTCACGCTCTTCATCGTCACATACAGCCGGTTGTAGGCCGCCGGGCCGAT
This sequence comes from Opitutia bacterium, assembly GCA_009928955.1. Classification (GTDB taxonomy): domain Bacteria; phylum Verrucomicrobiota; class Kiritimatiellia; order CAIQIC01; family Lenti-01; genus Lenti-01. The sequence continues at coordinate 2,102 of SABN01000134.1, read as the reverse complement.
GGACACCACCGCGAACCGGTCGCCGAGGCGCGCGCGGATCTTCCGGGCGAGATCCTGCGCGGCCTTGTCCGTGGTGATCGTCTTGCTGTCGCGCACGTTCATCGCCTTCAGGTCGCGCGCGATCGCTTCATCCACGTAGGCCGCCGCGATCACCAGCGGACCGAAGAAATCGCCCTTGCCGCTTTCGTCCACGCCCATGTGCGGCGCGTTCGCCTCGGGATTCAGGATGTCCTCGTAGCCCAGCCGCGCCTCGCCCAGCACCTGCGGCTCCAGCACGAACGTGATCCAGTCCGCCGCGCCTTTCCCCTGCGCCAGGCACTTGCCGCTCTTGTAGAGGGCGATCTGGCAGTCCTCCCCCTCCGCCGCCGCGACCGTGTGCTCCACCTTCCGCATCCGGTAATTCCCCTCGCGCAGGATCCGCGCCGCCGCGTCCATCTGCGCCGGCGTCAGCTTCACCGTGTATGAATTCTTCTTCTCCATGGTTCCGACCCTAGCAGACCCCGCCCCCGCTGGCAACCGCCCGCCATTGACATCCCCCCGCCCGAGGAATAGGCTTTGTCCGCGAATGGGAATCCGCGCCCGGACGGATCCCGCCGACCGCAAAAATTGGAGAGTCGCCCATGAAAAAATCGCTTCTTTTCCTGTCCTTGGCCGCCACCGCTTTGCTCCTCCTGTCCGGATGCGCCGTCCTCCAAGGCCAAGACCTCGGCAACGATCCCGTTTCGGACGACGGCATCGCCTCCCTCGCCGCCGGCCGCCTCAACAGCGACTCCATGACCGCCCGCGCCACCCTGAGCGTCCGCGTCGAAAACGGTCTCGCCATCCTCTATGGCACCGTGCCCGACGAAGCCGTCCGGCAGCGCGCCCTCCAGATTCTGGAAGGCACCTCCGGCATCTTCGAGGTGCTGGACCGCACCCGCAAACGCTGACCTCCGGCGAACGGATGTCCCTCCCCCCCCCCAGCGGCGCGCGGCAAGACATCCGGCGGCGAAGCCGCGTTCTCGCGGGGATCCTCCTGCTGGCCTTCTCCGCCGGCTGCGCCACCTTCCCCGCCGCGCGCGACGCCCCGACCCGCCGCGCCCTGCGTTCCATCCCCGAGGTCCCCGGCGGCCATCTCCGGGCCGACCGCGCCTTGGTCGCCGCCTTCTTTTCCGCCAACGGCATTCCGCTCTCCCCCGCCCAGCTGGAGCACATCATCCCCTCCGCCGCCCCCCGGGGCCGCATCGACCGCAACGCCATCCGCCGCATCGCCACGAAGCAAAACCGCCTCCTGATGGTCGTCAAGGCCGACGAACGCTTCCTCTGGGACGAACTCGGGAACAACCTTCCCCTGTTGATCCTCCTCCCTCCCGACCTCCGCTACAGCCCCGCCGTCACCCCGCTCATCCCGGTCGCCTGGGACCGCGAACGGCGCACCCTCGACCTGCTTGACGGAAACGCCGAAATCCAAACCTTGGCCGAAGACGACTTCTTCGCCCGCCGCGAACCCCTGAAGCACGCCGCCCTCTGCCTGATCAAGCCCGGCGCCCTCCGCCACTTCGAGCCCACCCGCGAACAGAAATTGCTCCTCGCCGACTTCTGGTTCGACCAAGGCTTCTACCGCCGCGCCAGCGCCGCCTACCGGTCCATCGAAAAAGAAACCCCCGCAGGCGCCGACCTCGACGCCCTCACGGGCCGCGGGAACGTCCTGGTCCGCAAAGGCCGCTACGCGGACGCCGCCGCCCTCTTCCGCGCCGCCCTCGCCCTCGAACCCGACAACCCGAAGATCCTCAACAACCTCGCCTATGCCATGCTCAACGGCGGCGGCGAGCTGCTGGTCGCCCTGCGCCACGCCAACAAAGCCGCCCAGCTCGACCCCGCCAATCCCCTCGTCCTGGAAACCCTGGGCAGCATCAATCTCCGCCTCGGCGACCCCGTCGCCGCCGCCAAATATCTCGAGCAAGCCTGGGCCCGCGCCCTCAAGCGCTCCCCCGAAGTCCAGATCGCCATCATGGACCAGCTCGTCCGCGCCTGGCTCGCCGCCGACCGCAAAGATCTGGCCTGGCAGGTCGCCGAGCACCGCCACCGCACCTTCCCCGAATACCGCGTCCCGCCGGACATCC
>SABN01000300.1 GCA_009928955.1 Opitutia bacterium | reverse complement strand
GGAGGTGGAGCAGCTCTGCATGGCTGGGGATATCGAGGGCGCGGCGGCGCCTATGGAGACGCTGCGACGCGAGTTCGGACAATTAGAGTACGAGATGGAATGCTTCCTCTCGCTCCACTGAGTCGCCGCGAAACGCGCCCCCCGAGGCGAGCTGAGAAGTGGTACAATTCGCAGTGGTACGCCGATGTTTTCCCGAATTTTCTGGGGGACGCCGGAAGAATTCCAAGTGGAACGGAGGTTTTCCCCATGACTTTCTCCGACCCGCACCACGATTTTTTTGACACGGAACGAGGGCTTCGCTTCCACAGGGAGTCGCTGATGGACTCGGGAGGCTTCGGCTGCGAGCTTTTGGGACTGCTCGTCCCGAAGGATTGGCGTTTTTCCGGCGCGGTGAACTGGGATTTTTCCAAGATACCGCCGAAGGCCGCCGCTTCGTTTACCGCGGCCAGTCCCGACGGCGCGCTTGTCGCCGAGCAGTTCCCCCAGGCCGAGTTCTTCTGGACGGAGGACCCGACGTTGGGGTACGCGTATGCGCAGACAGGAGTGCAGAGCATGCAGCCCTTTGGCGCGGCGGACTTTCTTCGCAGGCTCTTTCTCCCCAACGTCCGCTCGCGGGTCGCCGACCCGCGCATCCTCTCGGAACAGCCTCTCCCGGAGCTCTCCCGCCACACGCTCGACATCCTCAATGCACAGATGACCCTCTTCGGGAGCATCTCTCCCTTTCAGACGCCCTTCGAGACCCGCGCGGACGCCGCGAAGGCCGTCGTGGAGTACATGATCGACGGAGAAGTCGTCAGGGAGGACCTTACCGCGAGCCTTTCGTACATGACCACGCACATTCCGTCGATGTTCGCCAGCGTTTCGGTCGTCTCTTGGTCGGCAAACGTCTTCGGGTTCCGCGCGCCCTCCGGGAGGATGGACGGCGCAGCCTCTCTCTTCCGCGTCATTCACCAGTCGCGGGCCGAGAACCCGCAGTGGCACACCAACTACATCCGCCTTGCGGCGACGACTGCGCGCGACCAGATCCGGATGCAGCAGCAGGCGTTCGCGGCCATGCAGCGGGTACGGCAGACGCTGAACGAGACAAGCGACATCATCGCCCGCGGCTACGAAGAGAGAAGCCGCGCGATGGACCGCGTGTTCGACGACTACAGCCGCTCGATACGGGGCACGGAGCTGTACTCCGACCCCTACGCAGGACGGACGGTCGAGCTGCCGAACGGCTA
>SABN01000133.1 GCA_009928955.1 Opitutia bacterium | reverse complement strand
GGCACGGGCATGCGGTACTGGCTGTTCGCCAACACCCACGTTTCGCCCTGTTTGCGGAAAACCATGATGGTGGGCCGTGCGCCGCTGGAGCCCTGGACGTCGACGCCGAGTCCGAGGGTGCCGGCCGCGACGGGTCGGCACTGGACGATTTCCCAGGAGGCGGGCACGCCGATCTGGGCGATCAGGTCCTGGGCTTGCTGCAGGAAGGCCAACAGCGGCGTTTTTTCGCGGTAGTCGGCGGCGTGCAAGGCATAGGCCTCGTCGAGTTCGCCGGTCTGCCAGCGCTTCCAGAACGCGTCCACGGCGGCGGCCACGGGCGCCGGCGGCGGCACGGGCTGGGCGGCGGCGACGACGGACCGGCGTCCCAGCTCCTCCACGATTTCGGGGGCGATGCGCCATTCGTCGCCCAGTTTCTTGAGGCCGAGCAAGATCGGTTTTTCCTGGCCGTCGGGCGTGTGGCCGACGACGCTGACCAGATAGCCGTTGCCGTCGGGGGCGGGGGCGTAGCCGCCGACGTCCAGGGTCATGCCTTCGTAGGCGGCGGTCTGGTACATGTCCGTCAGGACGAGCTTGAGCCGGGCGGGATTGAGGTCGTTGACCTGCAATTGGGCCGATAGATCCTGCAATTCCTGTTCGGTCAGCTCGGGGCTTTTCGCCCGCAGGTCGTTGAGGCGCCGGTCGAGCAGGTATTGCCGCATGCCGCGCAGATCGACGAGCTGGAGCGCCGGCTCGAATTGGCCGGATGCGAGCAGGGGCAGATAGGCCGCCACCAGCGCGGCGGCGGCGGGTTCGGGCGGTTCCGGGGCAAACAGCGGCGGCGCCGCCGCCCGGAGAGCCGGCAGGCTCCCGGCCAGGAGCAGGAGGGCGGCCAGCCACGACGTCGATTTCTTCATGTTCGGGACTCCGTGCGGGTCCCGGACCGGCACGGCGCGGCAGGGGGACCAGCGCGGACAATATCGCGCAACCGGGGGCCCACGTCAAACGCCGCGCGCGCCGCGAAAGTTTTGATTGAAATGGGCGCCGGCTGTTTCATAATGCGAACCATTCTGGCGGCGGGAACGGTCGGTTCCGGCGTCCGGAACGGAGGACGCGAAGGGCCGTGAGCGAGTTCCTGGTATTCGAGGACGTATCCAAGCATTACGGGCCGGTGAAGGCGGTCGACCACGTGTCGTTGACCGTCAAGCAGGGCGAGTTCTTCTCGCTGCTGGGGCCGAGCGGCTGCGGCAAGACGACCTTGCTGCGCATCCTGGCCGGCTTCGAGCAGCCCGACACCGGCCGCGTGTTGCTGGGGGGCGAGGACGTGACCGACCTGCCGCCCTACGAGCGCAAAGTCAACACCATCTTCCAGAGCTACGCGCTGTTCCCGCACCTGTCCGTGTGGGACAACATCGCCTTCGGCCTGAAGGTCGCCAAGCGCCCGAAGAAGGAGATCAAGGAAGAGGTCGCGAAGATGCTCGCCCTGATCCAGATGGAGGACCAGGCCTGGAAGAAACCCGACCAGATCTCCGGCGGCCAGAAGCAGCGCGTGGCGATCGCCCGCGCGCTGGTGAACAAGCCGCGCGTGCTGCTGCTGGACGAGCCGCTGGCCGCGCTGGACCTCAAGCTGCGCCAGCGCATGCTGATCGAGCTGGACCTGATCCACGACGAGGTCGGCATCACCTTCCTCTACGTCACCCACGACCAGGGCGAAGCCATGAGCCTCTCCGACCGCATCGCGGTGATGAAGCTCGGCAAGATCGAGCAGCTCGGCACGCCGGCGGAGATCTACGAGGCGCCGCGTTCCAGCTTCGTCGCCGCCTTCATCGGCGACACGAACTTCTTCGACGGCACCGTCGCCGAACCGCTCGAGAAGAACTCCGTGCTGGAAGGATTTTTGTCCGTGGCGGTGGACAAGGACTACAGCCGCCTGAAGATCGAGGATTTCCCCGACCTGGAATGCTTCAACGACAAGCAGATCAAGGAAGGCGAGCACATCTTCCTGAGCATCCGGCCCGAGAAGCTGCGCATCTCGCGCGAGCGGCCCGATCCGGCGCCCCACCTCAACGTCATCGAAGGCCGGGTGGAGGACGTGATCTACCTGGGCTCGCAGACGAAGTTCTGGGTGCGCACGGGCGACTACCGCATTTCCGTGATCCGCCAGCACAGCCGCTTCCTGCTGGACGAAAAGCCGATCCGCTGGGGCGAGCGGGTCTGGATCAGCTGGCACGCCGACGACGGGTTCATGCTGGAGAAGTACAGCGAGCAGGACGAGAACCTCATCCAGCTGCCGCCCGAGGAAGTCGGCGAGACGACCGAGGCCAACCAGATCCTGGCGCGCGTGCCGGCGCCGGGCGCACCCTCCGCGGGGACCGCGGCGCGATGAAGGCCGAGACCCGCGTCAAGCTGTCCGAATGGCTGGTCACGCTGCCGTCGTTCGTGTGGCTGCTGCTGCTCTTCCTGATCCCGACGGCGCTGGTGTTCGCGATCATGTTCAAGCCGGCGACGCCCTACGGCGGCATCGGCGAGGGCTGGACGCTGGAGACGCTCTGGACGCTGGGCAACCCGAACTATCCGGCGATCGTCTGGCGGACGATCTGGCTGAGCGTGGCCGCGACGGGGCTGTGCATCCTGCTGGCGACGCCGATGGGCTACTACATGGCGCGGGTGAGCCCCGCGCGGCGGCGCCTGGTGCTGCTGCTGGTCATCCTGCCGTTCTGGACGAGCTTCCTGGTGCGCATCTTCGCCTGGAAGGTGCTGCTGCACCCCGAGGGCATGCTCAAGCACGCGCTGGTTTTCCTGGGCCTGATTTCGCCCGAGACGTCGCTGCTCTACAACGCCTACGCCGTGCTGCTGGTCATGGTCTACACCGAACTGCCCTTCGCGATCCTGCCGATCTACGCCGCGTCGGAGAAATTCGACTTCCGCCTGATCGAGGCCGCGAAGGATCTCGGCGCCACCTCGTTCCTGGCCTTCCGCAAGATCTTCCTGCCGGGCATCCGCGTGGGGCTGCTGACCGCCTTCCTGATGGTCTTCATCCCGTCGCTGGGCTCCTACGTCATTCCCGACATCGTCGGCGGGCCCACCAGCGAGATGATCGGCAACAAGATCGCGCAGCGGACCTTCGTGGACCGCAACCTGCCGCACGCGGCGGGCCTCTCGGCCCTGCTGACCGTGGCGGTGCTGATCCCGATGGTGGCCATCACCGCCCTGCGGCGGAAAGAAAACCCCAAGGACGCCCTGATCGAGGAGGGGGTCTGAGGCCATGAAACCCAGCCGCTTCCCCCTGATCGTCACCTGGGCGGTGATCGCGTTCTTCTACGTCCCCATCGTGATCCTGGTGGCGAACTCCTTCAATTCGTCGCGGTTCGGCGGTTCGTGGGAATCCACCTCGCTGAAGTGGTATATCCGCCTGATGGACGAGCCGAGCATCTGGCACGCGCTGACCAACACGCTGATCATCGCGGGGGCGGCGACGCTGATCTCGATGGTGCTGGGCACGTCGGCGGCCTTCGCGCTGCACCGCTTCGCGGGCAGCAAGCTCCAGAAGCTGCACTACAGCATCATCTACACGCCGCTGGTGCTGCCGGAAATCCTGATGGGCCTGAGCATGCTGCTGTTCTTCGTGGCGCTGAAGGTGCAGCTGGGGCTGGCGACGATCGCCTTCGCCCACGTCACCTTCTGCCTGTCCTACGTCGCCATGACGGTGCTGGCGCGGCTGCAGGACTTCGACTTCGCGATCATCGAGGCCGCGCAGGATCTCGGCGCGGGGTGGTGGACCACCGTCTGGAAGGTGCTGCTGCCCATGCTGGCGCCGGGCATCCTCGCCGGCGGCCTGCTGGCCTTCACGCTCTCCATCGACGACTTCGTCATCTCCTTCTTCGTGGCCGGCCCCGGTTCGACCACGCTGCCGATCAAGATCTACAGCATGATCAAGTACGGCGCGCCGCCGCTGATCAACGCGCTCTCGACGATCCTGCTGGCCATCACCTTCCTGTGCGTGATCGCCAGCCAGTACCTCTCCAACCGCGGGCGCAAAGCCGCCTGAGCCGATTTCGAAAAACACCCCCCCGGAGGAACGGACGATGACGAAGAAGATCCTGGCGGCTTTGGCTCTGGCGGCGGCGGTCGCGGCCCTGGCCGGTTGCGCCGAAAAGAAACCCGTGCTGCACGTCTACACCTGGTCCGACTACATCAAGCCCGAGCTGGTGGCGCAGTTCGAGCGCGAGAACAACTGCAAGGTCGTCGTCGACACCTACGCTTCCAACGAGGAAATGTACGCCAAGCTCAAGGCCGGCGCGTCGGGCTACGACCTGCTGTTTCCCAGCAGCTACATGGTCAAGATCATGCACGACCAGGGCATGCTCCAGAAGCTCGACCTGGACCTGATCCCCAACCGCGCGAACGTCGACCCCGACTACATGAAGCTGGCCTTCGACCAGGCCATGGACCACAGCGTGCCCTACACGGTCACCATCACCTGCCTGGGCTATCTCGGCAGCAAGGTGCCGGACTTCAAACCCACCTGGGGCATGCTCGACCGCGAAGACCTCAAGGGCCGCATGACGATGCTCAACGACCACCGCGAAGTCATCGGCGTCGCCCTCAAGTACCTCGGCTACAGCCTCAACACCCTCGACGACCGGCAGTTGGCCGAAGCCAAGGACGTCGTCCTGCGCTGGAAGAAGAACCTCGCCAAGTTCGAGAACGAGCAGTACAAGAACGGCCTCGCCTCCGGCGAATTCCTCCTCGTCCACGGCTACAGCGGCGACCTCATGCTCGTCCAGGCCGAGAACGAGGACATCCAGATCGCCGTGCCCGAGGAAGGCTCCCAGATCAACTTCGACGACATGGTGATTCCGGAAGGGGCGCCGCAGCCCGAGCTGGCCCACAAGATGATCAATTTCATCCTCGAGCCGCAGTCCGCCGCCGAACTGACCGAATTCATCTATTTCCTCTGCCCGAACCGGCCCAGCTATGCGCTGCTTTCCGAGGAAATCCGGCAGGATCCCATCCTGTTCCCGCCGCCGGAAGTCGTCGCCAAGCTCGAAACCATCGCCGACCTCGGCGAGAACAACGTCAAGTACACGAAGCTCTGGGACGAGATCAAGGCCGGCGAATAGCGGCTTCGGAAAACGTTCCGCGCGGCCCGCCGGCCTCCGGCGGGCCGCGTCGTTTTCCGCGCCGCTATGTTTTTACGTTCTACGTCAGGGCTGTCCGGTTTAAATCCCCTGTAAATACAGCTGGTTGCTGGGGCCGGCCCGCAAATCGGCGCACGGCATTAGCGAAAGAGCCTGCAAAATGGGGGTTTTCTCGAAAAGCGTGACGCTCAAAATCTGTAGGATCGTATAAAGGCTGTCGGCCAGGCCGAGACGCTTGCGCACGATGGCGACGAGCACGTACGTGCAGATGGCGATCCAGATCTGGGTTTTCACGGCGTTGGGCGAAGTTCCGTAGAAGGCCTTGATCCGCAGATGCTGTTTGATCCAGCGGAAGAACAATTCGATCTGCCAGCGGCGGCGATAGAGCTGGGCGATGTCCGCGGCGGGCATGGTCGTGTTGTTGGTCAGGAAGACCAGCCGTCGGCCTCTTTCGGGATCGCGATAACCCACGCGCCGGAGCGTGTCGGGATAGCGCCGGCGAGAGGCCGGTTCGGCCAAGACGCCGGTCTGGTCGAAGCGGATGCCGCGGCCCTTGTCCGCCGGTGCCGAGGATCGCCGGCGGAAGCTCAAGTTGCGCTTGGCCTGGGTGAGAAAGAACGCCGGCGCCTGGTGGATGCGGTGGAATTGGGCGAAATCCACGTGGCCGCGATCCATGACGTAGAAGGCCCCCGGTTCGAGCGCCAGTTCCGCGAGCAACCCGACGTCGTGGATCTGGGCCGGAGTCACGATCACCCAAGCCGGGAAGTTGCCCCGCAGAGCCAGCAGGGTGTGCATCTTCAGCCCGCCGCGGGTTTGCTTGTACTTGGCCCACGGAAACACGGTCAGGCACAGGTCCACGGTCGTGGAATCCAAGGCGTAGGCGGCTCCCGCCAACTCGACTCCCAGCGGATCATCGGCATAAAGCCGAGCGGCCTGCGCGATCAACGCCCGCCCGAAATCGGCGAAGATGCGCCAATCCCGCTTTTCGTTGGCGTCGGCCAGCGTGCTCTTGGGCGGCGGGCTGCGCAGCCCGGCATGGTACAGTTTGGGCCCGACGGCCCGCAAACAGGTCTCAATGTCGCGCAGGCTTTCGCGGCCGGTCAGCTGGGCAAAGCACATCGCCAGAAACTGGCTGCAGCAACTCAAGCTGCGGACGCACTTGTCGCCTCCGTAGCGCTGGACGCACTTGTCGAACTCGTGCTTGGGAACAAAATCCATCAGCTGCGCCATTACCGACCGGCCTGCCTGCATGCGTTGCCTCCTGGGAACATCCAGAAGCCAACCGTGCAGAAAAGCATCGGCGAGTTGAAATCGAAAACGGCGGCGATGCCCGTTTCGACCCCGTAATATCAGGCTGAAATCGGGGTCAGCGGAAAATTAACCGGACAGCCCTGACGTAGAACGTAAAAA
>SABN01000132.1 GCA_009928955.1 Opitutia bacterium | reverse complement strand
GTAGTCCAGCCTTCAGGCTGGGACCGGAAAGCCCACGCTAAAGCGTGGACTACATACGAGGGAACACGCGGAAGCGAGATCTAGTACGTAGTCCAGCCTTCAGGCTGGCTCCTCAGTGCAGGAAATGCCGGCAGCCGGTGAAGACCATGGCGATGCCGGCGGCGTCGGCCGCCGCGATGCACTCGGCGTCCTTCTTGGACCCGCCGGGCTCGACGACGTACTGGATCCCGAACGCCGCCGCCGCCTCGATGTTGTCCGGGAACGGGAAGAAGGCGTCGGAAACCAGCACCGTCTGGGCGAGCACCTGTGTCGGGTCCAGGCCGCGGCGGGCGACGTTCTCGCGCGCCTTTTCGATGGCCAGCTTGCGCATGGAGTCCACGCGGTTGGGTTGGCCCGCGCCCATGCCGAGCACGGCGTGCTGCCCCGGGGCGCATTCCCATGCCAGCAGGATCGCGTTGGACTTGAGATGCTTGCAAATCCGGATGCCGAAGTCGGCGAGCGGCCGCAGGGCGTCGGGAATCGCGGCCTTCGTGACGGGCTGCCAGGCCTCGGGCGCGTTCAGATCGGCGTCCTGCGTCAGCGTGCCGCCGTTGATCCGGCGCGTCAGCTTGCGCGCGAGCGGCGCGGCCAAGGGGCGGTCGAGCGAAATCAGCCGGATGTCCTTGGACTTGGCCTTCAGGAATTCCAGGGCGTCGGGCTCGAACGCCGGCGCGATGAGCGCCTCCACGAACCGGCCCTTGAGCACCTGCGCCGTCGCGAGATCCACGGGGCGGGTCACGGCGATGACGGAACCGAACGACGAAACGACGTCGCCTTCCCAGGCGGCGGCAAGCGCTTCGGCGAGCGTGGCGCCGGTGGCCGCGCCGCAGGGATTGGTGTGCTTGATGATGACCGCGGCGGGGCATGCGTGCAGCTCGCGCGCGGCTTCCAGCGCCGCGTCGCCGTCGACGTAGTTGTTGTAGGACATTTCCTTGCCGTGCAGGATCCGGGCGGCGGCGAGGTTCGCCTCCGCCGGCGGCGGCGCATCCGGCCGGAAGGTGGCGGCCTGGTGCGGATTCTCGCCGTAGCGCAGGGGGATTTCCGCCGCGGTTCCGCCGGCGAACCAGGCCGCGATCGCGGCGTCGTAGGCCGACGTGCGGGCGAACACTTTTTGCGCGAGGGCGTGGCGGCGCTCCAGCGGAAGATCGCCGTCGGCCTGCAGCGCGGCCAGGACGGGGGCGTAGTCGGCCGGATCGGTCAGCACGATCACGTCGGCGTGGTTCTTCGCCGCGGACCGGAGCATCGAGGGCCCGCCGATGTCGATGGTCTCGATGGAGGGGCTTTGCTCGAAGGGGTAGAGGTTGACGCAGACGAGATCGATGGGCGGCAGGCCCAGCTTTTGGCAGGTTTCCACGTCGGCGGGGTTGCCGCGCCGCTGGAGGATGCCGCCGTGGACCTTGGGATGCAGGGTCTTGACCCGGCCGTCGAGGATTTCGGGGTGGCCCGTGAAGGCGGAGACGTCGACGACGGCCAGGCCGGCGTCGCGCAGGGCGGCGGCGGTGCCGCCGGTGGAGAGAATCTCGACGCCGAGCGCGGCGAGGCCGCGGGCGAAGTCGAGCAGGCCCGTCTTGTCGGAGACACTGAGCAGTGCGCGCTGTACTTTCATGACGGGGCCGGATTCTGCCACGCGCCGCCGCGGATGGGAAGCCGAAGAAAAGCGGAATCGCCGTTTTCCACTGCGAAACACGCGAATGGCGCGAATGGGGGGCAGAAAAGCAATCCTCTGCCTGCATGCCCCGCGGAAGGGATCAACTCGTTCCCATGCTTCCGGCGGTCGTTGCGGCCCGGCGCGGTGAGCCGGGCGGCCGTTGCGGGGCCCTAATTGGGTTTGGGCTTGTCTACGAAAATGCCGGCGATGGCTTCAAACAGTTTTTCCGGATCCATTTCGTAACCGATGTTGATGCGAACCTGTTCTTCGCCCGAGTGTTCGATGCCGTTGAATTCGGAAGTCAGAAAAACGCGGCCGTGGATGTCCTGGGACGACAGATCGTACATGTAGAAAAACCGCACGATGCTGCGCCATTCGTTTTCCGGCAGCATCTCGTAGATGCCATAACCGATTTCCGCGCTGAATGTTCCGGAGCCGCTTCGGGAAAGGAAGCCAACGAACGTGCCGGATCTCCAGTTGAAATTGTCATCGACGTTTTCGTCGGCGTCGCGGGCCATTTCGCCGCCGAGATCGGCTCGGATGAAATAGGGGCGGTTCGTGAACAACATGTAGCGGGGACTGATCTGCATTCCGATGACGTCCGCTTTGACGATCTGATCCATCCCGGGACTGCGGTTCGCTTTGGCCATTTGGTTCGCGTTGGAGGCCACGAAGTCCTGCTGGAAATAGACGGAGGCGCTGGCGGTCAGACGGGTGTTCAACCGATGCAGATAGGTCAACTGCAGAAAGTAATTCCCGTCGTCCAGCAAGGCGTCGTGTTCTTCGCTGGCCCGCGACGAAAGAAATTCCATGCCCTGAAGGACTGTCAGGCCGTTGATCCCATTGGGGATGCCCCCTTGAATGCTTTTCGCATCAACGCCGGGATCGGGATGAACATAGATTGCTGCGGGGGGGATTTCCGGCACCCCTCCGGGAATGGCTCTCTCTGGCAAGTCGCCCTGCACAGACTCGAACATGATGTCGCCAGATTGCTTGGATTGGTTGGCGTCCGTTTTCTTTTCGTCCGCCGCCGCGCAAGCCAGAGCGCCCGCGCATAGCCACGCCCAGAATACCGCTTTTCGCTTCATGACCCATCCTCCTTGCGTTTCGCAGACATATTATTAACGGCAAACATATCTCCAAAACCATTACGCGCGCCGGCAGGTGCGACGTCAAGGACAATGCGGCAAACATTTTCGATATGCCGTTCCGGGCGGCGGGCAAGCGTTGCGGCATGGGCGCGAAGGAAATGCGCGCAAGACGCAAGCGCTGGGCGAAAAGACACCCCCGCGGCTAGATAATTCATGGAGCATAGATTTGACACAAGTGGAAAACCGGATCATCCTGCCGGCATCGAGGAGCGCGCGAAAGTGGGTGGTCTGTACCCGGAAAGGATCGTCATGAGCCGGAATCTGGTGGTCTGTTGCGATGGCACGTGGAGCGATGCAGACAAGATGAAGGCGCGCGAGCGCACCAACGTCTGGCGCATCTACGATGCGGTGGCGGGCGTGAAGGATGAAACCAAATTCTACATTGCCGGCGTGGGAACCAAGAACCTCGTCGACAAATTCTTCCTCGGCGGCCTCTTCGGCGTCGGCGTCGGCGCGGCGATCTGCAAAGCCTATGGCTGGTTGGCGAAACACTACCGCCCGGGCGACCGCATTTTCCTGTTCGGCTTCAGCCGCGGCGCCTTCACCGCGCGCTCGCTGGCCGGATTCATCGGTGGCCGCGGGCTGAACGTGGAGCTGGCGGCGCTGCCGGACAAGACGTTCGCGAAAGCGGTCGCGCGGGAATACGACCTGTACCGCGCCGCGGCCAAGGTGGCGCGCCCCGCGCCCAAGATCCATTTCCTCGGCGTGTTCGAGACGGTCGGAAAACTGGGCATTCCGGATCAGGACTTCAAGGGCGTCAATCGCCGCGACAAGCCGGAAAACTACGAGTTCCACGACACGCGGCTGGGGCCGCAGGTGACGCATGCCCGGCAGGCCTTGTCGATCGACGACGCCCGCGCGCGCTACATGCCCGTGCTGTGGACGGAAAAACGGAAAGGGTCGGACGTCGAACGGCCCATCTACGATTGGACCGGTCCCGGCGGCCGCACCGTCAAGCAGCTCTGGTTCAGCGGCAAGCATTCCGACGTGGGCGGCGGCGCCAACCCCGGCGTGACCGACGTGCCCCAGCGGTGGATGCTGGAAGAAGCCAGCGCCGTCGGGCTGGTCGTCCGGGACGGCTACCTGGACTCGTTGAAAAATCCCCAGCCGCCCGCGAAAATCAAGGGCCGGATCCAGATGGACGTCAACTTCCGTCCGCGCAGCGTGCCGCTGCTGGCGGCGGCGAACGTCGGGATCCGCGTCCACGAAAGCGTCCTGCGGCGCCGGAATGCGGAGCCGGACTACTGGAAGACCGCGCTGCCGGGGAAAGCCGGCGCGTCGTTCGACGTGGCGCGGCTGGAAGGAGCCGTTTGGCAGCGCACGGGGCTCTGGCTGGAAGGCGGCAAAACCTACGTGGCCGAGAGCGAAAATGCCCTGGCCATTCGCTATCTCCAGGGCTACGTCGCCAACGGCGGGAATCCAAAGATCGACGGCACCTGGGCCGAACACCAGCAATTCAAGGTGAACATCCCCTTCCGGGTGGAGCCGGACTGCGGCGGCTACGCCTACTTCAAGTTGGCCCGCCGGTCCACGATGCGCGCGAAAGGAACGGACGCCACGTCCCGGTTCGGCGGCTTCCTCCCCGTCACGCTCCGGCAGGTGGATTAGGTCGGCGATTGCATTCGGGAGAGGAACGTCTTTCCATGCTAGGCGTCGTATGCGCGCAAATCGGCAAGCGTGATCTTTTCGGAGGGCACAAGTTGATAGTGCTTTTCCTCGACAATGCGAATCTCATTCCCAGATGGACCGAGTTCAAATAACGCGATCAGGTCATCGTCGATGAATTGCGCGGAGATAGACCGGCAAATGAGATGGGGAAATTTTTCGGCGCAACAGGCCATGTCCTGCTTTGCTTGCACGGTTGAAAGGCGGTCGCTACCGCCTTTGGCTTGAACTGGGATGACGTATTGGCGGCCACGTTTATCGATGGCCGCATAGATTTCGTCGATCTCGACTTGTCCTAGCCCGGTTACAGTCGTGCGCAGGTGGTTTTGCAAGGAATAGGCTGCAACGCCGAGAAAAATATCGATCAACCGGTTGTAGCGCACCTTAGCGAGCAGGGCTTGTTCGTCGGACAAGGCGTAGGCGGCGACGATTTCAGGCGTAGCGTCGGGTATTTTGATCGCGGCCAACTGCGGATTAGGGAGGACGCGGTTGACGGTTGCCAGACGAAAGGCATATTGCGATCTACCCCGGCCCTCGATCAGCCACTCCTTGCCCTTCGTTTGGGTCTTGGAAATCGATTCGGGCAGCGGCATGCGATAACGAATGGAATAGATCACATCGCCGATGTTTTTGGGCAAACGGATGTTCAGTTTCTTGGCCGTAGCCGTGAATTCATCCCGATGGAATGGAATTTCAGTCGCGCCTTTTTTGTATTTGCCGAGAAAAATGCTTTCAATCAGCGCCGCATACCGATTTTCGGAGTTCGGTTTGTTATTCATGAGATTTTCCTCTTTTCGTGGGCGAGGATCGCCTCGATCTCCAGCTGTGTTCGCTTTTGCGATCCGTTTTTGCGGTCGCGCTTGCCGATGGGAACGGCGATGTTCCAAAAAGCGGCGGCTTTGCCCATGTCCATGGTCAGCAGTTTGGGATCGCCAAGGTCGATCTTGGCGTCGGGTTTATACGGCATGATTTCCAGTGCTTTGAGAACAGAAGCAGCGACGGCTCTGGCCAACGGCGGCGGCACGGAGTTGCCCACTTGGCGCGCGCCGTGCCATTTCGTCGCGTGGAATCGGAACCAGTCCGGATAGCCGTGCAAGCGGGCCATTTCGCGAACCGTTATGCATCGAGGAAATGAAAAATGGATGGGGCGCGGGCTGGTGAATGCGCCGCGTGCGGCATCCGTGCCGGCCCTGAGCGTGTTGCAGTAGCCGGTTCGCGAAAGCTTCAAAAACCTGGAAACCGGTTCGACCTCGCCTTCGGGCGTGTCGGCGAAACGCCGGCGAGATATCTCGGTGTGTTTAGATCTCATGCTGGACGTCAACAAATCGGGCCGCCAATTGCGAACATGACCGAAGTGCCAGGAAGAAGGATGGCGGCAATTCAATTCACGCGCATATTCGGACAACTCCGCTTTTGAACGGTATGGCACGGAGTCCGACGTCAACAACTCGGGGAAAAGTTCGGCATCAGGTAAATCGGCGAGGGCATCGAAACAAGTGGGTGTAGGGGCCAGACCGTTTGTATCGTGATGGATGGACGTGGTTTCGGGCGGGTAAGCAGGAACGGCGAATTTGTTTTTCACTCCCAAGAGGAAAAGCCGCTGGCGGGTTTGCGGAACGCCATAGTTGATGGCGTTGAGAACCCTCCACGGGATCTGGACGCGATAACCCAGATCTTTGAAGGCGTCGATTACGGTTTCAAGGAAGACCCGATGTTCTCCGACCGTCAGTCCCTTTACATTTTCAAATACGAACGCAGATGCATCGAGTTCGCCAACCAACCGGACGAATTCCTTGACGAGTTGGTTGCGAGGATCGTCCAGAAGCCGGTGGCCTATCAGGGAAAATCCTTGGCACGGTGGCCCGCCGAATACGACGTCAATTCCCGCGCGGCGGTCAATGTTCGCCAAGGCGCGCACTTCTTTGCCGGACAAGCCGACGATGGAACGCGGAATAACGGTTGTCTGCGGAAAATTATAATGATGCGCAGCGGCGTGAATGGGATCGATCTCCACGGCGGCGGCGATGTCGAAGCCTGCCTGCTCGAAGC
>SABN01000131.1 GCA_009928955.1 Opitutia bacterium | reverse complement strand
CGGATTTCCTTGACGATCTTGCCCTGGCGTTTGACCACCACCTTGCCGCTGGCGTATTCGGTGTAGCCGCCCGAAGCGGCGATGGCCTGGGAAACGCGCGTGGCGGACATGATCTGGAACCGGCCCGGCGCGCGGACTTCGCCCTGGATGAAATAATAGCGCGTGGGCACCACCACGTTCACCGTGATGTTGCGATAGATGTCTTGGTCCAGATAGATCTGGCGGACGTTGCGTTCCAGTTCGGACGCCGTCAGGCCGGCGGCCAGGACTTCATTGATGAACGGCAAGGTGATCATGCCGGCTTCGTCGATGATGTCCTCGATGGCCTCGCCGCCGGGAATGCCGCGCAGGTAGATCTGGATCCCGTCGCCGACTTTCAGGCGGTAACCGGCATCCGACACGGCCGGGACCGGAACGGGGACCGCAGCCGCAACGGCAACCGGAGCCGGAGCCGCGGCGGGCGCGGGAGCCGGGGTCGCAACGGGAGCCGGCGCCGGAACGCTGTCGGCCGGTTTGGGCGGCGCAACGACCTGGACCGGAGGCGGAGCGGACGCCGGAGGCTTGGCGGACGGAGCGGACGCCGGGGCCGCCGCGGGGGCGGCGGGTTTCCGGACGTTCGCCGGAGCCGGGTCGGCCGGCGGGGCCGGCTTGGCCGGCCTGGCCGCGGCGGGACGGTCCGCCGAAACCGCGGCGGCGGCCGGCTGGTTGCGCTGGGCGACCAGTTCCGCGTAGCGGTCGTAGACCTTCTGGGAAGACGACGACGAGGCGCAGCCCGCGGTCAGGACCAGACACAGGCCGGCCAGCCATCCGGCGGCGCGGCAACCAACGTTTCGGCGGGCATCATTCATGTCAAGCTTCCGGCGCCTCGTCCTCTTTTTCGTGCTTCGTGCTACCATAGTACTTTTTGGTCGTGTAGTGGTAGTAGTAATAATAGTCGTCGCGCATGATGTTGATGTTGTTGAGCACGGCGCCCATGAGATGGCCGCCGGCGTTTTCGATCATGCGCTTGGCGCGCAGGGAAATGATCTTGGGGTATTTCCGGTATTGCACCACCAGCAGCACGCCGTCGGCCTCGCTGGCCAAGATCGCCGCGTCCGTCACGCCGAGGATCGGGGGCGAATCCAGCAGGACGAAGTCGTAGCGCTCCTTGAGGACGTCGAGCATGGCGCGCAGGCGCGCGTTGTTCATGATGCCCAGGGAGCCCCGGCGCAGCCGGCCGCTGGGCATCAGCCACAGGTTCGGCACGCCGGTTTCCTGGACGACGTCTTCGATCTTCAGCTCGTCCGTGAGCACGTTGACCATGCCGGTCCGGTTGGCCAGGCCGACCATCTTGTGCTGCACGGGGCGGCGCAAGTCGGAATCGACGATGAGCACCTTGCTGCCCTGTTCCGCGCAGACGTAGGCCAGGTTGAACAGCGTGGTGGATTTGCCTTCGCCGACGCCGCCGCTGATGACGGTGAAGATCTTCTGCTTGCCCTCGCGGGCCAGCAGCGCCAAGCTGGTGCGCAGCGCGCGGTAGGCTTCGCCCTGGCCGCTCGACTGGCCGGCTTCCGTCAGGGGCCGCGACTGCTGCGGAATGACCGCCAGCACCGGCAGGCCCAGGTACTTCTCGACCTCGTCCACCGTCTTGATGGACACGTCGAGATATTCCACGAAGAACGCCAGGCCGGTGCCCGCCAGCAGGCCCAGCACCACGCTCAGGAAAATGTTCAGCACGACCAGCGGGCTGGACGGACGCTCCGGCGGCTCGGCTTCTTCGATGATTTCCACGGCCGTGCGGGGCACTTCCACTTCGATGCCCGTCTGCGTGATGCGCGCGCGCAGCGCCGTCAGGATGTCGCGCTGGATGTTGACGTTCCGTTCCGCCCGGTCGAACGGCAGGAAATTTTCGCCTTCGGAAACGATGTCCGAGGTCCGGATCTGGGCCAGTTCTTCGTCCAGCGCGATGTATTTCTGGCGGGCCACTTCGTAGTCGGCCTTGACGCCGGCCTTCAGCCCTTCCAGGGCGGACGAGAGCTGGCGCGTCAATTCATCGACGGCGCCCTTGAGACGCATGACTTCCGGGTGGTTTTCGCCCATGACGCCGTTCTGGATCATGAGCTGCAAGCTGACTTGGCTGTCGATCAGCTGCTGGCGGATGCCCATCAGGGTGGGATCCTGCACGATGTAGGCGGCCGCATCCATCAGCTTCTCGCCTTCCAGCCCCTCGAGCTGGTCCAGGCGGGCCTTGCGCACCAGCATCTCGACGCGGGCGGCGCTGCGTTCGGTTTCCAGCATGTTCAGGCGCGTGGCTTCCACGCGGATGCCCATCTGGCCGCGGCCGATCAGGGCGATGCCGCGCTCCTGGCGGATGCGCTCCAGCTCGGCTTCGGCTTCTTCCACGCGTTCCTGCTGCTTGCGCACCTCGTTGCTCATCGCATCGATGGCGTGCTGGATCTCGCGGCGCTTGGCGAACAGCCGGCGGTCCCGGTAGACGTTGGCGATTTCGTTGGCGATTTCCGCGGACAGCTTCTGGTCTTCGGTGGTGACGCTGATGTTCATCAGCGTCGTGTCGCGGTCCTGCTCCACGCGCAGGCTGCGCGCCAGGATCTGCAGGGCCAGTTCCGGGGCCACGGGCGACTTGTCCTCGTTGAGCTGCGCGCCCCAGACCTTCTGGAGGTTCAGGTTCCGGATGACCGCCGTCAGCACCGGCCGGGACCTCATGATTTTTTCCTGCGTCATCAGGAAGAAGGGATTGTAGCCCATGCGGTTGACCTGGCGCTCGTAGAAGGGATCCACGTCCATGGCGTCTTCGCGGACCTCGAGCTGGGTGGTCGCGGTGAACTTCTTCGGCATCATCAGCGTGTAGGCGGTGCCCGTCACGATGGTGAGCAGCGCGACCGCCAGGATGACCTCCTTGCGGTCGCGGATGACGCGCCAATAGTCGAGGAAGTGGAGGGCCGTGGTCTGGGATTCTTCTGCCATGGGGGTTATGTCCTACAAATGCCGGGCGGGGCGATGCCGCCCCGCGTGGCTGGTTTGTCCGGAACAGGGAAAAGGCGGCCGTCGCCGGTCGCCTCCCCCGTCCTGCCGGACTAGAACAGCTGGATCTTCCAGCCGATCACGTCCCAGCGGAGCCGGTCGTAGCTCTCGCGGTTCACGATGTCGCTGTCCAGTTCGACGTACTGCACGCCCGTTTCGATCCAGTTGATCCGGTTGATCCGGTAGGACAGCCGCGCGCTCACCAGGATGGTGGTTTCGTCGGCGTCTTCCGCGCCGTCCTCCAGCGAGTAGTCCGCTTCGTACTCGTTGATGGCGTAGGCGCCGCTGGCGTAGAAGCTCAGCTTGGCCGTGAAGTCGTGCGCGAAGCTCAGGGACAGATAGGTCCGGTTCTGGCTGAGGAAGGACGAGATGTCCGACTCGTAGATCGAGTAGGAGGCCGAGCCGGTGATGCGGGTGGCCGGCGACGGCAGGAAGGTCGCCGAGAGTTCGCCGTAGGGCTGGGAGTTGTCGTCGTAATCGTCGTTGTCGTACTGGCGCTGCTCGAAGCCCCCGCGCAGGGTGCCGATCAGCTTCGGATTGAAGGTCTGTTCCGCGCCGAGACCGGCAAAGACGGAGTTGGCGTCGCGGTTGTAGGCGTCTTCCGCCTCGTCGTAGACCAAGGTCTGGTAGCGCAGGTCGCCCAGCAGGGTGGTGCGGCTGGCCAGCTGCTGGCGCAGCGTGAAGCCGCCGACCACGCTGTAGTAGTTGTCGTTCTCGTGGTCGTCTTCGGTGTAGCGCAGCAGGATGTGGCGCCCCGACACGTCGATGCGGGTTTCCGGACGGATATTGTAGGACAGCGTCGCCAGCGCGGAATTGTAGTAGTTGTCGTCGTCCTGGCGCACGACGAAGTTGTCGTCCTGCAGCTCGGGCAACTGGCTGTAGCGCAGGGTGTCGTTGAAGGACAGGGACAGCGCCGGCGAAAACTTCTGGACGAAGTTCAGGTCCAGGTCGTGCCAGAAGTCCGTGTCGTCGCCTTCGCGGTCCGAGAACCACGCCAAGGTCGGGCGATAGCGCAGGCCCAGATAGGTCCGCGGCAGGTTCAGGTTCAGCAGCAGTTCGATCTCGTTGAGGATGCGGAAGCTGTCGGTTTCGTCGTGCTGGACCGTCGATCCGTCCGGCAACGTGGCCTCGCCGGCCTGGTAGACGTTGTCGTCGTAGCCGATGCGCAGCCGGTTGCTCAGGTGGACGGGCGATTCCGCGAAAGCCGAGGCCGCCCACGCGGCCAGGCACGCCGCAACGGTGAAAATGCGAATTTGCTTCATTTCGGTGTTCCTCATGTGTGCTATCCTCAGATCGGGGGCCGGGCTCAGTAGGGGGTCGGGGAAATCGGGCGGAATTCGCCGCGGATCGCTTCCAGTTCGGTGAAGATCCGCGTCACCAGGGCCAGATCCACGGAATACTGCACCGTGCCGCCCGGCGTGAAGTTCACGTTGTAGACCAGCGGGTCGGTGGACTGCAGCCGCACGTCCTGGCCCATGCCGTCGGGCAGGGCTTCGACCGAACGGATGGCTTCGCTGAGGCGGTCCAGCGAAATGCCCGCGGCCTTCAGCGCGTCGATCCACGACTGCGGATCATTGGGGTTTTCCACTTGGTCCTGCATGTTGAGGGCCTGGACGAGCACGCGCGCAAGGTCCGCCTTCGTGACCACCGCGTCCAGCAGCCAGCCGCCTTGCGGGCTGATGCCGTTCTGCATGAGCAGATCGAACGTCTGCTGGGCGGAGGGGGCGACCGGCAGGTAGCGGACCAGCCCGAGCGCCTTGACGAGGAGTTCCGCCAGTTGGACGTGGGTCACGGGGCCGGAGGGCTGGGACTTGGCGACGGCTTTCTCCTTTGCCGGTTCGGCCTTGGCGGCCTTCTCCTTCGGGGCCGGAGCGGCCGTGGCGACCGCGGCGGCCAGCATCAACCCCACCATCGAAAACGCGAAGATCTTCTTCATCTTTTGTCTCCTTGCCCGCGGGCGGCAAATCCGTTTGACCACGCGGCCCGCCATGGGCCTTTGTTAACCGTGCGTAAATAATGCTTTACCGCCCCCCCGTCCGTCAACTGAAAACCGGCGCTTTTCCGCAACATATTTGAGGTTGATTTTCCCTCCGCCCAAAGGCACGATGGATAGCCTTAAGACGGGTTGACTTCACAGCACGGAGACGATTCCATGGCCAAACTCAGCGGCATGTCCGGCGACTTCAAGGGACGCGAATATCCCATCGAACAGGGCGAGATCACGATCGGCCGCAAGGCCGACAACATGATCCTCCTGGACCACCCGACGATTTCCAGCCACCATTGCCGCATCCTGCGCAGCGGCGATTCCTGCGTCCTGCAGGATCTCGACTCCACCAACGGCACCCGCGTGAACTCCCGCGACGTCAAGGAATCGGCCTTGCACCACAAGGATTTGATCCAACTCGGCTCCATCGAATTCCTGTTCGACGCCCCCGAATTGGCCAGTTCCGGCGCCCGCTACACGGACGCCGATGCCGAAGTCGCCACCGGCACCATGTCCGCCCCGCAGGATTTCGCCAGCATTTCCCCCTTTGGCGCCCCCCCCAAGGAGCGGCGCGGCGTCTGGTATTTTGCGCTGTTCGCCGTCGGCATCGTCGCGCTGGTGGCGCTCGCGTTCTTCCTGCTCATGCTGGCGAAGGCCGGCTGATTCCGGCCCGAGGCGGCGCCATGAACCGGGGTTCTTCGCCCAACCGCTCGCCGGGCTTCACCTTCGTCGAATTGCTGCTGGCGCTGGCGCTGGGCGCCTTGGTCGCCGCCATTTTGGGCACCTTGGTCCACGGCTTGTTTGCCGCCGGCGAAGGCCAATCCGGACGGCTCCGGGGTCCTTTTGCCGCCCGCGCCGCGCTGCGCACCCTCTCCCGCGAACTCGCCTGCGCCTATGCGCCGCCGGTGGAAGACGTGCCGCCGCTGCAACTGTCCGTTTCCTCGGAAATCGGCCAGCCGGAAACGGTTTTGTCGTTCTACGTTCCCGTTCCCGGCCCCTTGGGCTACGACGTCGAACAGATCACCTACGAAATCGCGCCGACCCGCGACGCGCAGCGCGAATGGCGGCGCATCTCCGTCCCCTGTTCCGGCCCGTTCGCCGACGCCCCCGTCACGAACGTCCTGTTCACCGGCCGGTTTGCCCTGACCGTCGAAATCCTGTCTGAGGAGGTCGCCCATTCGGTTTGGCCGCCGCCCAAGGGCGAAACCAAGCCCGGACTGCCCCCGTCCGCGCGGCTGACCTTGGCCTTGCCCGGCCAGGCACCGCAGCAAACCGAAGTGCTCATCCAGGCCGCCACCGGCATCCGTTGCCCCATCGAGCGCGGCGATGCGGACGCCGCCGCCGCGACCAACGCCCCCGCCGGCGAATAAAAGTCGCCGGCGGCGCCGAAAACGCTTGCGGGCGGAAATCCGAACACGTATCTTCTGCGCCCGATCGACCACGAGGTCTTTCCCTCTCCCGGTGCTCGGGTGGTGGAATGGCAGACACGCATGTTTGAGGGGCATGTGGGGCAACCCGTGGGGGTTCGAGTCCCCCCCCGAGCACCAT
>SABN01000299.1 GCA_009928955.1 Opitutia bacterium | reverse complement strand
CGTCCCGACCGCGCAGGCGCGTTCGGGACTGGGGTCGGGCCTTGCGGCCCTCCAAGGTACGGTCTCCCAATCTCCGGACATTTTTTAACAGCCCCCAACCAAAACCCACGCTCCGCCCGTCGCGCCCCGTTTCGCCTGAGTGCGACTTTTTCCTCCCTCGGGGACGGGAACCCGGCCCGCGTCCTACGCCGCACCCGCTGCGCGGTGCGGCTGAGGGCGCTGTCCGCCGCTGGCGGACGCCGGGTTCCTCGTCCCCTCGGTCGGGTCGCCCTACGGCTCACATGGGGCGCGGCGTGCTCCGCTTAACAGCCCCGGACCCACAGCCCGGAACAGGCTGAAAACAGGCGTTTTCAGCCCGTTTTCCACGGTGTGGAAAATAGTTTTCCATAGCCCCTATGTGCCAATGACAATGAGACACGAACCTGACCGAAGAAGCATAGGGCGGGAAGGCATGGGAAATGAAGCGGGAAGCGTCTCAAGGAACGGCCACGGGGAACGAGGTGCCGGTGGTGGCCCGGCGGCGGCGGCACACGCGGAGCGATAAGCTGCGGATCCTGGCGGAGGCGGACCGGTGCGTCCGGTACGGGGAGCTGTCGGCTTTGGCTCGCCGGGAGGGGGTCTATCCCTGCATTCTGAACCGGTGGAAGGAATGGAGGGAACGCATGCAGGCAGAAGACACCCCGGCCGCCGGGCGGCCGAAATCGGAGAGCTACGAGACCCTGCGAGGCCAGCTGCGGCAGGCGGAACGGGAGAACCATCGGCTGCGGATGAAGCTCAAGCGGGCGGAAATGCTCCTGGACATCCAAAAAAAAGCCTCGGAGCTGCTGGCGGAGATGAACCGGACGGACGAGAGCTGCGAGAGCGAGCCATGAACGCGGTCGCGGAATGCGCTGCGGGCCACGGGGTCCGGGCGACTTGCGAGGCGCTGGGCGTTTCGCGCGCCACCTATTACCGGCAACGGGGGCGCGCCGGGGCCCCCAAAGGCCCCAAGGCGCGCCCGGCACCGCGCCGGCTGTCCGGATCGGAAGAACAGCAGGTGCTGGACTTGCTCAACAGCGAGCGGTTCGCGGACCGGGCGGTGCCCGAAGTCCATGCCGCGCTGCTGGACGAAGGCGTGTGCCTGTGCAGCATGCGCACGATGTACCGCATCCTGAAGCGCCACGGCGAGGTGCGAGAGCGGCGCAACCAGCTCCGGCATCCCGTCTATACCAAGCCGGAGCTGCTGGCGACGGGACCGAAC
>SABN01000298.1 GCA_009928955.1 Opitutia bacterium | reverse complement strand
GGCGAGTCCGTCGTGGCCCTGCTGCCGATCCGCTCCTTCGAGACCGGCGAGGATGTCTTCTTCGCCACCGAGAACGGCATCATCAAGCGCACCGCCCTCGCCGAGTTCCGCAACGTCAACCGCAAGGGGATCATCGCCATCAAGTTCAAGGACATTCCGGGCGACGCCGACGATGAGGCGGCCGAGGCCGAGGCCGACGACGCTCAGGGCGAGTCGGATGAGGAGCAGACCGCCAACGATCGTCTGATCCAGGTGCGCCTGGTCAAGGAGAGCGACCACATCCTGCTGGTCACGGCCAACGGCAAGGCGATCCGCTTCCCGGTTTCGTACAAGCGTACGGACGCGGAGGGCAAGGAGCGCGAGACCAGCGTGCGCTGCATGGGCCGAGCCTCGGCGGGCGTGCGCGGCATCCGGTTGGCGCCGGGCGACGCCGTGCGCAGCTTCGACATCGTGACCGACCAGGAGACGCTGCTGATTGCCACCGAGAACGGCTACGGCAAGCGCACCGAGTTCATCGACTTCACGATGCACCACCGCGGCGGCGGCGGCATGATCGCGATCAAGGACGACGACGGCCGCAACGGCAAGGTCGTGGCCGCGCACGCCGTGCGCGAGGACCAGTCCTTCATCTCCATCGCCTCCAACGGCATGATGGTGCGTTCTCCGGTCAACCAGATCCGCGTCATCGGCCGCGCCGCGAAGGGTGTCCGCCTCGTGAATCTCGCTGAAGGCGCGACCCTGGTTTCGGTCAGCGTCGCCGACGCCGATGACGACGAGGCGGCCGCGCCCGCTGTCGATATCCCGCCGGCGAACGACGCCCCGGCCGCCGAATAGCGGTCGGTGCGCGAGCGCAAAGTCGATGACGCTGAGCCCAATGCGAAGATGAAGGATTTGTGGAAAGCGCGCGGTGGCGGGAGGGACGGGCGTCCTCTCGCCCGGCCCGGAATATGCCGTTCCGCGGACGGGGCCGTCCGCGCCCCCAGGCTTACGCTTATTTTTCGCCAGAAAATGGACGTTCTTCGCATCTTCCGCACCTCACTCCTTCCTCCTTCCTCCTTCCTCCCTTCCGCGCCCCCAGCCCTTGCGGAAAAAGCGGCACGGAATGAGCTGACACATTCGCCTTGCGTCTTCGACAAAATCCGATAAAATGTCATTCTCAATTTTCAAAAGAAAGGTTCGACGCGATGAGTGAGACCCCGCAGACCATGAAGATGTTGCCCGGCGACGAGATTCGCCAGAT
>SABN01000297.1 GCA_009928955.1 Opitutia bacterium | reverse complement strand
CTGCTGGCCGATCCGTTTTATGTGGGGATGTTCAAATATCAGGGGGAAATCTACGATGGCGCGCACCCGCCCATCGTGCCCAACAGTCTTTTCGAGCAAGTGCAGCGCATCCACAAGCGGCGCGGTGGACCCGAGCGCGAGAAGCGCAGCGACGGTTTCCCGCTTCTCGGGCTGTTCGTGTGCGGGGTGTGCGGCGGGGCGATCACGGCGGAGCGCCAGAAGGGCCACGCCTATTACCGCTGCACGAAAAAGATGGGCCGCCCCTGCGATTTGAAGTTCATCCGCGAGGAGGTTTTCGCGGATGAACTTCGGGCCAGCACCCGCTCCGTGTCGCTGTCCGACGAGGGCGCGGCGGTGGTCAACAGCATCATCGACGCCTGGGAAAAGGACGAGCGCACCGCATCGGCGGAGGGGTTGGCCCGCGAGCAAGCGCGGCTGGCCGACAGCGAAGCGCGGTTGAATCGGCTGCTGGATATTTATCTGGAAGGCTCCTTGGCGCGGGAGGAATACGCCGCGCGCAAGGAAGGCTTGTTGCGCGACAAGGCCGACGCCAAGGAGAAAATCGCCCACATCCAGGCGAAGGGTGCCGTTTGGCTCGAACCTGCCCGCGCCTTCGTAAACCGCGCAAATATGGCCGAAAAACTGAGTTTTTCGGACGACCTCGCCGGAATCCGCGATTTTCTCAAAATCGCTGGCTCGAACCTGCGATTGGAGCCCCCGAGCGAGGACGAAAAGCGAACAGCCCGCGCGTGTCCGTCAGGCTCGGAAGCAGAGCCGCCCGAGGGGCGGGAGAGTGCTCGGCGCGGCGGCTTCGCCCCACGCGCCGACG
Organism: Opitutia bacterium; assembly: GCA_009928955.1. GTDB lineage: Bacteria > Verrucomicrobiota > Kiritimatiellia > CAIQIC01 > Lenti-01 > Lenti-01. The sequence continues at coordinate 412 of SABN01000297.1, read as the reverse complement.
GGACCGATCCGACCGCCGCCGCCGTTCCCGGCCGTACCTCCAAGCCCCTGTCCATCAACGGTGAATCGAATCCCGCCCGTTTCGCGCCGCCCGCCGGTGGCCTTGCCCGTTCCGAACCGCCGCCCGCCTCGCAAGCCCCGTCTGTCCGCGCGGAGGTGCGCCCGTTGAAGTTTCTTGGAAAAGCCGTCCCGCGCGTCGTGGTGGAATTCGCCGAACCGTGGAAATCCATCGCCGAATTTGGGCCGAAAAAAAAGTGGAGCCGGGTAGCGGAAGCTGTCCGAACTCACTTTGACCCTGAGTATGCCAAGCGTACGCAGAAGTAAAAGCCCATAATCATTTCCCCCTTGCCGCGGCCTTCCTCCTTTGCGCCCGCCTTCCTCAAGCCCCCCTTGCGCGGCCTTGCCTTCCCCCC
>SABN01000296.1 GCA_009928955.1 Opitutia bacterium | reverse complement strand
CGTCGCGCTCCTGCAGGGCCAGCGCCGCAGCCAGCATGCCGGCGTGGCAGACTTGTCCCCAGTTGTTGCTGGCTTTGACCCAGCCGGTGTGTTTGAGCGAGGTGCGCAGACCCTTTTCCATGAGGGCGGCGGCCAGGGTGTCGCGGGTGGCGGGGTCGAGATCGTGATACAGCCAATCGTAGCCGACGGCCAGCGCGAGGGACATTTCGGCCACGTCGAGAAAGTGCGAGGGGTTCCAGTCGGTGAAGGCGGCGGCGGCCAGCATCTCGGCGGCGCAGCGGTCGCGGTGGGAGGGATTGCCGCCGAGGCGGTAGGCCATGGCGAGGGTGGAGACGCGGTGAAGGACGCTGCGCGAGACGCCGAGCAAACGACGCCCTTCCATCTTGCGCGTGTTGGGCGGCAGGGCGAGCATCTGGTCGGCATCGTGCAGCAGGCGACCGAGCGCGGCGCGCGCGAAGGTATCGGCGGCGGCGCTTTCTTTCAGCGCGGCGAAGCCGGCGGCGTCGGCGAACAGGCGCGGGTGGGCGGGCGGTGCCTGGCGCAACGCGGCGGCGACGGCGTCCGGCGTCGGGGCGTCCGCGCGTTGCGCGAACAGCGGAGCGGCGGCGCAGGCGAGGAGGAGAAGGGCAAGCACGCCGGCCGCGCAGCGGAAATGGAGCAACGGGGGAATGGAACGCTGGACGCCGAACGCCGAACAGCGAACGCGGAAGGCATGGACGAGAACGGTGGGACGCATGTGGACTCCTTTGGGGTGATCGGCGCCAGACGTCCAGCGCTTAACCTGTAACGTGTAACGTGTAACCTGTAACCTGTAACGTGTAACCTGTAACGAAACCCCCGCACAACTAACCGCCCGCCCGGGTTTCCGAGGGATGGTCGAAGGCGGCGACCTCGCAGGGCATACGGCGCGCGAGAAGCCCCTGGGCGAAACGCACGCCGTAGACCGCATGTGTGGCCATGACGCCGAGCCAGGTCATCAGCCAGAGCGCGGGCGAAAGCGAGGCCGAGGCGAGGAAGGTGATGAGTCCGTAGCATGCCAGAGCGGCGAGGTAAGCGATGCGCAGCCAGGGATGGAGGCAGGCCAGCGCGGCACCGGCGACGAGGCCCAGCACGAAGAGGGATGGAATCAGGTAGCTGAGGCGTAGCGAAGTGGCGGGAAAGCGTTTGGCGAAGTGGCCGCGGTGCAGGGCGTAGCGGCCGATCTGGCGCAGATGCGGGCCGAAGAGCGGCCGGCGGTGGTGG
>SABN01000295.1 GCA_009928955.1 Opitutia bacterium | reverse complement strand
TCTCTTGAATGAACCCCTTGAAGCCCCCCCTCTTGGGTGGTTTCTTGATTTCCGTTGTTTTTGCCTCTACAGGAAAACGACCTTCATTGATGGCCCCTCTTCCGGGTATCCGTCCCAAATCGGTTCCCGCCTTCGCTCCTTGTGCTGCCGCGCCTTGCGGCACGCCGGGCAGGTTCCGTGGTTGCGGCAGGTCGCGTCCACGGCTTTCGCCTTGCGGTACGGTTTCCGCCATTCCTTCCCGTGCAGAATCGCTTTGTCCAGGCTCACCGACTACCTCCAGCTTCTCGATCTTGACCGCCTTGGGCTCGCCGCCGCCCTTGCGGGTGATCTCCACGATGCCCTGCTTCTTCAGCAGCCGCGGCATCCCCGAGACGAAATAGTCCTCCCCCTTGTACCGCACCGCCTGGCCCTTGCGCGGCGGAGAAGAAGCCCCCCCGGTGACGATCGGCGGACTTGCAGCCGGCCGGCTTTCGCCGGCTTCGTCCCCGCGTACAGCTTGGGCGGAGGGGGGGGGCTTGGGTGTTTCCGCGGCCGGTTCGGCTCGCGGGGCTGATTCTGCGGCGGTTGTCCCGCCAAATTCATCCGGATAGGTCTCGGCCAGTTGCGCCGGCGTCATCTGCAAGGTCGGTTCCGCCGTGATCCGGTCCAGCGGAATCAGCACTTGGTCGGACATCCCGGCTTCGCCTTCGGCCAGCACCAGCGCGTTGTCGCCTTCGATGCGCACGAACGGGCCGATGAACCCCGTCCCGTCTCCAACGATCATTCCCCGGGTCAAATCCTTGCGGTCCACCATCTGCCGGGCGGGGCTCGCCGGCGGCGGAGGGGCTTCCTGGGGACGGCGCGTTTGCAGCAGACCGGACGCCTGTGCCTCGCGCGCCACGGCATCCAAGAGCGGCTGGGCCTTCAAAATCTTCTTGGCGTCGTCCGCCACGGCGCCGACGGTCCCTTGGTCGGCCAGCCATTTCACGATGGCCGGAATGGATCGCTCGCGCCCGGATGCATGGAAGCCCTCCACGTTTCGGCGCAGGGCATCCGGCAAGTCGGCCAGCTTTCGCCGGGCATTGGTTCCGGCATAGGTCGCCCGGACCAGCTCGTCGTAGGAAGCGGACTCGTCGATGGCCGGCTGGGTTGAAATGGATTCTTTTCGTGCCATTCGTGTGTTTCGTGGTGAAGCTCCTTCCGGCTGTTCCGCCCCCGCCTCCCGCGCGTTGGCCAGCGGCGGCGCCTCGGTGGCCTTGCGCGCC
>SABN01000130.1 GCA_009928955.1 Opitutia bacterium | reverse complement strand
GGGGAGGGGGTTGGGCGGGGCGGTGGCTTGACATTTCGGGGGGAGCCCGTATTCTTTCCACGCTACTTCAAAGGAAGGGCGTTTAGCTCAGTTGGTTAGAGCGCGTGCCTCACATGCACGAGGTCACTGGTTCAACTCCAGTAACGCCCACCACCCTCCGCGCGGCGGGGGGCCAGCCGTCCGGCGCGGGAGCGTGGCGGGGGCTGTTTCTTTGCGGGGCACACAAAGGAGAGCAGGCCATGGCGAGCGGGAAAGTGGATGTGGGCGGATGGATCACGGAGGCGTGGGAGCTGTACAAGGCGAATTTCGCGCTGCTGTGCGTGGCGACGCTGGTGGCGGCGCTGCTGGGGGGGCTCACCTGCGGCGTGCTGGCGGGGCCGCTGTGGGCGGGATTGACGTTGATCATCCTGCGGGTGTCGCGCAAGCAGGAGCCGGTGCCGCAGATCGGCGACGTGTTCAAGGGCTTCGATTTCTTCCTGCAGGCGCTGATTCTGGGGGTGGTGGTCGCGTTGGCCTATGCGGTGGCGAGTTCGCTGCCGGTGGTGGGGCCGGTGGCGGGCATCCTGATTTCGCCGCTGGTGATGTTCGCGATGGCTCTGCTGGTGGATCGGAAGATGGACTTCTGGCCGGCGCTGATGGCGAGCTTCGAGAAGGCGAAGACGGAATACGTGTCGCTGCTGGTGGTGTGTCTGCTGGGGCATCTGATCTCGATGGCCGGGGCGCTGCTGTGCGGCGTGGGCGTGATCCTGACGGCGCCGTTCAGCGCGATCGTGTCGGTGGTGGCGTATCGGCACCTGTTCGAGGGGCCGGAGGCGGAGGCGGTGCCGGTGGTGGAGGCGGCGATGGCGCCGACGCAGGCGTAGACGCAAGGAAGAATTCAGGATCCAGCATCCCGGATTCGGAAGGATGGAAGCGCCCGTCGCGAAAGCGGCGGGCGTTTTTCGCGGGGGAAAAAGGGGCCGTTCACCACAACGGAAGCCGTTTCGGTTATCTGCGGCTGGCGCGTTTCTCCCCCGGCTCCGTCCCGGTGAGCGCGGCGCTCTCCGCGGGGATGGATGATTGCGGCAGGGTTTGGAGCCAGCTCCGGAAGAAGACGCCGGCGGGGAGGCCGCCCAGGGCGGCCCAAGAGGGGGCCGGCGGGGGAGGTGGACCCTCGCCAGCCAACGGCCGATTTCCCCTCAGCCCGGATGATGGGCGGCCGACAACCCGCAGCCCTTACTTCACCCAGAGCTTGTCGATTTCGAGCCGGAAGGCTTCGGCCTTGCCATTGCCGATGAGGATCTGGACGTGGGCCAGGGTCTGGCCGGGGTGGTTGGGGAGGTCGAGGCGGTCGCCGTGGTGGATGGCGTACATGTCCGCGAAGGGGATCCGGACGACCTGCCAGTCGCCGGTGGTGTCGAAGTCGCAGGCGTAGCCGTGGGGGGCGTTCTTTTCGGATTCGACGCGGAGCTGGTAGCGCTTGCCGTCGCCCTTGAGCCCGATGTACACCGCGCTGTATTTGGAAGCATCAACGGGGTCGAACCCGTATTGGATGGAAGAGAAGCCGCCATCGTTCTCGAGGGAGACGTTGCCGGAGAAGACGGCGTTGCCGGCCTCGTTGAGGGCGAGTTTCCCTTGCGAGACGCCGCCCATGACGACGTCGTCCTGGACCTCCCAGCCGCGGAGGTCGGCGTCTCTGGAGAAGAGGAATATCGTGTGGTTGCCGCTGGCGGCAGAGGCGTCGCCGGGGGGGGCGGGCTGGCAGCAGGTGCAGCCGGCGGAGGTCAGGGCCAGAGCCAGGAGCAGGAGGGGTGTCTTCATGGGATTGATACTCCGATGTGGTTGTGGGTGGAAGTGTATCATCAATTGGCCGGGATTCAAAACCGGGGAGGGGGGGGCAATCAAGAATTGAGAATTGAGAATGGAGGGGGTGAAAAATCACGTTATGGCCTAGACGGGGCTTGCTGGCGGCGGGGCGGACTGCGAAACTGACGCTTGGAGATGCGCATGGCGGCCGGGTTGGAATGGGTGCTAGCCTGATCCCGGGCGGCAGCGTGTTTCAAGGAGGAGGGCACGATGAAGGCAACGCAGTGGGCAAGGTGGGTGTTGGTGCTTCTGTTGGCCGTGGCGACGACTTGGATGCTGACGGGGTGCAGCGACGACGATGATGACGATGCTCCGGCGGCGGGCGCGGCGGGTGCGCCGGGTGCCGATGGTTCGGCCGGCGCGGCTGGCGCAGATGGCGCGGATGCGGCGGATGCCGCCGATGCGGCGGCGGCGGCGGCGGATGTGGACATCGCCGGGGTGTGGAATGGCGGTCGCTATGGCGATGGCGGCTCTTCGAAACTGCAGTTCTTCTTCGTGCAGAACAACGGGGTGCTGACGGGAAGCTATCAGGACACGTCTGGTTACAGGGGGAACTTGGCGGGCGAGATCGATGGCGATGACATCCAGTTCGTGGTGGCTCTGACGGCGGGAGCTCCCGGCGCAAGCTGGACGTTCACCGGCGCGGCGAATGCCACGGGCACGCAGCTGGTGGGGCGAATGAACACCGGTGCGGAGAACGAGGATGTCCAAGCCAGCCGGTAGAGGGGGGGAGAGAGGCTGAAGGCTGACAGGCTGAAGGCTGATCGGTCGGAAAAGGGCAAGGCTGCCAGGGTGTGCCTGGCAGCCTTGCCGTCTTCAGTCTAGCCGTGCGCGCGCGCGTTAGCGCTTCACGGCTTGGATGGCTTTGAGGACGCGTTCGGGGGTGAAGGGGAACTCGTTGAGGCGGGCGCCGGTGGCGTTGTAGATGGCGTTGCCGAAGACGGGGGCGGGGCCGTTGATGCAGATTTCGGAGACGGACTTGGCGCCGAAGGGGCCGGTGTCCTCGTAGGAGGGGACGAGGATGGCCTGGATGGGCGGGATGTCGCGCATGGACATGATGTGGTAGTCCGTGAAGGAGGCGTTGGTCATGCGTCCGCTCTTGTTGAAGAGGTACTGCTCGGTCAACGCATAACTGATGCCGTTGGCGGTGCCGCCTTCGGTCTGGCCTTCGCAGAGGGCGGGGTTGATGGCGGTGCCGCAATCGATGGTGGCGACATACTTCAGGACGCGGATGTTGCCGGTCCAGGTGTCGACTTCGATTTCGGCGTAGTGGGCGGCGAAGGGGGGCGGGGATTTTTCGGTGAAGTGCGAGCCGGTGCCGATGATCTGGTACTGGTTCTTGGAGTAGAGCGAGTAGCAGGAGATGTCGCCGTAGGAGACCTTCTTGGCGCCGTCGGGGGTCTGGACGTGGGCGTCCTTGCAGAGGACCTGGTCTTCGGGGAGGCCGAGCATTTCGGCGCCGGTGTGGAGGATCTGGCGCTTGGCGTCGGCGGCGGCCTTGCGGGCGGCCTCGCCGGAGAGATACGTGGTTGAAGACGCGTAGGCGCCGACGTCGAAGGGGGTCATGTCGGTGTCGGACGAGTACACGATCATCTTGTCGGTGGTGGTGCAGAGCTCTTCGGCGGCGATCTGCGCCAGCACCGTGTCGGAGCCGGTGCCGAGGTCGGTGGCGCCGACGAGGAGGTTGAAGGAGCCGTCTTCGTTGAGTTTGATGGAGGCGCCGCCCATGTCGATGTGGGGGATGGAGGAGCCTTGCATGAGGCAGGCCATGCCGAGGCCGCGGCGGTAGCGGCCGGTCTTGGTGCGCCAGTCGGCGCGGTTCTTCCAGCCGATGGCGTCGGCGCCCTGGACGATGCATTCGGGGAGGGCGCAGGAGCCGACGGTCATGGGGACGCCTTCCTTGCCTTCGCCGAGGGCGGCGAAGATGGGGGAGCCTTCGCCGGACTTGATGTGGTTGAGCTGGCGGAATTCGAGGGGGCCCATGCCGATGGCTTCGGCCATCTTGTCGACGGTGGACTCCATGGCGAAGAAGGCCTGGGTGGCGCCGAAGCCGCGGTAGGCGCCGCCGACGGGGAGGTTGGTGTAGTAGGCGCGGCCGTCGAAGTGGATGTTGTCGCAGTGGTAGAGGGGCAGGACCTTGGAGCCGCAGCAGGAGACGACGGTGAGGCCGTGGCCGCCGTAGGCGCCGGTGTTGTTCCAGCAATCCATGCCGACGGCGGTGAGGGTGCCGTCTTTCTTGACGCCGGCGCGGATGCGGACGCGGATGGGGTGGCGGGTTCGGCCGGTGCGGAAGTTCTCCTCGCGGTTGAACTGCCAGAAGCAGGGGCGGCCGGTGCGCAGGGCGAACATGGCGACGATGTCCTCGAGGAGGACTTCCTGCTTGGAGCCGAAGCCGCCGCCGATGCGGGGCTTGATGACGCGGATCTTCTGGACGGGGATGCCGAGGGTCTGGGCGACGATGCGGCGGCAGTGGAAGGGGACCTGCGTGGAGGTGGTGATGAAGATGCGGCCGGAGCCGTCGATGTGGGCGAGGGAGACGTAGGGCTCGATGGGGCAGTGCTGGGCGTAGGGGGTTTCGTAGACGTCGTCGAAGGTGAAGTCGGCGTCTTTCATGCCCTTTTCGAAATCGCCGGTTTCGCAGGCGACGCGGGCGACGAGGTTCTTCTTGGGTTCGTAGGGGATCGGAATCGGGACGTGGGCTTCGGGCTCGTCGTGGATGACGGGGGCGCCGTCGGCCATGGCTTCGTCGATGGAGAAGACGGGCGTGAGCTTTTCGTAGACGACCTTGATCTTGGCGAGGGCGGCGAGGGCCTGCTCCTCGGTCTCGGCGGCGACGGCGGCGACGCGGTCGCCGACGTAGCGGACCTTGGTGTCGAACATGAAAGTGTCGTAGGGGGAGGGCTCGGGGAAGCCCTGGCCGGCGGTGCAGTGGGCGATGCGGGGCACGTTGCCGTGCCAAAGGACCGCCTTGACGCCGGGGGATTTTTCCGCGCCGGAGACATCGATGGAGGCGATGCGGGCGTGGGGATAGGGGCTCCAGAGCATCTTGACGATGAGGGCGTCGCGGGGGGCGAAGTCGGCGACGTAGGAGGGCTTGCCGAGGGCGAGCTGCTTGGCGTCGACCTTGGTGACCGAGTGGTGGACCTGCTTGAAGTGGGCGGTGGGGTCTTGGGTCATTTTTTAGCTCCTTACATCAGGGGGCAGGGGACAGGCGACAGGGGACAGGGGACAGATTTGAAATCTGAGATTCAAGATGTGAGAGGGCGGGCATGGGACTACTTCTTGGCGGCGGCTTCCTGGCGGTCGAGGACCTTGCGGAGGGCGGCCCAGATCTTTTCGTAGCCGGTGCAGCGGCAGAGGTTGCCGTCCATGTACTCCTTGACGATTTCGTCGTCGAAGGTGGTTTCGGCCTTCATGAGGGCTTCGGCGGACATGATCATGCCGGGGATGCAGTAGCCGCATTGGACGGCGCCGCCTTGGATGAGCTCCTGCTGGAAGTCGGAGGGCTGGTCGTGGGAGCCGATGCTTTCGATGGTGGAGACGTTGCGGCCTTCGGCCTGCATGGCGAAGAGGAGGCAGGAATAGACGGCGCGGTCGTCGAGGAGGACGGTGCAGGCGCCGCAGGTGCCTTGGCCGCAGCCGTATTTGGTGCCCTTGTAGCCCTCGCGGCGGAGCAGGTCGAGGAGCTTTTCGTTGGGCTCGGTGATGAACGTCTTGCGCTCGCCGTTGAGCGTGAAGGTGACGGTGTTGGGATTCTTCTTCATGGTTATTCGGCCCTTCCGCGGGCGAAGGTGGCGGCCCGCTCCAATGCATCCAAGATCGTGACTTCGGCGAGATGACGGGAATATTCGGGGGACATGCCCTCGCGTCCGCGCCAAGGGGCGTCGGCGCCGGCCTTGGCGGCGGCCGCCTGGAAGACGGCGGCGGTGGCCTCGCGGCCGACGAGGGCGGCCTCGACGGAGGGGAGGCGGCGGGGGAAAGGGATGGCGGAGCCGGCGGCGACGCGGGCGGCCTTGATGTTCTGTCCGTCGAGCTCGAGGCGGGCGGCGATGGTGACCATGGCGAAGGACGCCTGGGTGCGGACGACCTTGATGGAGCCGAAGCCGTGGTGGGCCAGGAGGGCGGGGACCTTGACGGCGGTGAGGATGTCGCCGCCGAGGAAGCGCTTGGCGGGCTGGGTCTTGAAGTACTCGTCGGCGGAGAATTCCTCGTCCTTGCCGGCGTAGATGACCATGCGGGCATCCATGGCGAGGAGGACGACGGGGAGGTCGGCCCAGGGGAAGACGCGGCAGATGTTGCCGCCGAGGGTGGAGATGTTGCGGATCTGGTGGGTGGAGATGCGGCGGCAGATTTCGTGGAGGGCCCAGCGGGGGGCGCGGTAGCGCTGGATGTCGGCGAGGGAGGTGGTGGCGCCGATGGTGTAGAAGGCGCCTTCGGGTTTGATGTAGGAGAGGCCGAGGCGCATGATGTCGACGGCGACGACGGGGGTGTGGTCCTGCATGAAGTGGAGGGCGGTGCCGCCGGCGAGGAGCATGCCCTTGGGGCCGAGCTCGCGCAGGTTGTCGCGCGCGGCGGACAAGCTGGCGGGGCGGATGAATTCGCATAGTTTCATGGAAGGCTCCTTGGAGTAGGGGTCAAAGTACGCGGGGGAGTATAGGGGAGGGGGCGCTTTTCGGGGAAGGGAAAAGTTGGGCGGCGGGGGTGGAGCGCTTGACCGGGAAAGGGGCGGGGGCGGAGCGGGCCGTCTCTTTG
>SABN01000294.1 GCA_009928955.1 Opitutia bacterium | reverse complement strand
CCGGCCGCCATCGCCGCAGCCGTGCCCACGGCGTATCCCATGTTCATGAGATCGGCCTGCATGCGTATCATCGGCAGGACGTCCCGCGCGCAACCGGTGCCGATGCCCACCACCGCGATGCCGGACAGCCCCTTGGGCAGCAGGGAACGAAGCGGCACGTTCACATCGAACACCGCGCTGAGGCTTGTTTCGCGTTTCAGCTTGACCAGATTGGCGCTGGATTCGGAAAGAAAGCGGAAATCGTCGGTCAGGTAACCGTGCGAATCCTGCCGGCTCCGGCTCTGCACCACCACGTCCGGGAACGGGCGGCGCGCCGTCACGTCCTGCGCGTTGACGGCATAGTCCGGCACGATGCGGCGGCGTTCGCGGGAGTCCGGCATTTTGGCGAGGTCCCAGGCGTTGGGCGCGCCGGCACGGGCCCTGAGCCCGAAAAGCCAAAGGTCGTACGCGCTCGAATCGTCCACGAAGCCGAAGTCGGAGTTGATGGTGTCGCGACCGAGACGGTGCGGGGCCTGCCCCGCGCTCTGAAGCGCGAATTCCCCGGCCGAGAGGAATTCGGTCTCCGCGCCCGCCGCCGCCGCGAGGTCTGAATTGCCTGTCGCGTCCACGAAGCACGTCGCGCGCACGACGCCGCAGCCCAGCGGCGTGGCGACCTCGGCACCGACCACCTTGCCGTTCTCGACGATCGCGCCGATCCCCATGGCGCCCAGCCATACCGTGACCCCCGCCTCGCGGCACAATTTGCGCCAGGTCTCGGCCCGTCGATACAGGCCATGCTTGCCGCCGATTTCTCGATTCGCTTTTTTGAATTCCTCGGTGAATCCGCAGTGGTTGCCGTCATAGTAACCCAGAATCATGCCGTCGGTGCCGACGCCGCCCAGCACCTGCAGATACTCGACCAGCAGCACTCTCGCGCCCGCGCGCGCCGCGGCAATGGCCGCAGGCGAACCCGAGGTTCCGCCGCCCACCACGACCACGTCGTACTCCCCCCAGGACGGGAGCCGCGACGACGGGTTGAAGGCGGCCGACCCCGCCACGGCGGGCGCGTTCGCTGCGGCGCGTCCGAGAGCCTCTCCCTCGCGGATGCGCGTTTCGAGATCCTTCCATGCGGCGGTGCGCCATACCAGCAGGTCCGCATCGTCCAGCATGCCGTCCACCCAAGTCTTTTCGCGCGCCTCCCACTCCGCCGCCGCGAGATTCGGATAGGTGCCGTCCTTCATCGGCAGGGTGAACGTGCAGCGGTACAG
>SABN01000293.1 GCA_009928955.1 Opitutia bacterium | reverse complement strand
TTTCGCTTGCGTCCGCAAGGGCAAAGCGTTAACCAAAAAACCGGGAAAGGGATTTCCGATGAAGAAGACGAACAAACCAGACATCTACAGCCGCATCACGGACAAGATCGTGACGGCCCTCGAACAAGGCGTGCGTCCCTGGCATCAGCCGTGGAACGCCGAGCATGCCGCCGGGAAGATCACCCGGCCCCTGCGCCATAACGGGCAGCCCTACTCCGGGATCAACGTCATCATGCTCTGGTCGGAGGCGGTCGCCGCCGGGTACAACGCGCCGATCTGGATGACCTTCCGGCAAGCCCTGGAGCTGGGCGGGAACGTCCGCAAGGGCGAGCACGGGGCCACCGTGGTCTATGCCTCCACCTTCCACAAGACCGAGCAGGACGCGGAGACCGGCGAGGATGTCGAGCGCGACATCCCCTTCATGAAGGGCTACACCGTCTTCAATGTCGAGCAGATCGAGGGCCTGCCGGAGCACTACTACGCGACCGCTTCGCCGCCGGTCCTGGAGCCCGCGCAGCGCGATGCACACGCCGACGCCTTCTTTGCCGCGACCGGGGCGAGCATTCACCACGGCGGCAACCGCGCCTACTACGCGCCGGGACCGGATCACATCCAGATGCCGCCCTTCGCGTTCTTCGAGGACCCCGAGAGCTACTACGCCACCCTCGCCCATGAGGCCACGCACTGGACGCGCCATGAAAGCCGCCTGGACCGTGACTTCGGGCGCAAGCGCTTCGGCGACGAAGGCTATGCAATGGAAGAGCTTGTGGCGGAGCTCGGCAGCGCCTTCCTGTGCGCCGACCTCGATCTCACGCCCAAGGTGCGACAGGACCACGTCGCCTATCTCGATCACTGGCTCAAGGTCCTGAAAGCGGACAAGCGGGCGATCTTCACCGCCGCCTCGCACGCGCAGCGCGCGGCTGATTTCCTGCACGGCCTGCAACCGGCCCCGGAACCCGAGGCCGATCCTGACGACCAGCCCGAGGACCCTGCCGCGACCCTGCCGACCAGTGCGGAACCTCCGCCGGCTGGGGTACCGCCAAAGACGGACGACCCGCCGCCGGCGGACGGACCCCGTCAGCTCAGCTTGTTTTAACCCGGTGGAAAGGAATCCGGACCCATGACCGAAGACCACGACGAGGCGCGGATCGCCGCCTACATCCAGACATGCAGCGCCGCCCTGGAGGAGCAGGCCAAGGCCGCGAACGGCTGGCCCGAGTTTCTCGTTCTGCCCGAGCCCGAGACGCC
>SABN01000129.1 GCA_009928955.1 Opitutia bacterium | reverse complement strand
CCGACGACGTTGTTGATCTTGTGCGCGCCGGTGTGGGTGCAGTCCTCGCGCTTGAGCCAGAGGCGCGCGCCGCCGACGTGGGCGGAGAGGCGTTCGGCGAAATCGAGCGGCGTGGGGCGGCCGGCGTAGTCGCGGAGCATGGCGCGGAAGTCGGCCATGAAGGCGGGGTCGTGCTTGGCCGACTTCCAGGCGGCCTCGACGTCGAGGAGGGCGCTCATGAGGGTTTCGCCGACGAAGCGGCCGCCGTAGGGGCCGAAGTGGCCGGTGGCGTCGGGGTAGTGTCCGATCAGCGGGGTGGTGGGTGGGGTCATGAGGGGTGGGGGTGTTGAGGGTTTGCGAGAGAGGATTTCTTTCGGATTTGGGCGGCGCGGAAACCAACCGGCATCTTTTCCGCGTGGACGCTCCGAGGCCGACCACTCGCGGACACGAGTCCTGCTCGGGTCGTCCGCGGAGCGTCCCCATCGGAAAATCTACCGGTTATTTCCGCGAAACAGCCCCGTCCAAATCCAAAAGAAATCCTCTGCATCCACGTCCTGCGGACAGCGGACAAATGATGATTGGAAATCCTGTTCATCCTGTAAATCCTGTCATCCTGTCTAGTTGATGATTTTGCTGATTCGGGCATGGGCCTCTTTCAGCAGCGCCTCGGTGGTGGGCCAGTCGATGCAGGCATCGGTGACGGAGCAACGGGGATTGAGGAGGGCGGGGTTGGCCAGCATGGGCTGGTTGCCGGCCTCGAGGTTGCTTTCGAGCATGAAGCCGCGGAGGGAGCGGTTGCCGGCTTCGAGCTGCGAGAGGACGTCCTGCATCACGGCCCCTTGGCGTTCGTGCTTCTTGCCGGAGTTGCCGTGGGAGCAATCCACGATGATGTTCTGCGGCAGGTGGGCGTCGCGGAGGGCCTGCTCGCAGGCGGCGACGGAGGCGGCGTCGTAGTTGGGCTTCTTGCCGCCGCGGAGGACGACATGGGGATAGGAATTGCCGGTGGTGGAAAAGACGGCGGGGAGGCCGTCCTCGGTGACGCCGAGGAAATGGTGGGGGCCCATGGCGGAACGGACGCCGTTGATGGCGCCTTCCAGGGTGCCGTCGGTGCCGTTCTTGAAGCCGATGGGGGTGGAGATGCCGCTGGAGATTTCGCGGTGCGTCTGGGCCTCGGCGGTGCGCGCGCCGATGACGTTCCAGGAAATGAGATCGCCGATGTACTGCGGCATGAGGACGTCGAGGAGTTCGGTGCCGGCCGGCAGGCCGATCTCGGCCACGCGGAAGAGGAAATGGCGGGCCATGCGGATGCCTTCCTCGATGTGGAAGGTGTCGTTCATGTAGGGATCGTTGATGAGCCCCTTCCAGCCGACGGAGGAGCGGGGCTTCTCGAAATAGACGCGCATGACGACGAAAACGGAATCGGCGACCTCGTCGGCGAGCGTCTTGAGCTTGCGCGCGTATTCCTCGGCGGCGTCGAGGTTGTGGATGGAGCAGGGACCGACGACGGCGAACAGGCGCGGGTCGTCGCCGTCGAGGATGTGCTCGATGGTTTCGCGGCCGCGGGCGACGGTGGCGATGCTGGCGGCGGAGAGGGGGATGGAGGTTTTCATCTCGCGCGGCGTGGGCAGCGGGAGGACGGATTCGATGTTGATGTTCTCGAGGCGGGGATGGCTCATGGGGATCCTTTCCAGGAAAAGGGGTGTTCGGAAGGCAGATCCCGCGCGGCGCGGAGGAAGGCGCGGACGGCGGCCTCGTCCTTGACGCCGGGGGCGGATTCGACGCCGGAGCTGACATCGTAACCCGAGGCGCGGGAGGCGCGGGCGGCCACGGCGAGATTCAGCGGGTGCAGGCCTCCCGCGATCGCGAAGGGGCGGAGCTGCGCCAGCGCGGCGGCGGCGGACCAGTTCCAGATGGCGGCGTTGCCGCCGGGGAGGACGCCCTTGCCGCATTCGACCAGGAGGCCGACTTGCGGCGGCAGGGCGCGGGCGGCGGCGAGCAAGTCGTCGCCGAGGCGGTCGAGGACCTTGACGACATGGAAGCCCGCGTCCATGACGGCGCGGATGGATTCCATGGGCTCTTCGCCGTGCATCTGCACGGTGTCGAGCGCGGCCGCGCGGGCGGTGGCGATCATCGCCCCGGGGGAAGCATCGACGAAGACGCCGACGCGGGCGATCTGCGCGGGCACGTCCTCGAACAAGTACCGGGCCTGGGCGGGCGAGACGTAGCGCGGGCTTTTTTCGTAGAAGACGGCGCCCAGCGCGCCGGCGCCGGCCTCGGCGCAGAAGCGGGCGTCCGGCCGCCGGGTGATGCCGCAAATCTTGATGAAGGGGAGAGGCATGGCGTCGATGAAGAATGAAGAATTATGAATTCAGAATGGGGGGGACCGGCAGAGAAATCCATTGCTTGATGAGGGCGGCGGGGTCGGGGTGCTGGACGAGGGTTTCGCCGACGAGGAAGCGGCGGATGCCGCAGGCGAGGCCTTGTTGGATGTCGGCTTCGTCATGGATGCCGCTGGCGGCGACGACGGCGGTGCCGCGGGGCAGGAGGGTGGCGATGCGGGCCGCCCGGTCGGTGTCGGTGTGGAAGTGGGCGAGGTCGCGGTTGTTGATGCCGACGAGGGGCGGGGCGAGGTCGCGGATGCGCTGCGCGTCCGTTTCGTCGTGGATTTCGACGAGCGTTTCGAGGCCGACGCCGAGGGCGAGGGCGAGCAGCGACTGGAGGGTTTCGTCGTCGAGGATGCGCACGATGAGGAGCATGGCGTCGGCGCCCATCGCGGCGGTTTCATAGACTTGGTAGGGATCGAGGATGAAGTCTTTGCGGAGGATGGGCAGCTCGGTGAATTCGCGCGCGCGCTTGAGGTCCTTCGCGGAACCTTTGAAGAACGCCGGCTCGGTCAGCACGGAGATGGCGGCGGCCCCGCCGGTCTGGTAGGCGAGGGCGAGGTCGCCGGGATGCAGGTCGGGGCGGAGGTCGCCCAGCGAAGGGGAGGCGCGCTTGATTTCGGCGATGATGCGCACGCCGGGGCGGGCGAGGGATTCGGCGAAGCCGCGGAAGTCCTCGCGCTTGGCGGCGAGGCGTTCGAGGTCGGCCTGCGGCTTGAGGGCGCGGGCGGCGGCGATTTCCGCGCGCTTGGCAGATACAATATTTTCAAGAAAAGACATGATTTTTGACAGGATGACAGGATTTACAGGATAGACAGGATGGGGAATATGAAATTTAAAATCTTGAATCGGCGTATATGTTGGAGTGATTGAATCCTGTTCATCCTGTAAATCCTGTCATCTTGTCTTATCTTAAGATTTGGAGAATGCCACGAGCCGCTCCAGTTTGTCGAGCGCGGCGCCGGAGTCGATGGCGGCGGCGGATTGGCGGAGGCCGTCGGCGAGGTCGGCGCAGCGGTTGGCGGCGAGGAGGGAGGCGGCGGCATTGATCAAGACGATGTCGCGCTTGGGGCCGGTGATTTTCCCTGCGAGGATGCCGCGGGTGATCGCGGCATTGTCGGCGGGCAGGCCGCCTTCGAGGTCGGCGTTGGTGCAGGTTTCGCCGAAATAGGCGGCGGGATCGATGTCGTAGGTCTTGACGACGCCATCCTTGAGCTCCGAGCAGCGGGTGGTGGTGGTGAGGGTGATTTCATCCATGCCGTCGTGGCCGTGGACGACGAGGACGCGGCGCGAACCGAGTTTTTTGAGCACCTCGGCGAAGGCCTCGGTGAGGTCGGGGGCGAAGACGCCGATGAGCTGGCAGGGGGCGCCGGCGGGATTGGTGAGGGGGCCGAGGAGGTTGAAGAGCGTGCGGACGCCCATCTGTTTGCGGACGGGCCCGGCGAAGCGCATGGCCTTGTGGAAGGCGGGGGCGAACATGAAGGCGATGCCGATTTCGTTGAGCGCCTGCTCCATGACTTCGGGGGCGGCGGCGAGGTTGAAGCCGAGGCATTCGAGGCAGTCGGCGCTGCCGCTCTTGCCGGAGCTGGCGCGGTTGCCGTGCTTGGCGACGGTGGCGCCCGCGCCGGCGGCGACGAACGCGACGGTGGTGGAGATGTTGAAGGTCATGCCGCCATCGCCGCCGGTGCCGACGGTGTCGAGGGTGTCGTTGGCGAGCGACTGGATGCGGGTGGCGGCGGCGCGCATGGCGCGGGCGCCGGCGGCGATCTCGTCGACGGTCTCGCCCTTGGCCGCGAGCGCGGCGAGGAAGCCGCCGATCTGGCCCTCGGTGAACTCGCCGGAGAGGATGCCGGTGACGGCCTCGAAGGCCTCGGCCTCGGACAGGTCCTGGCGGGCGATGAGTTTTTTGAGGAGGGGGGGGATGTTCATGCGGGGCCTTTCAAACGATGAATTCGAATATCCAATATCCAATGATCAATATCCAATGTTCAAGTGAACAGCCGGGATTATTCTGACTCCTGAATTCTGACTCCTGAATTCTCGGAATTTTTCAAAAAATTCCGCAGGATGCGCTTGCCGACGGGGGTCATGATGGATTCGGGGTGGAACTGGATGCCCTCGACGGCGAATTCCTTGTGGCGGAGGCCCATGATTTCGCCGTCGTCGGTGGCGGTGGCGGAGACGGCGAGGCAGTCGGGGAGGGATTCGCGTTCGAGGGCGAGCGAGTGGTAGCGCATGGCCTTGAAGGGGCGGCTGTCGAGGCCCTTGAAGATGCCTTGGCCGTCGCAGGAGATGTCGGAGACCTTGCCGTGCATGAGTTTTTTGGCGTGGACGATTTTTCCGCCGTAGACGAGGCCGATGGCCTGGTGGCCGAGGCAGACGCCGAGCAGGGGGATCTTGCCGGCGAAGGCGCGGATCACATCGCACGAGACGCCGGCGTTCTCGGGGCGGCCGGGGCCGGGGGAGATGACGATGGCGGCCGGCGCGAGCTTTTCGATTTCGGCGACGGAGATGGCGTCGTTGCGGAACACCTGCACGTCGGCGGCCATTTCGCGCAGGTATTGCACGAGGTTGTAGGTGAAGGAATCGTAGTTGTCGATCATCAGAATCATAAGAATCGTTTTTCGTTGATGGTTGGTCGTTGGTTGTCAGGAACGGGTGGAAGCTTCGGCTTGCTGGGCGGTTTGGAGGAGTTCGAGGGAGCGGGACATGGCGGCGGCCTTGTTCTGGGTTTCCTGCAGTTCGCAGTCGGGATCGGAATCGGCGACGATGCCGGCCCCGGCGCGGACGGTGAGGCGTCCGTGTTCGGCGACGGCCATCCGGATGCAGATGCAGAAGTCCATGTTGCCGTCGAAGGAAAAGTACCCCGCGGCGCCGCCGTAGGGTCCGCGCGGCTCGTCTTCGAGCTCGGCGATGATCTCCATGGCGCGGATCTTGGGGGCGCCGGAGAGGGTGCCGGCGGGGAAGGAGGAGGCGAACAAGTCGAACGCGTCGTGGCCGGGTTCGAGGTCGGCGGTGATGTTGGAGACGAGGTGCATGACGTGGGAATAGCGCTCGACGATCATGAGGTCGGTGACCTGGACGGTGCCGGGGATGGCGACGCGGCCGAGTTCGTTGCGGCCGAGGTCCACGAGCATGAGGTGTTCGGCGCGTTCCTTTTCGTCCTGGAGGAGGCTGTCGGCGTTCTTGCGGTCCTCCTGTTCGGTGGCGCCGCGGGAGCGGGTGCCGGCGATGGGGCGGAGGGTGGCCACGCGCGAATCGAGGCGGATCATCGTCTCCGGGGAGGAGACGATCAGGGTGCAGTCCTGCGCCTTGAGAAAGACCAGATACGGCGAGGGATTCACGTGCCGCTGGGCGCGGTAGAGGCTGACGAGGTCGTCGGGCGCGGGGCCGACGAAGGACTGCGAGACGACGCACTGGATGAGGTCGCCCTCGTAGATGTGCGTCTTCACTTTTTCGACCATGCCCTTGAAATATTCGGGCGGATGGACGGGCGCGGGCTTGCGGATGGGGGTCTTGCCGGTGGGCGAGCCCTCGGGAACGGGCTTGGCCAGCGTGGCGAGGAGGTCCTGGACGCGGGCGGTGGCGGCGTCGAAGAGCGCGTCGGCCTCGCCGTCCTCCTTGAAGGCGAGGGCCAGCGCCGTCAGCGTGTGGTTGACGTTGTCGAAGATGAGGAGGGTGTCGGGGATGACGAATTCGGCCATGGCGCGCTCGGGGGGGAGCGGATTGGGGACGCGCGGCTCGAAGAAATGGATCATTTCGTAGGCGAAGTAGCCGACGAGTCCGCCGCAGAAGCGGGGCAGGCCGGGAAGGTGCGCGAGGGAATAGGGCTTCATGAGGGCGCGCAGGACGGCCAGCGGGTCGCCTTGGTGGGGGATGCGCTTCTCATCGATGCCCTGGCGGATGACGACGTCGTTGCGGTAGATGGCGACGGTGGCCCGGGCGGAGACGCCCATGAAGGAATAGCGGCCCCAGCGTTCGCCGCCCTCCGCGCTTTCGAGGAGGAAGAGGTGGGGGTGGTGGGGGGCGAAGCGGGCCAGCACGGAGACGGGCGTCTCGGTGTCGGCCAGGATGCGCGCGCCCACGGGCACCACGCTGGCGGAGTCGAGCAAGGAGCGGAACGCCTCGCGGGAGGGGAAGGTTTCGAGCAACATGTGTTTTCCTTGGGTCATGGATCTTTCGCGCCGTGTTTCTGCATATAGAAACACCTTTTTCTCCGTTTGTCAAGCGCCTCCGGCGCAAAAATCGGCCGCCGGCCTTCCGGCGGATCGGCGCGGCGCGTTCCCGGCGCGCGCG
>SABN01000292.1 GCA_009928955.1 Opitutia bacterium | reverse complement strand
GCATATCACATGGTCAACGATGCGGATGCCCAAAATCTTCGCGGCTTCGATCAGGCGGCGGGTGATGTCGCAATCCTCCTTGCTGGGCGTGGGGTCGCCTGACGGGTGGTTGTGGGCCAGAATCACGCTGGCCGCGCTCTGCCGGACCGCCTCGCGCATGATCTCGCGGGGGTGTACGGGGCACTGGTCGAGCAGGCCGCGGCAACATTCGACGGGCGCGCCGATGACCTTGTTTTTCGTGTCGAGCAGGAGCGTGAAGAACGTTTCTTGCGAGTCGCCGGACGTGGCGGCGCTCATGACGGGGCGCAACAGGCGGTAGGCGCTTTCGGGGTCGCGGATGGCGGGGCCTTTGACTGAAACATAGGCGGCGCAGGCCTCCATCGCGGCGGCGTAGTCCATGGCGAGTGCGAGCGTGTCGGGGTTGCGTTTCATGGTGTGGGTTCCTTTCTATTCGTGATGAAAAGAGGCGTCGCCGAAAACAAGGCCGGTGCCGAAGCCCAGCGCGTTGAAACAGGCGCGGATGGTGTTGCCGCCGACAAGCACGTTGTCCACGATGAAGGTACGGCGGCAGGGAATGGGCTTGCCGTCGCGGCGGGTGATGTTGTGTTCCTCCACGCTGACGGCGGGGCCTCGGTTGCGGTGGCGGTCACATGACGAGGGCGCGGGCGCGGTGCGGGTGAGAATGTCGTGAACCTCGGCCCCTCCTTTCACGTGGGCGGCGATGGCCTTCGCAAGTCTGCGGTTGGCGGTGGTGTCGCCGGTGTGGTCGGGCGCGGGGATGAGGTGGCAAGGCCCCCACACCAGCGCGGCCATTTCGGCGGCGGCGATCTGCAAAGCAGCCTCGGGGCAATCGGCCTCTTTGAGCATGTAAGACAGGGCGCGGGTCTCGCGCTCGTACTCGTTCAAGGGGCGGGTACGGGGAGAAACGTAACGCCGTGCGGCGCGTGTGGAGCTGTACGGGCTGAATGTGGCGCTCATGGTGTGTGTCCTTTCTTGCGTAGCCTTGCCGGTCTCTCTCACACCCAACGAGGTGTGACAAAACGTCTGCTCGTTGCTGAGTTCTGAATCCTCACTGGCGGCACCCGCCGCCGTGATCGCCAAACTCAAACCGGCCCTGCTCTGCAATCTGTAAAGTTTCTGATTCATAACGCTGCCCTGTTCCTTGAGCCTTCATCCTCACCCGTACTCGGATGAAGGTCAGGGAACGGGGGAAGTTGTGCAGCGTTCAGAAACGGCGGATTGCAGACAGGACGGTGATGGCGTGTCCG
>SABN01000291.1 GCA_009928955.1 Opitutia bacterium | reverse complement strand
AGACCGGACGCCGGGCAAGCTGCGGGCGCGGGCGGGTGTTGGGGTCCGGCGCGTGGGCGGGACGCCCGAAGGTACTCCGCCGGGCGGGATGCCGCCGCGACGGGTTCGGGTCGGGGTCCGGGGGCAGGAAACAGGCCCCCGGTGTGGGGGATGATGAGCGCCGTAGGCGCGTGCCTTTGAAAGGAAGGGGGTTGTATGGACAGGGTGTGCGTGTGCGAGTTTTTCGTTTCTGGTTGGCTTCGTGCCAGCAGAATCCCGTATGGGATTGCGAGGCGTTCTTTGTTTGCTCAAGAGCGTATTCCTTTTCGTGTCAGATTGGCTCGGGCTCGTTTGGAGGGGGCGCGGGGCAATGCAAAAAAGCGTAGGGATCGAGCATGAAAAAACCCCCGCCGTAGCGGGGGTGTTTTCTCGCCTGCCCGGGTCAGAAGGGGCGGGCTTCGCCGTCGTCGTCCTGAGCCGGCTCCGGCGGGCGGATCACGGGACGCTCGGGGGCGGCGCGGACCACGACCTTGATGCCGCGGTCTTTGGCGATCTGCGTGGCGAGTGCCCGGCCCTCGGCCTCAGTCTTGCAGTGGTAGAGCGGGCTGTACTTGACGAAGCGTCCGTCCTGCTCGGCCGCGACGCGCACACCGTAGAACGGCTTGTCCGCGCTGCGGGGCGGGGTGAACAGGTAGACCACGCAGCCGACGGCCGCGTACGTGGAGGTGGCGATAGCTTTCTTGCTGGTGCGGGGCTTTTTCATGGCGTTCTCCTTTGCGCCTGGCCGGCGCATGGCTGAAAGGTTTCGAGCGGCAACTGCGCTGCCCGCACACCCTTCGCTTGCAGGGGGTGTGAGGGCGGTGCTGGGGCTGCCGGGACCTCTGCGGAAACGCAGGCTTCGCAAAGTTTTCCACCATGGATGATCCCGCGAAAAAGCCAAGCATCCGCATCAGCGGCTGTCGGTGTGCGGTCTGCCTGTCCCCGCCTTTTGGCGCGGGTGTTCCGGTCTCGCCGTGCGCGTTGCTGTCTTGCCGGGCTGGGGGGCGGTCGTGTGTCGGCCCGCTTCCGCGTCTGCGTCCGGGGGCGAGGGCTGCGCTCGTCGGTTTGGCGCGGTGCCGCGGCTTCGGGGTGAGGACGCGCCGGCCCGTGTCGGCCCGTGGCACGCCGCCGGGAGGCCGTGGCGGAGTCTTTCGGCGAGCGCGTGCCCGTCTGGCCGCCGGCGAGCCCCTTGCCGTGAGGCGGGGGTTATTGGCGAGCGGGTGGGTGACGTTGGCGTAGCGAGGGCGGTA
>SABN01000030.1 GCA_009928955.1 Opitutia bacterium | reverse complement strand
GGCCGTTCCTGGAGACACTTCCGATTCCATTTTCCATGCCTTTCCGCCCTATGCTTCTTCGGTCAGCTTTGTGTCTCATTGTCATTGGCACATAGGGGGTGTGGAAAAACCGGGGCAATTTTTCCACAGTGTGGAAAATAATTTCCATTGTGTGGAAATACGGCGAAAAAGTTTTCCATTGTGTGGAAAACCGCAGGCCCTCCCGCTGGCGAGGCTTCGGACGGGCAGGCGCGAGTGCCTTCAGGGGGGGCGCTAGTAGTGGGCTTTATGGGGGATGACGCCGCGGATGGCGACTTTGGGGGCGGGGGGGGCGCCGGCGCGGCGGGGGATGAGGTGCAGGTGGCAATGGAAGACGGACTGGCCGGCGTCGAGGCCGTCGTTGGCGGCGAAGTTGAAGCTGGTGATAGAGGGGGCGGCGGCCTAAAGGTCGGCGGCGAGCTGGATCGCGAGGCAGAGGGCGGCGGCCCATTCGTCGGGGGTGAGGTCGCGGAAGGAGGGCAGGGGTGAGTTTTAACCGCGTGGAGACGGTAGCGGCCGGAGCGAACCAGGACGGATTCTTCTTCGGCAAGCGCGTGGTGGTGACGGGAACGCTGGAGAAGTTCAGCCGCGAGGAGGCGCAGGAGGAATTGCGCAAGCGGGGGGCGGCGGTGGCGGGAACGGTCGGAAAAACAACCCACATCGTGGTGGCGGGGGCGGAAGCCGGCAGCAAGCTGGAGAAGGCTCGGAAGCTGGGCATCCTCGTTCTCGACGAGGCGGAGTTCTTGGAAAAGCTGAAGTAGTTCCGGGGCGCTTCCAAGCGGTATTCACATCGGCAAGGGTAATGAAACACGCGGTGGGGGGGCTACACTCTGGAACGTGCGGGGCGCGGGCATCCGCAGGGGCAATAGCCGCCGGCAAACAGGCGGCCCACCCTCAAGCCGCAGCTGCCGGGGAGGTCGTACAGCGAAGAGGCCCCCAGTTTCTTGCATGCCGCCATGGCGACGTGAGCGCAGGCAAAGGCATCTTCCTCCGCATCATGGTGAGTGAACGAGACGCCAATCTCGCGGGCGACGTGGTTCAGGGCGAAGGTGGGAAATTCCGGCCACGCCAATTTGGAAATCACGCAAGTGCAGAAGTATTCCGTTTCCGGATATTGCGCGCGGAAAGAATCCAGCGAGGAGCGAAGAACGCTCATGTCGAATGCGGCGTTATGGGCGACCAGCGGCCCCGTTATGCGAGGCCAAAGGCTTGGCCAACATTCCGAGAAAGTCGGGGCGTCGGCGACCTCTTTGGCGGTGATGCCGTGAATGGAGACGTTGAAGGGATCAAAGGCCAAGGGTTCGGGCCGGATCAGTTGGCTCAAGCGCCCGACGATTTGCCCGTTCTCGACCATCACAAGGCCGACCGCGCAAGCGGATCCCCGGCGGGCGTTGGCCGTCTCGAAATCGATGGCGGTGAATTTCATCTTCTGGAGCCCCATCGTATGAGGTTTTCCGCGCAATGGAAAATCTTTTCGCGATTGGGCTTCGGGCCACGTTTGGCCCTCGTCCCGAAACGGGACTTGCCTTCGGCAATCCGTGCGCGGGGCGCGCGCGTTCCACGCAATGGAAAAAATGGTTCCACAGAGCCTCTTGCAGAACGAACCCGGACGATGCGGAGGTCGTCCCTCCACTGCCAAGAACACGCGGTATCGCTTGTTTTCTGGAGGGTCGGGCTCCGTCCCGACCGTTTGGGCCAGAGTTCTGCAAGAGGCTTCACAGCGCGGAAAAACCCGGGCCGCCACTCCCCGCCGGGGGGCGAGAGCGTTTCCCGTTCGGCTGTCGTTCTTCTGGAGATGGAGAAGCGAAGACCGGGACGGGGGCGTCTCGGCTCCAGTCCGGAAGACCGCGAGTTGCTGTGGAGACCCGCCGCCCCGTCGGGGGGTCTGGAAATCCCGGAAATTCCTGTGATTTGTGCTTGCCATGGGTGCGGACCGCGTTCAACAATCGCCTATGGGCTTGAAGCTGGAAACAAGATGCCGCATGGCCTGGATGAGCCCGCGTGGTTCCGGGGGGGGGGGCCTTCGTTGGTTCGGGCTGCTGGCGTTGCTGTGGGTCGGGGGAGCGCGGACCGCCCACGGCGCCATCGTCACGACCGGGGCGAGCCTGCGCGTGGAATGGCAGGTGACCGGGATTCCCGATAGTCAGATTAAACTGGTCCGGGTGGTGACCAATTCCCACTTGTACCACCGGGTCATCTTTTCGGCTCCTCTGCGCTCGATGGAAAGCGTTGAGGCGAGCGCGACCGCTACGATCGAACCGTTCGTTACCCTGCCCGACTACTGGATGTGGAGACGGGATCTCACCATTGACATTCCGTATGGTCCTACCGTTTGGCGCTCCGAACTCAAACTCAATCTCCTGGAGACCACCAATTCCCCGCCGACAATGCACCAGTCCCACCGCGATCCCTTCGCTCCCAACCAACAGTGGCCGGGCATTAAGATCCGTTTTATCGCATGGGACGCGAAGAGTTTGAACATTGGGGAGTTTCGCGACTTGGTCATCGACGTGGTTCCGGAAGAAGCCTTCCAGATCGGCTTCTACAAATGGCTGCAAGGCCTGCCGAAGTTTAGCGGGTTCCGTTTTAAGAAGCCGGGCGGATGCGGCGGATGCCAACCGATGGGCCTGCCGGTCTTTCAGGTGAATCCCACCACCCTGAATCTGGTGATTCAAGACACGGATTTTTCGTATAGCGGCCTGGGGCCTCCGGTGAACTTGACCCGAACCTGGAATGCGGATCCGGACTGGGTCGGCATGTTTGGCCGGGGCTGGCGCTTTGCCTACGAGGGGAGCTTGCAAGATTCGCCGGCCAGCACCGCGATCACGCTGAGCGATGGCCAAGTGCTGAATTTTCCGCTGGCCCTGACGGTGATCGGCACCAATTTGGCGACCGTTTCCGGCGGCTACACCATCGTGAACGTCACCAACGGATCCGGCATGGCCAGTATCATGCTTGATGGTTATCCCAACACATGGGATGGCTTGTTTTCGCCCGCCCCCGGCAGCTCGGACCGCTTGACCTACCGGTCCAACAGCGTGAACGGACGGCACGAATACCGGCGCTACGAAAAATCCAGTGGTTTGACCTGGCTCTATTCCGCCACGAATCTTTTTCGCACCAACGCGCCGCTGATCTCGGTCGCCGACGACTACGGGCAGGCGATCCTGCTGCAACGGAATGCCCAGGGGAAGTTGACCAACCTCGTGGATGCCGTCGGCCGGTCCACGCGGTTCACCTACGACGCGCAGGGTCTCTGCACCACCATGGCGATCCCGGGGCGCGGCGAGGCCACGTTTACGTATGATGCCAATCGGCAGATGACCAGCAGCCGCGACCTCGCCGGCAACACCACCCTGTTTGCTTACGATCCCGAGGGCTTTGTCACCAACATGTCGACCGAGGGGCGCACGTGGGGGTTTACGTGGGACAGCTTTTACTGGAAGGGTATTCAGTACGTGATCGATCCACAAAACCGCACAACCCACTACTCTGTGGTCGCCGGCATCGCCGATATCAACAACCGGTATTTGGCGCAGAAGGATCCTGATGGAAGGGTCTCCCGCACCTCCAGCGTTGGCGGTTTTCCGACCAGTCATGAGCAGCGCAATGGAGGCTTCTACCGCCTCGGCTACACCAACGGCATGCTGAACTCTGAAATAAACCCGCTGAATCGCACCAACAGGATGACCTACGACGATCGCAACAACCTGATCGAGCATGTGGACTATGGCAGGGGCACCCAACGCTTCACCTACGACGCCCAGGACCGGGTGATCGTGTTTACCAACGAACTGGGGCACGCGACGCGCTATTTCCGCGATGCCGCCGGAAGCGTCACCCAGCAGGTATGGCCTTCAGGGCGGACGGTGACGATGGCCTACGATGCGGCCGGGCAATTGATTTCGCGCCGGGATCCCGCCGGAAACACGACCACCTACGGGTACGACGCGTTCGGCAACGTGCAATCGATCACCGACGGCGAAGGCCACGTCACGCGCTTCGCCTACGACGACACCGGCATGGATCTGATCGCGGTGACCAATGCGCGCGGGTTCGTCACCCGTTACGAATACGATGCCAACCGGCGCCTGACCCGGGTCACCCATCCCGATGGCACAGCGCGACAGTACGAATTTGACTGTTGCACCCAGACCGGCACCGTGGATGAGGCCGGGGCGCGTACAACGGTGCAGCGCGACAGCGTGCAGCGCGTCTTGTCCAGCACCGACCCGATGGGCCACACCACCCGGTTCGCCTACGACGTGAACGACCGCTTGATCGCACAGAGCAACGCGCTAGGGCACGTTCGCACGTTCGGCTATGACGCCCAAGGCCATCTGGAAACCATCTCCAACGAGCTGGGCGATGTCACCGGGATTTATCGCGACAAGTTGGGTAATCCGCGAGTCATTCACCTGTCGGGCCTGACGTTTCCCGCTTCATCACCCGCTCCGGCAGGCCTCGCCAAGGCGACCTTTTATTACGATGCCAACAACCGCATCTGGGACAGCGATGCACCCCCCACCTCATTTGAACGTGACCTCCGTGGACGCCTGACCAACCGCACGCCCAAGGTGCGCTTCACCTATGATGCCGACGATCGGCTGCTGACCATCGCCTATACCAATGCCGTGCAATCTTCGAACACCTACGATGCGGCGGGCAATCTCCAGATGACCACCTGCGCCGAGGGAACGGTGCACTTCCTCCATGACCGGCGGAATCTCGTCACCAACATCCTCCACCGCGATGGCCGCCGCACCGCCATCCGGTCCGACGCGAACGGAAACGTGGCCGAGATCCTCCAGCCCGGCGGGATGACGGCCACGTATGCCCGCGATTCGCGCGATCGCATCACGCGCCTGGCGTGGAACGGGCACACCCTCGACTTTGCCTATGATCCGGCGGGCCGCGTGATCCGCGAAACCCGGTCCAACGGCACGGAAAGCCGCACCACCTACGACGCCGCCGGACGGCCGCTGACTTTCGAACACAGCGGCCCCCAAGGATTGTTGTTGAGTCTGCGGCTGGAGCGCGACGCCCTCGGGCGAACCACCAACGTCGTCAAGCAGGGCGGCCTCTTGCCCACCCAGCCGGTGTTGAGTCCGGTCGCGGCCTCCGCCGCCTACAATTCCTACCTGCAACTCGCGGCCTACAACAGCAACAACCTGACTTACGACGGCCGCTGGAATCTGGTGGCGGCCACCGGATTCGTCCAGTTTGCGGCCTCCTACGATCCGCAGGGCCAGCCGCAGGCGATCACCCTCGACGGGGTCGCGCGCACCTACGCCTACGACGGTCTCGGCCACCGGGTCCGGCGGACCATGGCCGGCGATACGCGCCGCTACCACCATACGCGCAACGGGCGCCTGCTCTATGAAACCGACGCCAACAACCAAATCGTGCGGCATTACGTTTATGCGCAGGGGCGGCTCGTCGCCATGGCCAGCGGCAACGACACGTGGTTCTATCACTTCGATGCCAACGGCAACACGCTGTTCCTGACCGATCAAACCGGCGCCCTCGCCGCGCATTACCGCTACCTGCCCGACGGCACCTCCGGCGGGAGCTATGCCCGCGTGGAAAATTCCTTCACCTTCTCCGGAGCCTACGGCGTGATGGACGACGGCGGCGGCCTGTACTTCATGCGCAACCGCACCTATTTCGCGCCGCTGCGCCGGTTCCTGCAACCGGATCCGGCGGGCTTGTTGGGCGGCAGCCATTGGTATTCCTATGCCGGGGGCAATCCGGTGGACCAAGTTGATCCCAGCGGGCTGTTTGAAAACATGTTCGATCAAGATCGCCCGGACAGCGACGATGCCAGCTTCTTGAAGTTCACGGCGGCGGCCAACCCTAAATACGCGGGTGCTGACTTCATTGGTGCTGCCGTCGAATGGATCGAGGCCAAAAACCGCATCCGCGACGAACGCCAAGCCGAGGGCCCCTGCACGATCACCCCGGAAGAGGCGGTTGAATTGCAGCGCCAATTCGACAGCCTGCCGGATAGTTTCGATCCGCGGCCGCCGAAAACCGGCGGAGACTCATCCCCACCGCCCAGCTTCAGCATTCCCGAACCCAACTTCCCGGAGTTCAGCCTCGATGAAGATTGATGTGCCAGCCTTACTGGTTGGGATCCTGCTGGCCACCCCGGCCGCGGCCCAGCAATTCACGTACGACCCCCTAGGCCGGTTGACGGCCGTTCGCTACGACGGCACCCGGCGCATCGATTATCAATTGGATCTGGCGGGCAACATCACCAACGCCGCGGTGTCCGCCGCGCAGGCTGAAACCGATGCGGATGGCGACGGCATGGCCGATGCGTGGGAATGGGTGTTTTTCAACGGGCTCACGCAACCCGCCGCCGGCGACTTCAACCAAGACACCCGGTCGAATCTCGACCACTATCTGCAACAAACGGATCCCACCGCGCCGGACACGGACGGGGATGGATCCAGCAACCTGGACGAGCGGGCCGCCGGCACCGATCCGCTCGATCCCGGCTCCGTGTTGGCGCTGATGGCCGCCCGCCCGGCGGAGGGCGGTTTTGTGCTGAGTTGGCAGAGCGTGTCCGGCAAGCAGTACTGGATTGGCCGCACGGCGGCGTTGACCACCGGAACATGGTCGCGGGTGGCCGGGCCCTTGGTTGACAGCGCGCCGATGAATGTCCACACCGACACCACCGCCACGGGACCGGGCCCGTGGTGGTTCCGCATCGAGTTGGAATAAGGCGTCCCCGATTCCAGGCCCGGCCGGGGATTCAGAGCCTGATCCGGCGTCACTTCAGTAGTGGGTTTTGCCGGGGATGCCGCCGCGGATGGCGCCTTTGGGGGCGGGGCTGCCGGTCAGTCGGTTTCGGGATCCGGGGGCCAGGCGGAGCCGTCGGGGAAATTCCAGCGCCGGGCGCGGCCGGCGAGGGCGGGGGAGACGGCGGGATCGTCGACCTTGAAGCGCCGGCCGGCGCGGAGGTCGTCGGCGTGGCGGGCGAGAAATTCTTTCCAGGCCGTGCGCAGGGCGAGGCGCTCGGCGCGGGAGAGATCGGTGCGGCCGGAATGGTTGCCGGCGGGGACGTCGAGGGCGGTCTGGAGGGAGTCGAGGGCCAGGAGGTAGAGGCGTTCATCGCCGAGGCGGTCGGTCCAGATTTCGAGCAGATCGAAGCCGGCGCCCAGGCGTTGGGCAGCTTCGCTGGCGTCGCGGAGAAGCCATTCGTGTTGTTCGGCGGCGACGACGTCGAGGAGGGGGCGGAGGAATTCCGGATTTCCGGATTGGCCCGCGAGGGTGCAGGCGGCGCGGACGACGCCGAGGTCGGCGTCGTCGAGGCCGCGACGGATGAAGGGCAACGCTTCGGGCGGGACGGGGGCGGGGATGGAGCGCAGGGCGGCTTCGCGCAGCGGGAATTTGCCGGATTCGGCATGGATGTCCAGCCATCGGAGCCAGCCGTCGGGCCGGGGGGGCGGCACCTTGGCCTGCGCAAGGAAGTAGAGCAGGGCCTGGCCTTTGTTTTGGGGAGGGTCGCCGGGGACGTAGCCGCGCGCCCGGAGGAGGTCGATGGCGCGAACCAGATCGGGGATGGGCGCGGGGAAATCGAGGACGTTGTCTTTCGGTTCCCGGCGCGGGTTGTAGGCGGATTCGACGGCGCGGTCGAGGGCGGCGAGGAGGGCGGGGGCGTCGTTGGCGGCGCCGACAGCGCAAATCAGGCGCGCGCCGAGGGCGACGGCGGGGGCATTCGTGCGGTCCAGGAAGCGGAGCGCGGCGGCGCGGGCGTCGGGGGCGAAGCCGGGGGTCCAGGAGCGTTCGGCGAGGCGGCGACGGGAGGCGAGCCAATCGAGGGGGCCGCGGGTGGGGATGAACGGGTCGTCCGCAGGGATGGGCAGGCGTTTGGCGAGCGAAAGGGCGGCGGCGAAGGCGAGATCGGGGTCGGGATCCGCGGCGAGCCGGAGCAGGGCTTCGGTGGCCTCGGGCGCGGGGATGAGTTCGAGGCCGTTGAGCATGCGCCGGTCGCCGGCTTGGACGCGCCGGAGGAGGGATTCGAGATACACGGGATGGCGGAGGCAGGAGAAGTCGGCGTAATCCTGCGTGCGCCGGCCCCAGGTGGCATTGGGGTCTTCGGAGAGGGCGGCCATGCGCGCGAGGACCTGTTCCGCTTGGGCGGCGGTGGGCAGGCGGAAGGAAATCCGGGTTTCGGCGACGGGCCGCGGGGGGGCGCCGTTCTTCCAGCCGTAGTCGTGGGAGACGCGGATGGAATAGTCGCCGGGCGTATCGATCTGGCAGTAGCTCAGGAGGGGCAGGGAACAGGCGTAGTTGCTGCCGGGCGCGAGGGTCAGGGGACCGCCGAGTCCGCCGAAACACATGGAGAACGGAAACGGATCTTCGGCGACGGAGCCGTCTTCGTGGACGGCGGCGACCTTGAAGCGCAGGTGGCGGCGGGCGCCGCGGGAATCGCCGCCGAAGGAGGCGACGAACGGTTCGGGGCCGGCGTTTTCGAGGGTGAAGTGGAGCAGGACGTTTTCGCCGATGAAAAAGGCGTCGCGGTCGGTTGCGACGGTGGCGACGGCGTGCGCGGGGACGGGATTGGTGGCGCCGCGTTCCCATCCGTCGTCCGGCCCGGCGGCCAAGGCCGCCGGAGCGCAGACGAGGGCGGCGGCGAGGAGGGCGGTCGGTCGGAACGAAAATTTCGTCGGGGGGATCATGGCGGGCTAGGGGCGGAAGATGGAGGGGTCGAGGGTGCCGTAGGGGGTGAAGGCGGAGCGGAGGGTGAGGAGGAGGACGGCGACGACGGTGATGGCGGTGCCGCAGAAGATGGCGATCATGATGGCGATCTGGTACTGGATGGCGACGAGGGGGCTGGAGCCGCCGAGGATGACGCCGGTCATCATGCCGGGGAGGGAGACGAGACCGATGGTGGCCATGGTGGCGACGGTGGGGGCGAGGGCGGCGGAAACGGCGTCGCGCAGGTAGGGGCGGACGGCTTCGGCGCGGCCGGCGCCGCAGGCGAGCCGGCGGAGGTAGTCGCGGTTGGACTTGCGGACGGAGTCGTAGAAGGTGCGGATGCCGACGATGTCGGCGCGCAGGCAGTTGCCGAGGATCATGCCGGCGATGGGCACGACGTATTGCGGGGCCATCCAGTGGGGCAGGCGCAGGAGCAGGGCCACGAAGAAGAACAGCGGCAGAGCGGTGCCGGCGACGAGCGCGAGGAACAGGGGCCCGGCGAAGCAGCGCACGCAGAGGCGCGAACTGCGCAGGATGGAGACGTCGGCCGCGCCGATCATGACGACGAGCCACAGGACCGTCAGGCGCGAGTCGTCGAGCTCGAACAGGAACTGGAGATAGAAGCCGACGAGCAGGAGTTGGACGGTCATCCGGGCGACGGCGGTCAGGGTTTGCCCGACGAGGGGGACGCGCAGCCAGAGCATGGCGGCCAAGGGGACCAGCAGGAGGAGATAGGCGGCGGCGAGGCCGGCGGTGCCGATGTCAAGCGCGCCCATGGGGGATCTCCCGGGGGGCGATGCGCACGGTGCGGTCCGCGAAATCCAGCGCGGGGCCGACGTCGTGCGAGATCATCAAGAGGGTTTGGCCACGCAATCCGGCGAGGGCAGCGTAGACGGCTTGGCGCGAATCGGGATCGAGGGCGGAGGCGGGTTCGTCGAGGAGCAGGATGGGCCGATCGAGGAGCAGCGCGGCGGCGAGGGCGACGCGCTGTTTTTCGCCGCCGGAGAGATCGGAGCCTTTTTGCCGGAGGATGCCGGGCGGCAGGCGGAGGCGGGCGAGCCAGTCCGGCAGGCGGGCCAGATGGTCGCGGAGGGCTTCGTTGGCGTGGAAGGCGAAGGGCTCTTCGATCCACGCCTGCACGGTTTGTTCGCCGAGGGCGGGTTCCTGCTGGACGAGCGCCATGGCCCGCCGCAACCGCCAGACGGATTTGGCGTCGAGGGCTTCGCCTTGCACGGCGATGCGGCCGGCGGCGGGAACGAGAAAGCCCAGCAGGCAGGCGAGGATGCTCGACTTGCCGCTGCCGGACGGGCCGGCCAGCACGACCTTTTCGCCCGCCGCCACGCGCAGGGAAAAATCCTCCAGGACGGTGCGGCCTTCGAACGCGAGGGCGAGGCGCTCGATTTCGATGGGCGGCGGGGAGGTCATCGCGGCGGCGGGAGGTCGCTTGTTTCGGAAGCCGAAGGGGGCGGGTAGTCGGCGCGTCCGGGGATGACGGCGCGGATGCCGCCGCGGGGGGCGGGGTGGTCGCCGGCGCGGCGGGGGATGAGGTGCAGATGGCAGTGGAAGACGGACTGGCCGGCGGTTTCGCCGTCGTTGGCGCCGAAGTTGAAGCCGGTGATGGCGGGGTCGGCGGCCTGGAGATCGGCGGCGAGCTTCCGGGCGAGGCGGAGGGCGGCGGCCCATTCGTCGGGGGTGAGGTCGCGGAAGGAGGCGACGTGGCGGCGGGGGATGACGAGGGTGTGGCCGGCGCTGACGGGGAAGCCGTCGCGGAAGGCGACGCAGGGGCCGTCGGCGGCGAGGATGCGTTCGGGCGGCAACTGGCAGAAGGGGCAGGACGGATTCATGGGGGGAAGAGTAGGGAAGGAAAACCAAACAGGAAAGCAGGAAACACGTGAAAACAGGAGAACAGCCAAGAAGCGTGAAACCACGAAAGGCGCGAATTTCGCGAAAGAACAGCCGGGACCCTTTGGGGGTGGGGGCGGAAGCCGTGAACCGTGAACTGCTGAACCGTGAACCGGAACCCCCGAGGCCAATATTGACAGGGACGCGTCAAACTCGGTATACACGCGGAACACTTCAGGTGGCCAGATAGCTCAGCTGGTAGAGCAATGGACTGAAAATCCATGTGTCATCGGTTCGATCCCGATTCTGGCCACCACTTTTTTCGCCTGGCTCCGGGGGTGGATTTCATGCGTTCCGAACTCGACGGGGCCGCGGCGCGCTGGTAAGGTTCCGGACGTGCAAATGGGAACGGCCCGGCAAAAGGACATGGAGCGCAATGCCTCGACCCCGTTGATCGCCGGCCGCTACGAGATCCGGCGCGCGATCGGCTCGGGCGGCGGCGGGGCCGTGTTCGAAGCGTGGGACACGCAGCTGCGGCGGCGGGTCGCCATCAAGCGGTGGAACGCCCCGGAGCCGATGCTGGACGATCCCGAAGGGACGGAGCGGCTCTGGCGCGAGGCGATGACGCTCGCGGCGATCCAGCATCCGAACATCCTGACGATCCATGATTTCGGCGTGGACGACGAAGGGCCGTACGTCATCACCGAATTCGTGGACGGGGAGACGCTGGACCGCGCCGTTGAGCGCGGGCCGTTCGACCGCGAGGCTTTCGCCGACGCGGCGCAGCAGATCCTGGAGGCGCTCATCGCGGCGCACCAGTCGGGGCTGATCCACCGCGACATCAAGCCGCAGAACATCATGCGGACGCGCCTGGCCAGCGGGGCGTGGCAATACAAGATCCTCGACTTCGGCCTCGCGCGGTTCGTGTCCCGGCCCACGGTGCAGAGCCTGGAGGGCAACACCTCCATCTACGGGTCGATCCTCTACATCGCGCCCGAGCAACTCCGCCACCAGCCGCTGGATGCGCGCACGGACATCTATGCCGTCGGCTGCCTGTGCTACTATATGCTTTCGGGTCGGAACGCCATTGAAGGCGACACGATCCCCGAGCTCATCACCCGCCATCTCGAGCATCAGGTCCAGCCGTTGTCCGACTGGCGGCCCGACCTGCCGCCGCAGCTGTGCGACTGGGTGATGAAGGCGATGTCGGCGGAACCGAACGACCGCTTTTCCTCCGCGGCGGCGGCGCTCGCCGCGCTGGGCCAGGCGCTGCCCGGGGCCATCCGCAAGACGACGATCCGCATCACGCTGCCCGGGGCGTCCTCGCCGGTCGCCGCCCCGCCCGGCGAGCGCGGCGCGCATCCGCCGTTTCCGCGCAAGACCGGACCGGTCGCGCCGCCGCCGCCGGCCGCGCCGCGTGCGGCGGCGTGGCTGTGGGCGCCGCCGACCGCGGCGGCGCTGCTGCTGGCCGCCGTTGGCGCCGCCGTGCTGCTCCGGCACCGTCCGGACCCCCAGGCGCCCGGGAAGATCACGTACGTCACGGTCGAGGCGCCGTCGCCGACCGACTCCACGATCGTGGAGAACGTCATCACGGCGTGGCCGGCGACCCTCGCCGCGGAGCGCCGGCCGCTGATCCAGCAGTATTTCGAGCAGTTGCGGGACCTGCGGGGCTTCAAGTGGGGCAGCATCGGCATCGTCCTCGACGCCTTGGCGGCGATCCAGTTCAACGCCACGCTCAACACCAATGAATTCAAGGTCCTGACCCATCTGACCTACCACGACGCCACGGGCAAGACCGTGGGCGAACTGGACATCGTGATCTGGAACCTGCGCGAAAACCGCGCCGAGGTCGTCTACGAATCCGCGGTTTCCGACCAGCTCCACCGCAAGGCCGTATCGAGCCGGAACCAGCTGCAGCGGTTCGTGGAATCGGTCCGGAAGCGCCAGATCGGCCACATCCTTTGTCCCCGCGAGCCGAAGTGGACGTTCGACCAGTCTCAATTCGACCAGGCCCGGATCGAGATCCTCGGCAACCAAGGGGCGATCGCGGCGGGCTTCGACGTCGAGGTGGACATCACCCGGCCCGAAGCGGATTTCCTCCAGCGCAAGATCATCGACTACCGCAAGGCCCGGGACGCCGGGTTCTAGCGGCCGCTGGGGAGAGGGGGCGCAGGGCGGTTGGGGATCGAAGATCCGCGATCGTGTCTGTTGGCGAAATCGGCGGCGATGAGGGAGCTGGCGGACCCGTCGAGGAGTCGTCCGGAGGTGGCGTTCAACGAGACGGCGTCCGGGGCGTCCGTGCCGCGGTGGATGATCACCGCGAGGGTGAAGGTTGGGTCCGAGCCCGAAGGTTCCCACGAGCGGCGATAGACGAGGCCGAGGGTGGTGGCGCCAGCTTGCAGGGCGTCGAAGCGGAAAGAATACACGCCGCCCGAGCCGATGGCGGAGGAGTCGGGGGCGTAGGTGGCCCCTGCGAGGCGCAGGAAGGCGGCGTCGATCCGGGCGATGGTCCACTCGTAGCCGGTGGTGGGGTTGCCGGCGAGTTGAATGGTCAGGGTTTCGCCTTCCGCGAGGGCGATGGTTCCGCCGTCCTGTTCTTGCGTGACGACGGGGGCATCGGCCGAACGGTTGTCGCAGCCGGCCGGCAGCGAGAGGAAAAGGATCAGGCCCGAAAACATCCATCGTTTCATGGCGGCGGCTTTCTGAAGTGGTTTTCCAAGAGTATGGGCGGGGCGGCGCGTCCCTTTCAACATAAATCCGGTTATGGGCCCTGGGTCCGCGGCGGGCGTTCAAGCCGGAACCGCCAGCCGTTTTCCCCGCGCCACGTCGAGGGGCAAAGGCCCGGGAAAAGTCGGCGCGGCGCGGTCTCCTGAAAATAAGGGGCGTCGCCGAAGGGATAAGACTTGCAGGCCGGTCGTTGCTGGGTCAATTTCTCCCCGTGGCGCGCGCTGCCGCGGCGGTGCAGATGAGCAGCGCCCGTCGCGATGGATGGAAAGCGATGGCGGATCAACCGGACAAATGGCGGGAATCCATGGCAGAGACAGATCCTGGAAAACAGAAGGCCTGGCAGGCGGAGGAACTCCCGGTGTCGCCCATGCCTGCCGAAACAACCGATCCCCGGCATGCGGGCCTGGCGGGGGACGCCCCCCCGGCCATCCGCGCGCGGTTCCCGCGGATGCCATCTCGCCGCCCGTTCACCCTCGAAGCCTTGGCGGCCATGCAGGATGCCCGCGAACAAAAGACGGGCGCGCACAGCAAGCGGGTGGCCGAGATGGCGCTCGTTTTGGCGCGCGAAATGGGCGTCACCCCGGAGGAGGTCCAGACGATCCGGATGGGCGCGCTCCTCCACGACATCGGCAAGATCGCCGTGCCCGATTCGATCCTGCTCAAGCCGGGCGCCTTGACGCCGGACGAGCGCGAGACCATGCGGACGCATGCGCAGGCCGGCTATGACATCCTCCATTCCAGCCCGGTTCTCCGGCCGGCGGCGGAGATCGTGATTTCGCACCATGAGCGGTACGACGGCACCGGATATCCGCGTGGGTTGAAGGGAGCGGCCATCTGCCTGGGCGCGCGGATCTTGGCGGTGATCGACACCTATGACGCCATCCGCGCCGATCGTCCCTATTCGAAGGGGCGAAGCGCGGAAGAAGCCCTGGCGGAAATCCTCCGGCACCGGGGAAGCCAGTTCGATCCCGCCGTGGTGGATGCCTTGCGGCGCTGCCAGGCCGGGATCGAAGAGATCCGCCGCGAACCGCGCGCGGAACGGCCGCCCTGACGAGGAAAAGCGCGATTCCGATTTGCGTTGGCGATGGGCGGGATCGCGCCGGGGGCGCCGCCGAAGCGCGGCGCGGCGGGCAGGCGCTGCCATTTGAGGATGGCGGACCCTCGTGGCTGGCCGAGGTGGCGCCGCCGGTCACGGCGCATGGGGGCGGGGCCGCCGGCTTCGTCGACCGCAAGGCATCGCGGACGGCCGGACCGAGATGGGCGAGATTCGGCCGTTGCGGAACGCGTGCGGGTGGACCAACGGATCGCCCACGGCCAACTCCGGCAACGCGCCGCGACCGATGCCGCCCGCGGGGCGCGGGGCGGGACGTTTGGCCGGCCAACGAGCTGGATCCGGCGCGGCAGCGGCTGCGGGCGCGCGGGGGGCGTCCGGGTGCGGATCTGATCTCTTGCCCGCCGGGGGCTTTACGGGCCGAGGATGGACGGCAGAAGCCGTTGCAGCGCGGCGTCGAGGTGGAAGAACACGAAGCCGGCGGCTTGACGGGCGCGGGAGGCATGGATTTGTTCGGCGGCGGCGAGGGCGTCGAGTTGGGAATGGTCGGCGGAAATGCCGATGCCGGGGAGGATTTTTCCGGGCGCGGGGGAGGCGGCCAGGCAGCGGTCGAGCAGGTCGGCGAAGCGGGATGCGAGCGGATCGTAGAGCATGGGGACGACGCAGTCGAGGTGGCCGGCGCGAAGCCAGGCGGGCCAATCCTGGCCATATTGGGCGACGGCTTCCGGCAGGGGAAAGACGGCGGCGGAGCAACGGATGGAGGGATCCACGGCCCGGACGGCGGCGGCGGCGGCGGCGACGAAAGCGGTCATTTCATCGCGGCGGAATTCATCGAATTCGGCGGCGAGCAGCGCGCCGGGATGGACGTCGGCGGGCCAGGAATCCACGGCGCGGCCGAGCCGGGTTTCAAAAGCGGCGCGGGTGGCGGGGCAGTAGCAGCCGTCGCGGGCGGGATAGCGGACGTAGTCGAGATGGATGCCGGCGACGCCGCGGCGGGCGAGATCGGCGCAGGCCTCGATCAGGAGTTGGCGGTTTTCGGTGCGCGAAGGGCACAGCCAGGGCAACTCGTTTCCCTGGACGTCTTGCATGAGGCGGTTCTGGGCGCGGAGGGCGGCCACGCGTTCGGCCGGCAGATCGTGCAGGCTCCAGGCGATGCACCACGCATGCAGTTGGAGGCCGGCGGCGCGGGCATCGGCGAGGGCTTGGGCGAGCGGCTGTTCGCGGGCGCCGTCGAGGACGTCGCCGGCCGTCGCCACGTGTTCGAAGACGGCGTGGAGGCCGTGATCCGCGAGCTGGCGGAAGGTTTCGCGGCGCAAGGCGGGCGGAAGGGGCTGGGCCCAGACGGCGCGGAATTCGTCGCTCGGCGCGGGCAGCCGGCGGCTCGTCGCGACGGCGAGAGCGTCGCGGCGGCCGATTTCGGCGCGGTAGCGGTCGCGGTCGCGGGCATAGGCGCGGTCGGAGCGGGCCAGCGCGGCGAGGAACCATTGCAGGGCGGATGGCGAAGCGAACGGCGGGACGTGCGAGAACCAAATGCCGGAAGAAGAGACGGCGGAAGCGGGCAGCCTTTCGTCGGGCCGGTTGTCGGGACCGAGCCAAACGCCGAGTTCGACGGCGGAGTCGGCCTTGGCGCGGACCGGCAGCAGATGGTGCGTGCGGTGGGCCATGGCCGCAGGCAAGCCCGGCAGCTCGTTTTCTTCGAAGGCGACGGTGGTCCAGGCCGTGGGCGCCGTGACATAGACCGGGGCCTTGAAGCCGAGGAGGCGGGCAAGGTCGGCATGGGCGTTGTAAAAAACGGCCAGGCGACCATTGCGCCGCTTGACGAAGCGCTCGAGGACGGCGATTTGGCCGGAAGACAATCTGGGATTGTAGGGCAGAACGAGCAGGCGGTAGGGCCGGAGGTCGAGACGTTCGAGGTCGTCCGCGATGAGTTCGGCGGGGAGGCCGGCCTTGTCGAGGAGTTCCAAGGCGCGGCCGGCGCATTGTTCGGCCAGGGCGGTTTCGCCGGGGGCCGTTCGGGAATCGGAACCCAGAACGACGGCGGCGGAAAATGAACGGGAGCGGATGCCGTAGAGGACGAGCTGGACGTCGCGGGCCGCGCCTTTCCAAACGGAAAGCCGGAGGACGGTGGCCGGGCGTCCATCGGGCGGGGGCCAAGGATCCCGATCGAAATCGGAGCGGCGGAAGCGGAGGGTTTGGCGGCCCGGAGCGGCGAGGGTTTTCTGGGCGGAGATCCAGTGGCCGCCGTCTTGAAGATGAAGAGTCAAGGCGCGGACGGCGGCGGGATCGTCGCAGGCCAAATCGACTTCGATGGCGGCGGCGGCGGGCGGAAGGGGCCGCAGGGGGGCGTCCCAATACGCGCGGTCGAGATCGGCGGAAAACGGCGCCTCGAACGCGACGCCGCCGTCTGGCGCGGCTTGGGGCGGCGAAGAAGATTCGCCGGGAACGAACGCGCGGGGGGCGACGTCAACGATGTCGCGGGCGGCGCCGGCGGCGGGCAGGGCCAGCCCACAAGCGATCAGGCCCGGGATGAATGGCCGGAACCGGAACACAGGCTCATTCCCAGACGTAGCCCGGGGCGGGGGGGGCGGGTTTCGCGGCGCTTGGGGAAGTCGAACTGAACTGTCGGAACACGGGACTAGTCGGGTCGGAAGCGACATTCCTGGCGGCCGGGGGGGGGGCCAGCGTGGCCAGCGGCGGCGGCGCGGTCAGGTTTTCAGACGCGGTGTAGGGGTTGGAGATTTGCCAGGGTTTTTCGTCCTTCGATCGCTTCCGGGTCCGGGCGCGTTTGGCGCCGAGATGGCGGAGGTAGGCCATCGCGACGAAGAAAAAGGCGAGGAGGATGGCGATGACGGAGACGGGACCGAAGAAGGAATCGGCGTTCATGGGTTATCCTCCGGCGGGGGGGGGGCGGCGAGGCTGGTATCGCGCGCGGCTTGCTCGACGAGGGCGGCGGAAACTTGGGCGGTCTTGGCGGCGAAGCCGAGCATGAAAGCGGTGTCGCACAGCAGATTGATGCGCCGGGGGAGGCCGCCGGAAAAGCGCCAGATGGCTTCGAGGGCGGGGCGGTCGAAGGACCAGATGTCGCCGCCGACGGCGCGCATGTGGTGCTGGACATAAGCGGTGGTTTGGGCATCGGAGAGCGGATCGAGGCGGAAGAGGATCTGGATGAGCTGGGCAAAGGCCGGATCGGACTGGATGGCGGGCAGCAGTTCGGGGGCGCCGGCGAGAATCAAGGTGAACAGCGGTTCTGCGGCCTGCGTTTTGCGGTTGGGCACGCGGAGATTGGCGAGATGCCGAAGGAAGTGAAGCCCGGGATCGGCCACGAGATCCTGGGCGTCGTCAACGAGGAGCACGGTGCGCGGGGGGGCGTCGGGGCGAAGGTCCGCGAGGCGCCGGAATTG
This sequence comes from Opitutia bacterium, assembly GCA_009928955.1. GTDB lineage: Bacteria > Verrucomicrobiota > Kiritimatiellia > CAIQIC01 > Lenti-01 > Lenti-01. Next base: position 13,804 of record SABN01000030.1, on the reverse strand, counting down.
CAGGAGGGCTTCGGGGAGCGTGGCGGCGGAAGCGTCGAGTTTCAGGGCGGAGAGAATCTGCCGGGTCAGGGGCAAGTGTCCGCCAGGGACGGCGTCGAGGCGAAGGACGGGCAGGTGGTAGCGGGCTTCGACTTCGGCGGCGACTTGGCTGAGGACGGTGGTTTTGCCGACGCCGCAGGGGCCGGTGAGCGCGCCGGCGAGGCGGCCGCTTTCGGCGAGGAACGCAAGCCGGGCGATCGCTTCTCTGTGCTGGTCGCCGGCGAAGAGATAGCGCCGGTCGATGGCGTTGAGGAAGGGGTTCCCCTTGAGATTCCAGTAGGCGGTGTACATCGATGCGTTCCTAGGCGTGGAAGACGGCGGAAAACTTGACGTCAAGCGGCGGCGAATCCGGCGCGGGCGCGGGCGGCGGCAAGGATTCCGGCACGGACACGATGCCGCGGCCAGGCAAGATGGCCATGGGCAACGGGGGCGGCAGGGAGGCTTGGCCCAAATAGCGGTTGATCAGCAAGTGGCGGCGGTTTTGGGCATCGATATCGAGGGTGAACACGACCGGCGCTTGTTGCTCGATGCGGTTCTTGAGCGCGAAGGCCAGGGGGGACACCGGCTTGGGCATGGTGAGAAACGCGGTGACTTCCATCCGTTCGAGGGCGTGGAGAAACGAATAGACGTGTTTGGCCAATCTCTCTTCTTGGCGAATCGCGATCCACGGCAGAACGGTATCGACGACCACGCGGCGAATGCCGTTGGTCACGACGATGTCCTCGAATTCCATGAAACTGCCGGGGGGCAATACGCGGCATTTTTCCAACTCGGGTTCGGGACTGAACTGGGCGTATTCGAGCAAAACGATCCGGCCCTCGCGCACGGCCTCGGCGAGGGGGAAGCCGAACTTTTCGGCGACGATGAACAAATCCGGCGAGTGCCAGGCGGAGAGCATCAGGCCGCGCTCGCCTTCCTGGACGCTTTGCATCAGGGCGTGGAGGGCGGCGACGGTCTTGCCGCTGCCTTGGCGCCCAACGCACAGCGCGGCGCGCTGGCGAAAGACGCCGCCGAAGCGTTGGTCGAAGAAATCGAGGCCCAAGCGGGTCTTGTCGATCATGGGGATCCCTTCGCATTGGGCGGGTGCGCGGGGCGGGGGGCGGGTTCGGCCAGCGCGCGTTCCAGCAATTTGTGGATGAACGCGAGTTCGAAGGGTTTGGACAGGAACGCCGTGATTTCGCCGCGCTGGACTTGGCGGGCCAGTTCTTCGGACGGTTCGCCCGTGATCAGGATCAGCGGCCGTCCGGCGGCATGGGCCTTCAACTGGGCCATCCATTCGGCGAGGGTCGGGCTGTCGGGCAGGAAAACATCCGCGACGACGGCTTGGACGGTCGGATCGTCCAGTTGGGCGAGGCCCGCCTGACCGGTGGCGGCTTGGACCGGCTCATGTCCCTTGCGGGAAATGACCGCCACGAGGTAGTCGCGAACCGAAGGGTCGTCGTCGATGATCAGGATTTTTGCCATGTCGCCTGCATATTCTCTGGAGCCGATATTAATTCCCGAATCTATCCGCTCTGGTTTAACCTGTCAACGGAGGTTGCGCAGAAACCTGCATCTGTTCTGTTCGGATTTGGGGGCGGGGCGCGAAAAACGGGCGAAAAATAATGCGACATTCTGCGCGACAGTCTGAAGTCCGCATGGTAGGGTGACGTTTTGCGGAAGCTGGGCTGCAGGACGCCATCGAACCTTGAGCAACCGGTTCCGTGGAAAAAACGGAGCCCTGAATCCATGGAAGGACCGACCAGCGCAGCAGAAACCGAAACGGTGCGGATCACCCGTTGCCATTGTCCCCATTGCGCGATCGCGGTTCACGTGCGCGCGACGCCGGCGCCGGTGGTTTGCCCGTACTGCCGGCGGCCGCTGGCGCGGACGGCGGCGGACGTGGCGGTGGCGGCGGCGGCGGATTTCCCCTCGCAGGAAGAGGCCCGGGCGCGGCTGGCGCGGCTCTACCGGCGCCCGCCGAAGTGGCTGGCGGGGCTGATTCTGACGGTGGCGGTCCTGATGCTGGCGACGGCGGTCTTCATGCAGTTGCGCAGCGCGGGCAACTATTTCTACCAGCCGCTGGTGAGCATCTATTCGCTGGTGGCCGGCCTTTTCGTGGTATCGCGCTTTCTGATCGCCTCGATGTACGTGGCGCCGCCGGACCAGGGCTACGAGCCGACGGCGACGGTGCTGGTGCCGTGCATGAACGAGGGGCCCGTGATCCGGCAGACCATCGAGCGCATTTTTGGCGCGCGCTATCCCGCCGACAAGATCGAGGTGGTGTGCGTCAACGACGGCTCGACGGACGACACGCGGGCGCAGATGCTGGCGGCGCAGACGCGGCATCCGAACCTGGTGGTGGTGGATTTCGAGAAAAACCGCGGCTTGAGCCACGCCTGGGCCGTGGCGGTGCTGCTGGGGCGGGGGGAGTTCGTCGTCTGCGTGGATTCGGACACGTTCATCTTCCCGGGATCCATCCAGAAGTTGATGCAGGGGTTCGCGGATCCGACGGTGGGCGGCGTCAGCGGGCACTGCGACGTGGAAAACGCGGGCGCGAACCTGCTGACGCGCATGCAGGACGTGCGGTATTTCTTTTCCTATAAGGTCATGAAGGCGGCCGAGAGCGTCAGCGGCACGGTGAGCTGCCTGCCGGGATGCTTCTCGGCCTACCGCCGCGTGTGCGTGCTGCACGTGCTGGACGAGTGGCTGAACGCCAAGGTGATGGGCGAGTACGGAAACTTTGGCGACGACCGCAGCCTGACGAACCTGATTTTGAAGGACTACAAGATCCTCTACCACGACCAAGCGCTGGCAACGACGATCGCGCCGGAGGATTGGAAGCAGTATGCGCGGCAGCAGGCTCGCTGGAGCCGCTCCTACCTGCGGGAAATCCTGAAGGTGGGCCGCTGGATGTGGCGCAAGCATCCGGTGCCGGCGCTGTCGTGGTACGCGATGATGTGGATGCCGATCATCGAGCCGGTGGTGATCACCTCCGCCCTGGTGCTCGCGCCGGTTCTGGCCATCGTGTCGGGCAGCAGCAACCTGGCCTGGTCCTATTTGCTGGGCGTCACCGCGATCACGGCGGTGTGGACCCTGCATTACTGGGAGGAAACCGGCCGCCGCCACTGGTGGACGGGCTTCCTCTACACCGCGAGCTACATGGTATTTTTCAGCTGGCAGATCTATTGGGCGCTGGCCACCGTCCGGGGCCGCCACTGGGGGACGCGCGGATGAAAAAAGTTTTCCGCGACGCGCCCGACGACGGCTCCGATCCCTTCCGCGGCGCGGGCGGGCCCGAAGCCTCCCCGGACGACCCCTCGATTCCGCCGCATCTGCGGAAATCAGCCGCCTCCGCGCCGCCCACGCCGATGTCGGCGCCGAAACCGGAAGCGCCGCCGGCGCCCAAACCGGGGCCGGCGCCGTGGATGCGGCCCCAGCCGGTGCGGCGCGACAGCAACGTCCGCGCCTGGCTGCTGTTCCTGGCGGGCATCGTTGCCGTGGCGGGCCTGTGGGTGCCGGTGCGGTCGGCCTACCAGCAATACCGCTACAAGCCCGCCGCCGCCGGCATTCGCGACGCGGACAGTTTCATCGCGCTGGCCTATGCCGGCGTCAGCGGCGGAAAAACGCAAGGCTCCGACGAGGTCTCCCGCGCCCAATTCGAGCAGCACGTCCGGATTCTGCGCGAGCGCGGCTTCCATCCCATCGGCCTCGCGGACGTGCAGGCGTTCTACCAGGAAGGCCGGCCGCTGCCGCGCAAGGCGGTCTTGCTGACGCTGGAGCAGGGGAAGAAAAATTCCCATCTGGAAACGCGCCAGATCTTGCAGGCCAACCGTTGGAAGGCCGTCATGTTCGTGCGGGCCGACACGATCCGCGCCGGCGATCCGGACGCCCTGCGCTGGCCGATCTTGCGCGACATGGTGCGCTCCGGCACCTGGGAGGCCGGCGCGGAGTCGGTGGCTGGTTTTCGGCGCATTCCGGCGGGGCCGAATGGCGAAACCGCCAACTTCTTCGCGTCGCCGGAGTGGATCGATGCCGAACAGCGGCTGGAAACGCCGGAAGAATTTTTGGCGCGCGTCCGCCGGGACCACGCCGAGATGGTCGCGGAGTTCCAGAAAGGGATGGGGGCGAATCCGATCGCCTTCGCGTTTCCCTTCGGCGATTACGGCCAGTTCGACCCGCGCGCGGTGCCCACGCGCGTCGCGAATCTCGTGGAGGTCGGCAAAACCTACGGCCTGGGCTTTGCGGCCGGGCCCTTCTTGCTGAACACGCGCCACTCCGATCCGCGCGCCCTGAACCGCCTGCGGGTGAATCCGGAATGGAGTCCCGAGCAATTCGCGGCCCGCGTGGAATCGGGCTGGGCGACGGCGCCGTGGAAAATGGAGCGTCCGCTGGATGCCGCGCGCTGGCTTACGGATTGGGGCGTGACGGAATATCCAGCCGAGGGGGGCATGGTCCTGAAGGCCCTCGGGCCGCAGCCGCCCGGCGCGAAGTACGCGCCGACCACCGGCGCGCTGGCCTGGCTGATGGCCAGCGACCTGTTCGGCGACTTCGCGCTCCGGATCCAGTTCCGCGTGATGGCCGGGCAGTTCGGCTTGCGGTTGCGCTCGCGCGCCGGCGGCGAGGAAAGCGTGCGGCTGCTGTTCGACGCCGAGGGCAACGTCTGGGTGAACCAAAAGGTGTTCGGCGCGGAGGAATTCACCCAGGCCGTGGCCCGGGATCTGGCGGCCTTTCCGGGCAAGAAGCAGGATCTGGAAATCCATCTGCAGGGGCGCAACCTGTTCGTGCAGCTCAACGGACGGATGCTCTTGAAGGAGCCGTTGGATCTGCTGGGCGACGGTCCGCCCGGCCTGTTCGGCATGGAAGTATGGGATCCCGAAATCGGCGCCGCCGAAACGCGGATCGTCGCGCTGGAATTCCCCCGGCCGCGCCACGTCCTGAAGCAGTGGCCGTCGGGCGACGTTTTTTCGCCGACGCGCCTGATGGACGCCCTCGGCCGCGACGCGTTCCGCCTCGCAGCGGTCAGCCCGCCGTGGCTGGATGCCGTGGGCGCGGTGCCCTTGATTTTGCCGAGGTGGGACGACGCCAGCGTGCGGGTCTTCGCGCGGATGCGCGGGGCGGACATCCTGCCCCGGTTGACGCTGGGGTCCGCCGCGTTGGCCCAGCAAATTCCTCCCGGCCTGCCCGCGCAGGAGGCCGCCGCAATGGACGTCGACGGCATCCATCTGGATTGCCGCCTCGTGCCGGTCGAAGAGATTTCCGCCCTCGTGCCGTGGCTGCAGCAGATCGATCAACACGTGAAGGAGCGCAACATGAAGCTCGCCATCCAGTTTCCCGAGTCCCTGACCAAGCTGGCCTCGTTCGCGTCCATCGCGGCGCTGTTTCCCGGCGCGCTCGTCGCCGTGGATTCCGCCGCGCGCGCGGAAGAGCTGGAGCCGGCCCTGCCCAACGTGCTGACGGCGGAACAACTGCCGTCGCCGGCGGCCGACCTGCACCTGAGCTTGTACTACCAGCTGGCGACGCGCGATCTGCCGCTGGATGAGCTGTCGCCGCAGGCTCGGCAGGAAGCCTATCGCCGCGAGGGCTATCTGGCCTATCAAGAGGGGCGCTTTGACCAAGCCATCGAGCCGTGGCGGCTCTGGCTGGCGGAGGATCCGCGCAGCGCCGAAGCGATGTCGCTGATCGGCCGGGCCCATCTCCAGAAGAACGACCTGGAGGCCGCCCTCGACTTCTACACCCGCAGCCTGCAGGCCAGCCCCGGCCAGATCCACATGGCGATCCGCCGCGCGGAACTGCTCGAAAAAATGGGCCGCGACGACGAATCGCGCGAACAGCTCAACCTCTATGCGCGGGTGTTTCCCGAGAACCCCGACATCTTGATTGCGCAAGCCCAATGGCTGGACCGGCACAAGCGCCGCGCGGAGGCGCGCGCGATGGTCGAAACGCTCGTGGCGGAATCTCCGCTGAACCTGGACGCCCGGCTGGCGCTGCTCGAACTCCAGGACCAACCCGCCGAACGCTACCAGACGATGCGCGGCATTCTCGAACTGGGTCAATCCCGCGATTCCCAGATTCCGTTCGGGCACTCCCTGATGAGCATGGAAATGCTGACCTATCCGGAGTCGGCCGTGTTTTTCGACCATCTCCGCAAGCAGGCCGCGCGCGGCCAGGCCACCAAGCAGCGCGAGCTCTACGAAGGCTTCCTGCCCCTGGCCCAACCCGTCGCCGACGACTTCGCGGCCGGCAAGCTCTCCGATGGCTGGGTCGCCTCCGGCGGGATGCGCGCGCTGGAGCGCGGCCGCTACGAACTGCGCGCGGCCATCGACCAAGCCGAAACCTATCTGCGCCTGCGGCGTTCGGAACTGGTCCGCGACGGCGCCCTCGAAGTGATGCTCGACGAATCGCAGGGCTTTTTCTGGCTCTACGCGCGGCGCAGCTCGCGCGCGATGGTCCGCTTCGGCTTCGATCAGGACGGCTTCATCCACCTGCAGGCCTGGAACCGCGGGGAACTGCTGGCGAGCGACGTCCGCCCGTGGATCCGCCCGCCCGGCAGCCTCAAGATGCGCCTGGAAATCCGCGGCGACGGCGCGCGCGGCTTCGTCAACGGATTGGAAATCTTCGACGGCCCGGTGGCCATTCCCGAAGCGGTGGCCTATGGCTGGTGGGGCATCGCGCCCTTCGCGTTCGATCTGGGCGTGGCCCGGGCGCGCATCCTGAAGATGGACTTCGAGCCCTGGCCAGCGACGCTGGTCCTGCTGCCGCCCGGCGATCCGGTCGAACAGGCCAAGCGGCTGCGGCCCTTCGTGGGCGGCATGTCCGCGCTGGTGCCGGCGTGGGTCTTCCAGCAGCCCGACGGCACGCTGCCCGCCGGCCTGCCGGCCGCCGCCGACGTGCTGCGGATGTTCGGGGCGTTCCATCGCGTGCGGCTGCTGCCGGCGCTCGATTTGTCCTACGACGGCGACGTCGAGCCGACGCAGATCGTGGACTTCATCCAGCGCAACGGCTTGGCCGGCGCCGTGGTCAAGCGGCGCACGCCGGCGCCGGCGGCCTGGCTGGAACGGCTGGCCGCCGCGCTGGAGGAGCGTCCCGCCGACGTGATCGTGCTCCAGACCGAGGCCGCGCTGTGGAATTCGCCGCGCGCCGGCGCGGGATCCAAAGGCGAATACGTCGTGCGTCCGGAAGTCGGCGACCGCCTGCTGCCGGAACCGGGCGAGGATCTCGCGTTGGTCGAGCTGCCCGTCGGCAGCGTGTTGATTCCGCCGCTGCGGGGCCTGTGGAACGTGCCGCTGCGGACGCCCGGCGAGCCGCCGCGGAAGAAAGAAAAGGATCCGTCCGCGCCCCGCCTGTACCTGATGGGTGCGGACGGCGGGCTGGCGCTGCCGCCGCCGCCGTAGGAATCGGGAGCCGGAACGGTTGCGCCCATGTTGTTTCCGACCACAGCCTTCGCCGTATTTTTCTTCGTCGTTTTCCAGATCCATTGGGCCTTGGCCGGATTTCCGCGCGCGCGCAAGGCGTTCCTGCTGGCGGCCAGCCTGTTTTTCTACGGCTTCTGGAGCTGGAAATTCGCGCTGATGCTCCTGGCCTCGGCCGCAGTGAACCACGCCGCGGCCGTGCGGATGGACCGGCTGGCCTCGGTCGGCGCCGCGGAACCCCGCCGCCGGCGCCTGCTGGTCGGGATCGTGGCGCTCAATCTGGGGTTGCTGGGCGTCTTCAAGTACACCGGATTCCTGTTCGCCGACCTGCTGTTTCCGCTGCTGCGCCCGATGTGCCTGTGGCTGGGGCCGGAGGCGGTGGGCTGGCTGGTGCAGGTGCAGGAGGAGGTCTACCCGTGGCTGTCGAAGATCGTCCTGCCGGTGGGCATCTCGTTCTTCACCTTCCAGGCGCTGAGCTACGTGGTGGACGTGCATCGGCGCCGCGTGGCGCCGGCGCGGTCGTGGATCGATTTCGCGAACTACCTGGCCTTCTTCCCGCAGCTGGTGGCGGGTCCCATCGTGCGGGCGCGCGATCTCGTGCCGCAAATGGAACGGATGCCGGGACGCGACGAACCGATCGAAGCCGGCCGCGCGACGTTCCTGATCCTGGCGGGGTTGTTCAAGAAGACGGTGGTAGCCAACTGGCTGGCCTCGCGCCTGGCGGATCCCGTGTTCGGCTGGCCGGAGAAATTCGCCGGCCCGGACGTCCTGATGGGCGTCTACGCCTATGCGGTGCAGATCTACTGCGACTTCTCGGCCTATTCGGACATCGCGATCGGCACGGCCCTGCTGCTGGGGTTCCGGTTCCCGGCGAATTTCAACGCCCCGTATTTCGCGTCCACGCTGCAGGATTTCTGGCGGCGCTGGCACATCTCCCTTTCGTCCTGGCTGCGCGACTATCTCTACATCCCGCTGGGCGGTTCGCGGGGCGGGACGGCCCGCACCTACGCCAATTTGTTCATCACGTTCCTGCTCGGGGGATTGTGGCACGGGGCCGCGTGGACTTTCCTGCTGTGGGGCGCTTTCCACGGGGCGTATCTCGCCCTCGAGCGCGGGGTCCGGCGCGGGTTGCGCATTCCGGACAAGGGCGCGGCGCCCGCGCCATGGCCCGTGGCGATGCTCGGGCGGGTCTGGATCTTCCACGTCGTGTGCTTCTCGTGGATCTTGTTCCGCGGCGGGCGGATGGAAACCGTTTCCGCGCTGCTCGAAAGCCTGGTCCGCTGGCGCTCGGCCGTGCCGACCGTGGAGTTCTGGGGCGCGGGACCCGTCGCGATGGTGGCGATCGGATTCGCCACGCAGTTTCTCGATGGCGACCGCCTGTGGCGCGCGGCGCACCAGGTGGCCGCTTGGCCGTCCTGGGCGCTGGCCTCGGCGGCGGCGGCGGTCTTGACCGGCATTCTGGCCTTGGGGCCGGAAGGCGTGGCGCCGTTCATCTATTTCCAGTTTTAAAGGAACATCCAGAAGCCGGGAGCCAGGAGTCCGAATGAAAACCGAAATTGATTCTTCCGGCGAGTCGCGCGCGGCCGCCGTCCCGCTGCGGCGGGCGCGGGGAGGGCTGCTGGCGTTCTACGCGTTGGTCCTGGCCTTGAACGCCGGCTCGCTGCACCGGAACAACGAAATCATGCCCTATGGCCCCGTGCGCTCGTTCTGGCTGGCCGCCAGCGGGCCGGTGGCCGCCGCCTGCGCGGCCCTGAAGCTCGATCGTCCGCGGGCGTTTCTGGCCCGGACCGCCGGAAAGGCCTTGAACGAATGAATCCGCGCCGAAAGGAATTGTATCCGGTTCCCGGCGCCGATAAGATGAGGACGTGATGAACACAACCGAATCGAAACGGAACCCGGGCGGAACCCTGAAACGATGGCGGGCGGGGCGGGCGGTCGTCGCGTGCCTCTGGGCGGTTGGGGCGGCCGCGGCAAGTCCCGGCGCGACGTCGCCGGTGCTGTTGATCGGCGATTCGATGATGCGGTTGCCGGCCCGCGCCCTGGAACGGGAATTGGCGAAAACGCCGGGCATCGACGTCGCGACTTTCTCCGGCATCGGCACGGGCCTGGCCCGGCTGGACGCGTTCGACTGGCTGGCCAAGATCGACGAACTGTGCGCGGAGCGGCGGCCCAAGGTGGCGGTGGTGGCGCTCGGCGCGAACGACCGCCAGCCGATGATGCTGGAAGGCCTCGGGTTGGTCCATCCGGGCACGCCCGAGTGGGACGCGGAATATTCCGCCCGCGTCGGCCGGGCGATGGACCGCCTGCTGGCCGGCGGTTGCGAGAAGATCGTCTGGCTGCAGCTGCCGCCGATGCGCGAGGCGGTGGTCGCCGAATTCGCCGGGCGGATCAATGCGATCGTGGCGGCCCAGGCGGCGCTCCGGCCGGCGGTGGTCGCGCACGATTTCTCCGCGCTGGTGGCCGACCGGCGGACCGGCGGCTTCACCGAGCGGCGCATGGATCCGCTGACCGCCGCCGCCATCCCGGTGCGCGACGTCGACGGCATCCATCTGGCGCCCGACGGCGCCCGCCTGCTGGCCGCCGCCTTGATCAAGGAGTACTGGAAATGAAAATCCGTTCCCGCTCCGCCGGAGGACTGTTTTCGATGAATTCGCCGCTTTCCCGAATGGCGGCCGGCGGGTTGGGCGTGGTGCTGTGGATGGCGCCGGCGCCGGCCGCTCCGACGGAAACCGCGGCCGTCGCCACGGCCACCGCGGTGGAAGGCCTGATCCGCGCCACGCGCAAGACCGCCGCGCGCGAACCGTTCCGGCTCGAAGCGGGCCCCGCCGATCCCCAGGCGGAACGCGCGGCGCGCGACGAGCTGGAACGGGCCATCATGCTGATTCAAGACAAGGACTACGCCGCGGCCACGCCGCTGCTGGAAGACGCCATCCAGATCGATCCGACCGTCGAGGCGACCTGGGAAGCCCTCGGCTGGTGCTACTACCACACGGACCGCGTCGCCGAGGCCGAACAGCTTTGGCGGCAGTTCGCCGCCTTGCGGCCGGAGTCGCCCAAAGCCCACAACCTGCTCGCGCAACTGGCCATCGCGCGCAGCGACTGGGCCGCCGCCGACGAGCACTTGGCCCGCGCGCTCGCCCTTGAGCCGGCCAACTACGACGTCCGCTATTGGCATGCCCAGAACCTGTTCCGCCTCGGCCGCCTCGCTCCGGCGCTGGAAATCCTCGAAAAACTGGTCGCCGAAGATGCCGCGCGCTACGACGTGAAGACGGACCTCGCCCGCACCCTTTCGCTGGTCCAGCGCCACGAAGACGCGCTCGACCTGTGGACGGAAATCGTCGAGGCCCTGCCCGGGAATCTCGCGTTCCGGACCGAATTCGCGCGCGCCCTGATGCTGGTCGGCAGCCTCGACGAGGCCGACGCGGAAGCCCGGCGCATTCTCGCGGAAGATCCGGCCCGCTGGGACGTGATGAATCTGCGCGCGGACTTGGCGGAGATCGGCCAGCCGCCCGAAGAAGCGGCGCAAGCCCTGCGCGAATTGATCGCGGACGCCGCGGATCCCGAAGTCCGCGCGCAACTGCAGGTGCGGCTCGGGGCGCGCCTGGTGGCGTTGAACCGCAAGGATGCCGCAACCTGGCCGCTGACGCTGGCGCTGGAGCCATACGCGGCGGCCACGGAAGCGCGGCCGGCCTACGTGCCGTGGCTCAACCAGCATGCGCAAATCGCCTTGATGGCGCACCGGCCTGAAACGGCGCGGGACGTCGTGGACCGCATCCTGCGCGACCTGAATCCCCGCAACCAGCAGGCGTTGGCCACGCGCTTTGAAATCGAAATGTTCCGGCGGGACTTCGCGGCCGCCGAGCGGGCGCTCGACGCGCTCTACGAAGGCTATCAGCCCACCAATCCCTACCGCTACCTGCGGCGCGCCCGGCTCGAGGTTCAGCGCGGCGACTATCCCGCCGCGCTGGAGGCGCTGGACCGGATGGAGGAAGTCGGCGGTCGGGGCGCGGTGCTGACGCTGCTCTACCACGGCTTGACCGAGAGCGAATGGCTGGCGCTGCCTTCGACCCGCCGTTTTCGCGAGCACCTGCTGGCCCTGCGCGACGCGGGGTTCACCTTCATCGATCCGCTGGACATCCCCGCTTATCTGGAGCAGAACGCCGGCCCCGGCGGTTCGGCGGCGGAGCCGCCCTGGTTGGCGAAGCAGGTGGACCAGGCCCGCTACGCCCTGACCGGCGAGCGCAAGTTCCGCCGGCGCGAAGACGCCCCGATCGCCAAGGTCGCGGCGATCACCTTCGACGACGGCTTGCGCAGTTCCCTGAGCCTCGGCACGCCGATCGCGCAGGAACTCGGCCTCACGTTCGGCATGTTCGTCATCACCAGCATCGAGGAATTGAACGCCCCGATGTACGCGGCCTGGGAGGAGCTGCGCGGCTATCGGGAGACCGGCGCCTGGCAGATCGGCAGCCACCTGAAATACGCGAACACCCCGCTGCCCGCGGGACCGGAACCCAAGCCCGAAGTGTTTCCGCTGCCCAATCGCGTCTGGCTGCCGGCGAAGAAGCGGCTGGAAACCCTGCGCGAATGGACCGCCCGCGTCCGCCGCGAGTTTTCCGACAGCCGCGCCGATCTCGAAAAGCATCTGGGCTTGCCGCCCAAGGAGCCGCTGGCCGTGGCCTATCCCTTTGGCGAAATCGGCCAGGAGGAGGGGAGCAACGTCGCCCGCCTCGTCGATCCCGTCCGCACGCTCCTCGGCGAGGCCGCCCGCGAGTATGCGCTCGGCTTCGTCGTCGACGCCTTCGGCTACACCTGTCCCGGCGACGACCTCCTGACCGTGCGCCGCTACGAGCCGGATTGGAACGCCGACGCCAGCGAGGTCGTCGAGCAGGTCCTGGAAAACCATCCCGTGTTCCAGGCGCGGCGGATGCGCGCCGAGATCGCCACGCTGATGAACCGGCCGCATCTGGCCGACCGGCAGATCGAACTGCTCCGCCGCGACGGCTATCCCGACCGCTTGCTGCGCGAGCTCGTCGCCTTCGCCCGGAACCGGATTCCCGCGGGGCGCGCCGGCGCGGTCGACGAGGCCGGCCGTTCGGGCACGTCCCGGAACCGCCTGCGGCCGTCGAATCTCTACGTTTCCGGCGCCTATCGTGAAAACCAGTCCAACGACGACATCGTCCAGCGCTACGGCGAAGGCCGCGCGGGCTTCAACCTGACCGCCCGGCTGGGGCTGGACGTGGCCGCTTTCGCCGGGCGGATCGACCAGACCGTGACCTCCAACCTCTGGTTCGAGATCGAACAGCCCGTCACCAGCGTCAGCAGTTCCACCACCACCCAGACCACCGATGGCCAGACCACCACCTCGTCCAGCACCACCGAAACCACCACGATCAACAAGGTGCAGACCAACCGCATCGCGAAATACGAATACGACGCCGACGTCGCCGAAGTGCGCGGCGCGTTCACGTTGCGCATCAGCGATGCCGCCACCTTGACCGCCGCGCTCGGCGTGAAGACCGTCGAATACAACCAGGCCGCCGATCCCGACGAAGCCGAACAGGAGGAAGTCGTCGGCTCGCTGGCCGTGACGTGGAGCCGGCTTCGCGCCCTGCGGCTCGCGGTCGTTTTCGAGCACGATCTCGTCGCGTCCGCCCGCCGCGAAATTTCCTACAACGGTTTTGGGCTGAACGCCCTCTGGAAGGTGTCCGACTCCTGGGAGATGTCCGGCGTCGCGCGCTACCTGAGCTACGAAGACGACAACGCCATGGTCCAGCTCTCCGGCGCCTCGTTCTGGCAGCTGTTCGAGCGGCAGGGGATTTGGGGCGGCCTCGAGGCTTCCACCTACAGCGCCGACGAGGACTCCGAGTTCTATTGGACGCCCTACTGGGACACCCGCTATGCGGCCGTCCTGCGCCTGCTGCGCGCCTATCAGGACTATTTCTTCCAGTTCGACGTCCGCCTCGGCCAGCAGCGCGAAGACGCCCGGCCCGAAGACGAGCGGGCCTGGCGCAACCTCAAGGCGAAGGCCGACGCCGATGGCAACTGGGATCCCGGGCCCAATCCCGACGCCGACTGGGACACGTTCGTCGGCCTCGGCGCCACCTATCGCCAGCGGCTTTGGCGGCATCTGGACCTGATCGGCAACCTCTCCGTCAATTTCCTGCGCGATTATTCCGAGCACGACTTCCGGGTCGGGCTCCAGTACAACTTCTAGCGCCGACGGACGCGGAAGAAAGACAACGGAGGTTCGAGATGAAAGCCTTGGCCATCAACGGCAGCCCGCGCAAGGGCGGCAACGTCGAAATCCTGCTGCGGCGGGCGCTGGAACCCCTCTTCGCCGCCGGCCACGAAACGGAAATCGTCCAGATCGGCGG
>SABN01000290.1 GCA_009928955.1 Opitutia bacterium | reverse complement strand
GGGGTTGAGGGCGGTGTGGTGAACGGGGAAAGTGCCCCTTGACCTGCGACGATGGGGTTTGTTGAGAACCAAATCACGTCGGGTCGAGGAGCACTTCCAAGGTGAACGCTACAGGGTTGTACCCACGTCTTCATGTTGACACTGCGGCGTCGCCGGCGGTGGGTCAGGCGGGCGGGGTGCTGCTGACCCAGACCATCACCACGACCGGGCTGGGGAAGGCGTTGTCGCAGGCACTGGAACCGTGGCGCAAACCGCTCGCGATCCACGACCCCGCCAAGGTGATCCTCGATCTCGCGGTGACCGTCGCGTTGGGTGGGGACTGCCTGTCCGATGTCGCCCTGCTGCGCGCCGAGCCGGGCGTGTACGGGAAGGTCGCCTCCGACGCGACGGTCTCCCGCACGATCGATGCCCTGGCGACGGACGCCCCAGCGGCGTTGAAGGCGATCGATGCGGCGCGGGCGGTGGCCCGGGCTCGGGCGTGGGATCTGGCTGGGGAGTACGCCCCGGACCACGGCCAGACGGCACGGAACCCGGTGATCGTGGACGTGGACGCCACCCTGGTCACCGCGCACTCAGAGAAAGAGCTCGCGGCGCCTACCTTCAAGAAGGGGTTCGGCTACCACCCGCTGTGCGCCTTCATGGACCACGGGGCGGCCGGGACCGGGGAACCCCTGTCGCTCATGCTGCGGGCGGGCAACGCGGGGTCCAACACCGCCGCCGATCACATCACTGTCTTGAAGGCCGCCCTGGCGCAGTTGCCCGGGTACCGGGCCGGGCGGCGTCCCGGGCGGAAGGTGTTGATCCGTATCGATGGGGCGGGGTGCACCCACGACGTCGTTAAATGGTTGGAACGACAACGGTTGTCGTACTCGGTGGGGTACACCCTGCCGGAGAACACCCCCGAGCTGCTGGCCCTCCTGCCGAAGGAGGCGTGGACGGAAGCGTATGACGCCCACGATGAGATCCGCGACGGCGCCTGGGTCGCCGAGCTCACCGGGCTGCTGAACCTGAAGGGGTGGCCGGCGGGGATGAGGGTCATCATCCGGAAGGAACGCCCGCACCCGGGGGCGCAGTTGCGGTTCACGGACGTGGACGGGTGCCGAGTCACCGCCTTCGCGACGAACACCCCCACCGGGCAACTGCCCGACCTGGAACTACGCCACCGCCGCCGTGCCCGGGCCGAGGACCGGATCCGGACCGCGAAGGACACCGGCCTGCGGGCCTTCCCCCTCCAGGACTTCACCCAGAACCAGGTCTGGCTCGCCATCGTCGCTCTCGCC
>SABN01000128.1 GCA_009928955.1 Opitutia bacterium | reverse complement strand
GCACACCTTCGAGAATTTCGTCGTCGGTCCGTCGAACACCTTCGCGCACGCCGCGGCGCTGGCCGTGGTGGAAGCGCCGGGCCGGGCGTACAACCCGCTGTTCGTGCACGGCGGGACCGGGCTGGGCAAGACCCACCTCATCCAGGCGATGGGCCAGGCGCTGCTCAAGCGCGGCAAGGGCACCGTCTGCTACACCACCTGCGAAATGTTCACCAACGAGTTCATCCAGGCCCTGCAGCAGCACGAGCTGGCCGCGTTCCGCAAGAAATACCGCCACATCGACCTGCTGCTGATCGACGACATCCATTTCCTCGCCGGCAAGGAAAGCACCCAGGAAGAATTCTTCCACACCTTCAATTCGCTGCATCAAAACGGCAAACAGATCGTGATGACCAGCGACCGGCCCATCGGCGAGATCGCCAACCTCCAGAAGCGCCTCGTGTCGCGCTTCGAGTGGGGCCTGGTCACGGAAATGGAAATGGCGGACCTCGAAACCCGCGTGGCCATCCTGCGGCGCAAGCGCGAGCAAATGGGCATCCAGCTGCCCGACGATTCGCTCTTCTTCATCGCCGAACACGTCCGCTCGAACATCCGCAAGCTGGAAGGCTCGCTGCTGCGCGCGGCGTCCTACGCCTCCCTGACCCGCAAGGCGCTGACGACCGAGGCGCTTGAATACCTCCTGCGCGACACCATCGAGCAGGAAAACCAGACCGCGCTGACCATCGAAGGCATCCAGCGCATGGTGGCGGAATACTACGACATCCGCCTCGGCGACATGACCAGCAAGCAGCGCCCGAACAACATCGCCTTCCCGCGCCAGATCGCCATGTACCTTTGCCGCGAACTGACCGAGCAGTCGCTGCCGTCGATCGGCAACGCCTTCGGCCGGAACCACGCGACGGTCCTGCACGCCCACCGCACCGTGGGCGCCAAGATGAAGATGGATTCCGGCCTGCGCCAGACCATCCTCTCCCTCCAGCAGCGCCTCGGAGGCGTGGTCGCCCCTTCGTGAAAAGGAGCGGATGGCCGTTTTCCGCCAGCCTCGCGCGCCCCTTTGCAACCCGGCGCGGCTGTGGAAAACCCCGCCACAACTCCCCCGGGACCTGTGGACAAGCGGGGGCGATTTGTGGACAAGTCCGGGTTGTTCCGGTTGGGCACAGGGGGGAGGGGGTTGTTTTCGACAGCCGCCCAGGCCCCGAAAGGCCCGCCGGCGCGATTCTTTTCTTGATGTCCACACTGTTCACAGGACATACTGATAAGACTGATTTGAACTTATATATAAAGAAGAAGACAGTAGGCAGCTCGGAGGCGGCATGAAAATCAAGGTCAACAAAGAAGCGATGATCGATTGTCTGCAAAAGGTGCAATCGGTGATCAACCCCCGGAACGCCCTCCCGGTCCTCTCCAACGTCCTGATGAAGGCCCAGAAGGGCAAGCTCGAGCTCACTGCCACCGACATGTCCTTGACCGTCCGGGCCACCTTGGACGCCGACGTGGCCGAAGCCGGCACGACGACCCTGCCCGCCAAGCGCATTTTCGGCGTGTTCCGCGAACTGAGCGTGGACGAAGCCGAAATGGAGGTCAGCGACCAGAACGTCGCCTCCATCCAGGCCGGCAGCTCCTACTTCCGCATCCACGGCATTTCCGAGGCCGATTACCCGAACCTGCCCGAGATGGCCGACCCGAAGGCCTACGTCATCGACCAGGCCGCGTTCCGCAACATGTTGAAGCTGACCTCCTACGCGGCCTCGGTGGACGCCAACCGCCCGCTGCTCAACGGCGTGCTGCTGAGCTTCAAGGCCGGCAAGCTCAGCGTGGTGGCGACGGACAGCCGCCGCCTGGCCCTCGTCGAACACGAGGTCGAATTCCCCGCCGACGCCGAAATGGACCTGATCGTGCCTCTCAAGACGGTCGAGGAGCTCTTGCGCACCCTCGCCGAAACCGGCACCGTCAAGATCCTGGCCACCGCGAAGCAGATCGCCTTCGAGTTCGACCGCATCCTGATCGTCTCGAAACTCGTGGAAGGCACCTATCCCAACTTCCGGCAGGTGATTCCGCAGGCGAACGGCGAGCGCGTCGCGATGGAACGCGAAACCCTCCTGACGGCCGTCCGCCGCACCTCCCAGCTCGTCATCGATGCCGTCTCCGGCGTCAAGCTCACCTTCACCAAGAACCGCCTCGAGATTTTGGCGACCGCGCCCGAAATCGGCGAAGCGCGCGAAACGATGGACGTGAAGTACAAGGGGCCGGACATCGCGATCTCGTTCAACCCCGCGTTCCTGATGGATCCCCTCAAGGCGCTGACGACCGACGAGGTCTATCTGGACCTGCTGGACGACACGAGCCCGGGCGTGCTGCGTTCCTCCATCAGCTTCGTCTACGTCCTGATGCCGATCCGGGTCAGCTGAGCGCGGAAAGCGAACGGAACCATCGTGGGGCCCAACCCCGGAACGACGAAAGCCGCCCTCGCAGGCGGCTTTTGCGGTATGGTTGCCCGACTAGGATTTGAACCTAGACAAACAGCTCCAGAGGCTGCTGTGCTACCGTTACACCATCGGGCAGGCGAAAACGAAAACGCGAGCAAGGTACTTTTTTTTGGCGTGAAGTCAAGCCTCGCCGCCGGAATCGGCGGCCGGGACCGGAAATGATGCGGATATGAGCGATTTCCAGAAGGACAACGTCGCGCTGATGTGCGACATCGGCGAGCTGGTCGGTCTCTTCGATTTCGAGACCGGCCTCGACGCGTTCCTGGCCAAGGCGGTGTCCACCGTCGCCTGGCACATGCGCGCCGCCGTCTGCTCGATCTACCTCTACCAGCCCGAGACCCAGGATCTCGTCCTGCGCGCCAACCAGGGCCTGAATCCGGACCTCGTCGGCCGCCTGCGCCTGAAGATCGGCGAGGGCGTCACCGGCATGACCCTCAAGGAAATGCGGCCGATCTGCGAGGCGCGCGCCACCGACAACCCCCACTACAAGCACATTCCCGGCAGCCGCGAAGAGCAGTTCGTCTCCTTCCTGGCCGTGCCCATCCTGCGCAAGATGAATCCGGTCGGCGTCATCGCCGTCCAGGATCCCCAATGGAACTATTTCACCCCCAACGACGTCCAGGCGCTCCAGGTCATCGCCTCCCAGCTCGCCGGCGTCATCGAAAACGCCCATTTGCTCCTGAAACTCCGCGGCGAGGAATCCGGTCCGGCGCCGGCGCCGGCGCCGGCCTCCGATTCGGAGTTCGGACCGGGCACCCATTGCGTGCGCGGGCAGGGGGCGTCGAACGTCGTCGGCATGGGCTTGTCCACCCGCATCGGCCAGTACCTGCTCAAGGACGCCGACGGCGCCGGCTGCCCCCTCGGCCTGACCGAAGCGGACTTCGACCGCGCCCTGGCCGCCACCGAACGCCAGCTCCTCGAACTCCAGCGACGCCTCGAGGACAAGCTCCACGACGCGGCCTCGATGATCTTCGGCGCCCACGTCCTGATGCTGAAGGACGAAGCCTTCTCCGGCGAGATCCGCGCCCAGATCCGTTCGGGCAAGAATCCCTGGACCGCGATTCTCGACGAAGTCCGCCGCTACGCCGACCTGTTCGCCCGCAGCCCCAATCCCTCCCTGCGCGAGAAGGTCCTCGACGTCGAAGACCTCGGCCACCGGCTGCTCCACAATCTTTCCGCGCCGACGCTGGAAAGCAATGGTCCGGACTACACCGGCCAGATCATCATCGCCGAGGAACTCCTGCCCTCCGACATCCTGAAACTGTCGGCGGAAGGCGCCGCCGGCCTCGTCCTCCTGGGCGGCGGCCAGCATTCCCACGTCGCGATCCTCGCGAAGGCCCTGCAGATCCCCCTCGTCATCGCCGCCGATCAGCGCCTGCTGCACTTGCCGGAGAAAACCCCGGTCCTGCTCGACGCGAAAGAGGGGCAGATCATCGTCCGGCCCGGCCCCGAAGCGATCCAGACCATGCAGGACATCATCCGCTCCCTCGCCGATTCCGAGCGGCTGGCCGGGCTGGTGAAGCCCGCCACCCGCACGAAAGACGGCGCGGAAATCCAGCTCCTGGCGAACCTCAACCTCGTGAGCGAACTCGACGTCGCCTTGCGCGTGAAGGCGAAGGGCATCGGGCTCTACCGCACCGAATTCCCCTTCATCGTCCGCAGTACCTTCCCGACGGAGGAAGAACAGTACCAGGGCTACCGCCGGGTGCTGGAAAAAATGGAAGGCCGGCCCGTCGTGTTCCGCACGCTGGACGTCGGCGGCGACAAGGCGCTGTCCTACTTCCCCGTCGACCACGGCAACAACCCGTTCCTCGGGCTGCGGGCCTTGCGGTTCTCGCTGCGGAATCCGGCGATCTTCAAGCAGCAGCTCCGCGCGTTGCTGCGGGCCGCCCACGGCAACCCCCAGGCGAAGGTCATGTTCCCGATGGTGGCCTCGCTCGACGAATTCCAGGCGGCGCGCAACCTCGCCGAAACCTGCCGGCGCGAGCTGGAGCAGGAAGGCGTGGCCAACCGCATGCCCGAACTCGGCGTCATGATCGAACTGCCCTCGGCCGTGATGATGGCCGACGAACTCGCCGCCGAAGCCGATTTCCTCAGCATCGGCAGCAACGATCTGATCCAGTACCTGCTGGCGGTGGATCGCACGAACGACGAAGTGGCCGATTGGTTCACCCCGTGGCATCCGGCCGTGCTCCGCGCAATGAATTGGATCGTGCGGGCGGCGGAAAAAGCCCGCAAGCCGGTTTCCCTGTGCGGCAACCTCGGAACGGATCCCCGCATGCTCCCGTTCCTTCTTGGGATCGGGCTGCGGACGCTGAGCATGGATCCGCTGGCCCTGCCGGCCGTGCAGCGCCAGATCGAGCGGATCGACCTCGGCGCGGCTCGGGAACAAGCCCGACGGATGCTGGCGATCGGCCATGTCGAGCAGGTGGCCGAACTCCTGAAAACCAACGCGCCGGCGGGCTAGGCCCGCATGGACACGCTGTTCCACGGTGTTCTCGGCGCGACGCTTTGCAGCCGCACCGGACTGGCCGGCGGCCGGCGTGGGCCCGGGCCCGAATTCAAGCGCCGGTGGCTGCTTTCCGACTGGACGCTCTGGGCGGCGTTTTTCTTCGGCATTTTTCCCGATCTGGCCTCGCTGGGCATCCACTTCATGATGGATGCGTTTTCCGGCAACGGCGTGCGCTGGCACGGGATTCCCGCTTTCGTGTTCTTCCTCTACGACGTGACCCACAGCCTGCTGGGCATCGCCGTCGGCTACGGCCTGCTGGTCGCCTGGAAGCGCGCGCTGTGGCTGCCGGCCCTGGCGTGGCCGCTGCACGTGCTGTCCGACGTACCCACCCATGGAACCGGCCGCTTCCTCACGCCCATCCTCTGGCCGTTTTCCGACTGGGGCTTCGCGGGCTGGAGCTGGTGGCTCGAACCGCGGGTGTTCTACGGCGGCTGGATCCTGATCGGGGCGCTGTGGCTGGTCGTGATCGCCCTGCGGCTGACACGGAGGAAAACGTGAACTTACCTGTTGCGCCCCCCTCATGGCCTTGCGCCATGGGGGGCAAAGTTTGCTCCCCCACCACACAAGGTGGCGGGGCCCGCCCGAACCAATTGAACACTGAATATTGGAAATTGAAAACGGCGGCCCCATGAATTTCCTCGACCTCGTCCAGCGCCGCCAAAGCGCGCGCAAATACGTGCCCGGGCGACGGATTCCGCGCGAAGTCCTCGACCGCTGCCTCGAGGCGGCGCGGCTGGCGCCCTCCGCCTGCAATTCCCAACCGTGGTCGTTCGTGGTGGTGGACGATCCGGACCAGGTCCGCGCGCTGGCCCAGGCCGCCTGCGGCCACGCGCCCTACGGCATGAATCAATTCGCCGCGGACGCCTCCGCGCTCGTCGCCGTCGTCACGGAGAAAATGAAGCTGGCGGCCCGCCTCGGCGCGCACTTCCGCGGCGTGCAGTACAGCCTCGTCGATCTGGGCATCGCGGGCGAGCATCTCGTCTTGCAGGCCGCGGAAGACGGCATCGCCAGCTGCTGGCTGGGCTGGTTCGACG
This sequence comes from Opitutia bacterium, assembly GCA_009928955.1. GTDB lineage: Bacteria > Verrucomicrobiota > Kiritimatiellia > CAIQIC01 > Lenti-01 > Lenti-01. The sequence continues at coordinate 743 of SABN01000128.1, read as the reverse complement.
AGCGCGTCGTCAAACAGGCCCTCGGCATCCCCCGCGCCAAGAAAGTGGACTTGCTCCTCTGCCTCGGCTACCCCGCCGACGAAACCGTCCGCTCCAAGAACCGTAAGCCGCTCGACGAAATCCGCAAGTATTTCTGACGCGAAACCGGCGCGGCCGGAATCAGGAATCTTCTCGGCGCGGAAAGGCCAGGCGCACGACGAACGTGCCGTCCGGTGCCAGGCGGGTCTGGATGCGGACGTCGAGCAGGTCGGCCAGGGCCTTGACGATCGACAAACCCAAGCCGAAGCGCTGCCTGCTCGACCGCGCGGCATCCTTGCGCCAAAACCGCTCGAACAGATGGTCCAGATCCGCCGGCGCCAGATCGGGGGCCGGATTGGCGAAACAGATCGCGTAGTCCGAGTCGCCGGCCGGGTCGGGATAGACCGCGACGGCGGCATCCGCCGGACTGTAGTCGCGCGCGTTGCGCAGCAGGTTTTCGACGATCATTCCCAGTTTCTCGGGATCGGTCCGCACCGCGGCGGCGGGCGGCAGGCGGTTGTCGAAGCGGCGCGGTTCGGGGCCGCCCAGGCGCTCCCAGGCGGCCTGGACGAACGCGCGCAGCGGGACGGAACGGCATTCCGCGGCGACCGCGTTTTGATCGAGCCGGCTGAGTTGGAGCAGCCCGTTGACTTTCCGTTCCATGTCGAGCGAGGCTTCGCGCATTTCCGCGAAGCGCGCCTGCACGTCTTTCAACAGTTCCGGGT
>SABN01000289.1 GCA_009928955.1 Opitutia bacterium | reverse complement strand
CCCTTCAGCCCCGTCCGTTACTTGACAGAAACGCCGTTATCCGACTTCGCCGTATCTTGCACACGCAGGAAAAGGCAGCTTATACGTCCTATCTTCCCGGAAGGCGCGCTGCAGGAGACCGTGTTCTTCTACGACTACGCGTCCGCCGGCAACACCTGGCACCGCGGCAACCACTACCGCGCCTGGTTCCCGGAAGAGTACGGACCGACGGAGTGAGGGGGGAGAAGTAGGCAGTAGCAGTAGGCAGTAGCAGTGGGCAGTAGGCAGTAGGCAGAGGGGGGAGGAACGCTCAATGTTGGGCGTTCGATCATGCGCGTCGCATGTCGCGCGTCGCGAGTCGAGAATCCAAGGAGGACCAGCGACTCGCGACAGAGCGACGAGCGGGCAAGGCGATTACGGCAGGACCAGCACGAGCATCTGGGCTTGGCTGACGTCCTTGCCGCTGGAGGTGAAGGTCCAGTCGCGCGTCTTGCCCTCGGAGTTGCCGAGGCCGAGGTCGCAAGAGCGGCCGCCGCCGAAGCGGTTGAAGCAGAGGATCGCGTGCTTGGCTTTCCAGTTGTGGATCTATTTTTCGCCGAAGCGGAACGGCGAGGCCGGCAGGCCCTCCGCATTCGCGAGGTTGACGCCGACCGGGTTGTTGGCCCACGCGTAGTGGACTACGGCCGGCTGCGGGACCTTAGGCGAGGAGACGACCACGGTGTCCGGGCCCCCGATGGCGGCGTCGGCGTGGACCGTCAGCCCGTCGGCGCCGGTCAGCGCGAAGCCGAAGAGCTTGGCGCCGCCCTTGACCGCAAGCGGCGCGCCGCCGGTGTCGAAGCGGATCACGGCCTTCCCGTCCGCAAACGTGCACGACTCCGCCACCGGCCCGTTCCACGCGAAGCCCTTCAGGCCGTACGTCTTGCGCAGCGCCACGCGGCCGAGGCGGTCGCCGACGTCCTGCTTGTTCTTCGGGTGGATATCCTTCTCTTCGCCGATGTCGATCGTGATGGCCATGCCGGTGTTGGGCACTTCCTTGGCGGTCTTGGCGAACGACTCCCGGATCTGCGGCCAGCCGCCGTCCTCCACCGGGCTCTGCCACGGCGCCATGAAATTCGGAAGCTGCACAAAGTAGAACGGGAAGTCAATGCCCCACTGCGTGCGCCAGTTGACGATCAGGCGCTCCATCTGGCCGCGGTACGCCTTGGCGCGCCCGCTGTTACCCTCGCCCTGGTACCAGATCGCGCCTTTGATCGCGAACGGCACGAGCGGATGGATCATCGCGTTGTACAGGTTCGCAGGATAGTTCTGGCTTTTGCGCGGCTG
>SABN01000029.1 GCA_009928955.1 Opitutia bacterium | reverse complement strand
GGGGCCGCGGTTGCCGCCCTTGGGCCATTCGGACATCAGCATGAAGGTGATGATGACCCACAGCACCCAGTGCATGTGGCCCTTGAGCACCTGCTGCGACACCGGCAGATAGCGGGGGGCGAGGGGCGCCATGACGCACACGAGGAAGAAGGCGCCGGCGAGGCCGCCGACGGCGGTGATCATCGTGCCTTCGAAGCCGCGCCCGGCCATCAGGTATTTCTGGCCGGGGAGCACGGTGAACATGGCCGACTCGTCCGGCGTGCCCAGCAGCACGGCGGGGATGGTGTTGAGCATGGACCAGCCGACCACCATGCCGGTCATCGCCGGCAGGAAGACGTCGGAGGGAATGGGGTTTCCGGCGGCGGCTTGGGCCAGGATGCCCAGCACCATGGCGCCCATCACGTTGTAGATGTGCAGGCCCGGCAGGCAGGCGAGCACGCTCGAAACCATCGTTCCGGCGGCCACCGACAGCAAAACAATCCAAAATGCAGACATGTCGCTTCTCCCTGCGGGTTAGGGGCTGAGGATCCGGATGGAAGCGCCGGGATTCGCCTTGAGCTGGAGCTTGCCCTCGTATTCTCCGACCTCGCCGGTGACTTCGACCTGCCGGCCTTCGGCGAGAGCGTCGCGGACTCCGGCGGGAATGATGGAGTCCCAGAGGATGAGATCGAGGGTTCCGCTCGCGTCGGTCAAGGCGAAGGCGGTGCCTTTGCCCAAGGCGCGCGGCGCGCCGAGGGTGCCCTGAACCGAGCGGGTCTGTCCCTTGTCAGCGGCCGTGAGGGAGGAAATGGCGACGGGGGCGGAAGTCGCCGCCGGGGAAGCCGCTTCGATCTGGATGACCTTGTAGCCGCTCTCGACCTTGAGCTGGGGTTTGTCCTGGTAGACCTCGATGACGCCTTCGATTTCGAATTCGGCGCCGGCAACGGGCTTGATGGCGAGGACGTCGTCCACGCTGGACCAATAGGTGGCGCGGATCGAGGCCGCGCCGTCCTTGAGGATGAGGGAGAAGGGCTGCTTGCTGCCGGCGTCGGGCGCGCGGACGGAGGCCACGCGGCCGCGCAGGCGGACGACCTTGCCATCCTGGGCGGCCGTGATCGCGCCGATGGAGAGGAGTTCGGCCTGCGACAAGCGGCCCCGGGAGAAGTCGCGCGGTTCAGGCGCCTTTTCCTTTTGATAGGCCGCCGCAGCCTTCTGGGCGGGGCTTTGGATCGGTTCGGCGGCGGCGGGAGGGCCATCCAGGATTTCCAGGTCCAAGCCCGAGGCGAGCTTGAGCTGGAGTTTGTCTTTGTAGGAAGCGATGGAGACGCGGACGCGGACATCGGCGCCTTTCAGCGCGTCCTTGCCCGGAATCTGGTCGTATTCCATTTGCCAGAAGTTGATCGTTTGCTCGCCGGAAGCATCCGCGACCTTGAGCTCATAGGGGCGCTTGGAGTCCGCCGGGGGAGGAACCACGTCCACCACCTTGCCGACGAAGGTGACCGACGAGCCGACCAAGGTATCATTGATGTCGGCCAGCCGGACGGTGGCGGCGGTGGTGCGGGTCAGATGCAAATCCTTCACGCTGAGCAGCCGCATCGAGGACTCCTCGTCGGAAATGTTCAATCCGCCGGCGAAATCGATGCCATCGCCCGCCTTGGGGACGAGGTTGTTGGCGAGCAGATTCTTGGCCTGCTTCTGGCTGACGAAAACCATGATGGTGCCGGTGCCGTCGGAGACATTGAAGCCCATGCCGCCGTTTTTGAAGGTGCGCGCGTCGCTGTCGACCTGGCCCACGACGCGGATTTGGCCGAAGTTCATCGTGGGCTGGATGTCGCCCAGCAGGACGACGGGGATTTCGCGGTGCTTGGCCATCAGGAAGAGGAGGAAGAGGCCGATGGTGGAAAGCAGCACGGCCGCCCAGCGCGTGGCCACCAGGCTCATCCGTTTCTCGACCTTCGATCCGCAATAGGGGCACTTGGTGACGGCGCCGACGAATCGTCCGCACGCCGGGCAATTCATTTCATCCGACTGGGTTTCGTGTCCGGGCAACGCCTGTTTGTTCTCGGTCATGCTCATCTCTCCTCAGAACCCTGCCGTGGGGGGGTGGTATGAATTGCGGCATCGGCGAATATAGCCTGAAGCGCGACAAAGCACAAAGGACAAAACCAGCGGGCGGGCGATTTCGGGTGGAGCGTTTTTTCGCGTTTCGTTCCGTTCGATTTTCCAGTGCGGCGGAACCAGGACGTCCGGGCGGTTCGGCGGCAAAGTCGTTTCTCCGCGGATGGATGGACTCGGCAGGTTTTCGGCGATGAACTGGGCACCCCCGTCCGCCTTGGATCATCAGGCTTGTCTTTTCCATTTCGCTGGGGCATTTTTCCCTCCGAAGAATGAGAAAACGCGTTGCGGAAGCCGGGGTCCCGCGGGGGGACCCGTCGATGCAGGAATGACAGCCGATGGCCAGAGAATCAAAAAGCGGAATGGAAGGGTCCCCCTGCGGATCCGCGCCATCCGCCGGAGCAGGACCGGAACCCGGGGCGAGGGGCCGGGGGGGGGCGAGAATCTTCGCGGCGGAATGCTCGCCCGTGTAAGGCAGGTCGGATCCCATGCTTTTCAATTCATTGCAGTTCCTCGTATTCTTCACCGTCGTTTTTTTCGTCTATTTCGCCTTGCCCCATCGCTGGCGCTGGGTGCTGCTTCTGCTGGGCAGCTACTATTTCTACATGTGCTGGCGGATGGAGTACATCTTCCTCATTCTGTTCTCGACGCTGGTGGACTATGTCGCGGGGATCCGGATCGACGGTTCGAAAACCGCGGCCGGCCGGCGGATCTGGCTGGCCGCCAGCCTGGCGACCAACCTCGGGCTGCTGTTCACGTTCAAGTATTACAATTTCTTCGCCGAGTCCGCGCGGATGGCGTTCCAGCACTTCAACATCTGCAGCAATATTCCGGCCTTGAACGTGTTGCTGCCCGTGGGCATTTCCTTCTACACCTTCCAGACGCTGGCCTACACGCTGGATGTCTATATGGGCCGGCGGCGGGCCGAGCGGAACGCGGGGACGTTTGCCTTGTATGTGGCCTTCTTTCCCCAGCTGGTGGCCGGGCCGATCGAGCGTTCGACGCAGCTGCTTCCCCAGTTCCACCGGGAAGTCCATTTCGACCACGGACGCACGGTGGAGGGGTTGCGGCTCATGCTGTGGGGCTACGTGAAGAAAGTGGTCGTCGCCGACCGGCTGGCGCAGGTCGTGAACGCGGCCTATCGGCATCCCCAGGACGCCTCTTCCTTTGATCTGGCCATCGGGACCCTCTGTTTCGCGTTCCAGATCTACTGCGATTTCTCCGCGTATTCGGACATCGCCATCGGGTCCGCGCGCATCTTGGGGTTCGATCTCATGCAGAACTTCCGGCAACCCTATCTTTCCAAGAGCGTGGCCGAGTTCTGGCGGCGCTGGCACATTTCCTTGAGCACATGGTTCCGGGACTATGTCTACGTGCCGCTGGGCGGAAGCCGGGGCGGGGAGCTTCGGAACGGCATCAATCTCGCCATCGTTTTCCTGCTGAGCGGTCTTTGGCACGGGGCGAATTGGACGTTCGTCGTTTGGGGCGCGCTCCATGCCGCCTACATGTTGGTTGAGCGGCGGCTCGCCCGCCGCCGGCCCGCGCCGGACGCCGGACGCCCGCCGCGGGCATGGGCCGGGCCGGCGAACGTGATGCTGACGTTTTCACTGGTTGGCTATGCGTGGATCTTTTTCCGGGCCGCCACGCTGACGGACGCGCTTCAGATCAGCCGGAAGATCCTGCTGGGGATCGGGCATCCGCTGCGCGAGTGGATCCTGCCTCTGCGGGAGATGCTGCCGGAGGTCCGGCTGTCCTTGGCGTTGATCTTCGTCCTGCTGGCCATCGAGGTGCTGCAGCAACGGATGGACCTCGGCGCGCGGTTCCGGCGATGGCCGGTGCCGCTGCGCTGGTCCGTCTACTACGCCGGAATCCTTTCCATCCTGCTGCTGGGCGTGATCGAAAACAGTCAATTCATTTACTTCCAGTTCTAGCGATGAAAAAACTGATCCTCCAGATGGCGTTGTTTGCGTTGATCGGGATCCCGCTCTACGCGGGCGTGCATCGCTACATCTACACCCACTTGCGCCGGCCGCTCACCAATCTCATGCGCGAGGCGGTGGAAAAGGCCTCGCGGCACCAGCCCTATGGCCGCGTCATCGTGGGCGACAGCGTGGCCCGCCAGCTTTTCAACGATCGCAACCAGAAACGGAGCCGGTATTTCCATCTGACCACCAACGCCGCAACCACCCTGATGGGGCACTACATCCTCTTGATGGAATACCTGAAGAGAAATCCGACCGAGGAGATCGTTGTTTTGCTGCATCCGTATTCCCTGATGGACAATCTGGACCGGGAATTCACCGCGAACTATGTGGTGGGCATGTTCTACCGCAAGGCCTACCAGCCGTACATCACCGCCTATGCGGAGGGGCAGATCAAGAACTGCGTCTGGTGGTTCGTCCCCGTCCTGCTGCGGGATTTCCCGGAGCTGTGCACGATCAACTACCAGACGGTCAATCCCAAGCCGTTCTGGACCGACAACTATCTTTCCCCCCTCAGCCTGGAGTATTTCGGCTTGCTGAGGCAGGCGTGCCGGGAGCGCGGAATCACGCTCCGGGTGGTGGCTCCGCCCTTGTCGGCGCATCTGGCCGATCTCGATTATTCCTTCACGAAAAAGCAGGTTGAGGAGAACGGACTTTCGGACTGTTTCGCCGGCTATTTCGACTTCATCTATCTGCCGACCTCCCGTTTCGCCGACGAGTTGCATCCGAAGAGCGAGTTTTTGGACGAGGCGCGGCGCCGGGTCGGTCTCGATTGGGAGAAGCCGGCCGGGGAGCCGGAAAAATCCGAATAGGCAAGGGTTCCGCGCTGGCGAGGGCGGGGGGCGATGCGGCTCCCGCATGGAAAAATGGTTATTTGCTCTCCTTCTCTTCATGGTAGGATGCCCCGATGGACGGAAATGGAAAAGCCAAGCCGCTGCGGGTGTTGTTCGTCAACCGCATGGCCTGCCTGGAGCGGGGCGGGGGGGAGACCTTCGACCTGGAGATCTCCCGGCATCTCGCCCAAGCCGGCGCGCAGGTTTCCTTCCTGAGCGGGGCGCCGCTTTTCGGGCCGCCGCCCATGCCGTTGGACGGGGCGCAGGTCCTCCACACGCCTTGGCTGAAGAAGTTCCCATGGGACCGGGTCAAAGGGGGGTGGCGCCTCCGGAAACTGGAGTTCGATTGGTTCGAATGGCGGGCCGCCCGCTGGGTGGCGCGGCATGCGGGCGAATTCGACATCCTCCAAGTCTGCGAGCTGCCCAACCTCGTGTATTGGCTGAAGAAGCGCGGCGTCCAGACGCCGGTGGTGATGCGCCTGACGGCGCCCAACTACTACGATCCCCGCGGCGGGGTGAAGGTCGCCGACGCCCTCATCGCCAGCGGGACCAGCATCCAGAAGCTGCGGGACCGGGGCCATGCCGAAGTGGTGGACATTCCCAACGCGGTGGATCCCGGGCTGTTCCGCCCCCAGGCCTCGGATTTCCGCCGGAAGAACGGCATCGGCGGGAATGAGTTCGTGGCGCTGTACGTGGCCCGCTTCCAGGCGTTCAAGAACCATCAGATGTTGCTGGACGCGTTTGCGCGCTTTGCGAAGGGCCATCCCGCCTCGCGCCTGGCGCTGGCGGGCAGCGGTCCGCTGCAGGAGCGGACCGCGCAGCAAGCCGTCGAGCTGGGGGTCGCGGACAAGATCCTGTTCCTGGGGGAGGTGCCCTACCGGGAGTTGCCGGGCGTGTATGCCGCCGCCGATCTGAAGGTGATTTCCAGCGACTACGAGTCGTTCTGCTTTGCCGCGATCGAGGCGATGTCCTCGGCCCTGCCGGTGCTGACGACGGATTGCGGCTGGGTGCCCCGGCTGGTGGAGGATGGCGCGGGCATGGTGGTGCCGGCGGGCGACGCGGAGGCGTTTGCGGCCGGCCTGAGGCGGTTGGCCGACAATCCCGCCCTCCGCCAGCGCATGGGCGCCACGGGCCGCCAGCAGGTGTTGGAACGGCACACGTGGTCGGCCAGCGCGGAAAAACTGCGCCGGCTGCATGGGGAGCTGGTCGAGGCCGCCGCGCGGCAATCTCTTTAGCGGAAGGATGGACATGAAGGAAATGCTCAAGAAGATCATCGGCCCCTGGGTGGGGCACACCGATCTTTCGTGGACCCGCGTGGTGATGAACGAGGAAACGCTGCAATGGGTGCGCGCGCTGGACACGGCCGGCATGGATGCGCTCGAGATCTCGGGCGAATATTGGAAGCGGAAGGCGCCCTACAAGTCCTACCGATCCGCGTGGTATCCGGACTACGACGTGTGCGAGCGGCCGCTGCCGGAGCTCTTTGACCTCGTGTTCGCCGAACAGGTGTTCGAACACTTGCTCTATCCGTTCCGGGGCGCCCGGCATGTCCATCAGATGCTTCGTGCCGGCGGGTATTTTCTCCTGACCACGCCGTTTCTGTTCCGGGTGCATGCCAGCCCGACCGATTGCACCCGTTGGACGCCTCAGGGCCTGGCGTATTTTCTGGAAGAAGCGGGCTTTTCCCGCGACCGGATGCGCATCGGATCCTGGGGCAACCGCGCGTGCGTCAAGGCCTCGCTCAAGGGGCGGAACTATTGCTCCCGCATCCACAGCCTGAAGAACGAGCCGGATTACCCGCTTTCGGTGTGGGCGCTGGCGCAGAAATGAAAATGGCCGCGAAATCGCCCAGGCGAAGGGAAGCTCCATCTCCGGGTCCATTCCGGGCGATCCGGCGGCTCCGGCGGCGGAGCGGACCGGGAACCCCATGAGTTCGGCGCGGGAACGGCTGCAGATCCGGGCCAACCGCTGGGTGCGGCGCAAGACCGCGTGGCTCGGGATGAGGCGGGTGGGCGACCGGCCCGTTCCGGAGTGGCGGCCCGGCGAGGTGTGGCTGCTCGTGGTGTGCCGCAACGAGGCGCTGCGCCTGCCCTATATGCTGAAATATCATTTCGATCTGGGCGTCTCGCGCGTGCTGCTGCTCGACAACGATTCGATGGATGGCACGCGGGCGGCCGTGCGCGCGGATCCGCGCATCCATGTGTTCTCGTCGAAGCAGACGTACAAGGGGCCGTTGTATTGGCAGGAGCCCTTGTTGCGGCGATATGCGGTCGGCCGGTGGTGTCTGGTGCTGGACGCGGACGAGCTGTTCGTCTATCCGCAGATGGACCGGTTGGATCTGCCCGGCTTGGCGGCCTTTCTGGAGGGGCAAAAAGTCGCCGCGCTGCACAGCCTGTTCATTGAGATGTATGCGCGGGAGCCCATCGGCCAGATGGCCTACCGGGCGGGCGACGACCTGCGGGCGGCGGCCCCGTGGTTCGATGCGGAGGGATATGTCCGGGGAAAATACCACCGCGTGTTTGGCGGAGAAGCCCCGGAATTCATCTACATGGGCGGCACCCGCCGTCGGCTGTTCGATGCCGAGTTCGGTTGCTCGAAGTACCCGTTCTTCAAGTATGCTCCGGGGCTGTTCCTCCGCCGGGGATTGCACACGATCGAGGGGGCGAAGATCGCGGAGGAACAGGCGGCGGTGCTGCACTTCAAGTATCTGCAGGATTTCAAGGCGAAGGCGCTTCGGGAGGCGAAGCGGGGGGTGTATTGGAATGCCTCGGCGGAATACAAGGCCTATGCGGCCCGGTTCGAGCAAGAAGGCGATTTCTCCCTGTGGCATCCGGGCGCCAAGAAATTCGCCGGCTGGCGGCAGTTGGAGGAACTGGGGCTGATGAAAAGCAGCCGGGCGCTGGATTCGGCCGCCGGGGCCGGAGGTGCGCGCGCATGAGTCTCTGGAGCTTCCGGTTCATCCTTTGGTACATCTGCATCTTGATGGTGCAGCCGCAGAACCGGTTCACGTTCCTGTGGCCGCTCCGGATCGCCAACCTGTCGTTCATCATCGGAGTCTGCCTGCATGGGTTGGCCTGCATGGAGAGGCGGTCGCCGCTCATCCGGCTGGGGCCGGGCACGATCTTGGCTTTGGCGCTGCTGTTTTTCGCGACGCTGTCGCAGCATTTCGGCCTCTACCAGAACTCCCCGGCGTGGAATCCGTGGCTGGACATCATCGTCAAGAACTCGCTCCTGTTGATCATGGTGGAGGCGGTGGCGATCTCGGTGGAGCGGGTATGGGCGGTGCAGATGACCTCGCTGATCGCCTCGCTGTGGTGGGTCAAGAGCGGGCTGAGGCTGTCGCAGACGGGCGCGACCTATGCCGGGGACCGGATGATGGGGGCGGCGGTTTCGCTGATCGAGAATCCGAACAGCTTCGCCTACATGATGTGCATTTTCCTGCCCCTCTATCTCTATGCCTTCCAGCAGGCGACGAAGAAATGGGTCAAGCTGTTCTTTCTGGCCTGCGCGATGTCGGCGATCTGGATCGTTTTCGAGACGGGCAGCCGGACGGGCTTGGTGACCCTGGTGGTGATGGGCGCTTTTCTGCTGCCCCATTATGGCCGCAACCACGTCAAGGGCCTGATCGCCATCGTGGTGGCGATTCTCTTCCTGTTCCCGTTGACGGGAGAAAAGAACAAGCAACGGTTTCGCACGATTCCCCAGTCGATCGCCTCCTTTCTGGGCCGGGGGGATGGGGAGGCCCACCGGGCGATGAACCAAGACGAGCAGAGCGCGAATGAGCGGAAGATGAAAAACCGCCACACGTGGGCGTTGATCAAGGAAAATCCGATTTTCGGCGTGGGCGTGAATCCGGATCAAAGCAAATATGCGGCTCGTTTTCCGATGGCGACCGGACAGGTGCATTGCGAGATTCTGGCGACCGGCAAGCAAATGGGGTTGATCGGCATGGGGATCTATTCCGGCTTCATCGGCGTGATTTTTTTCAGCGGCAGCTGGGTGCGGCGGAACGCCAAGCACTGGCCGGCCGTCCGGGATCTGGGGTGGACCCTCCAGATGCAGGCCGTGGCCATTGCGGTGGGGGGCTCCTTCAGTCCGCTGCCTTGGCATCCGCCGATGATGATGTTGGCGGGTTCCGCATCGGCGTTGATGCGCATCTTGAAAGAGGAGCGCGCGGCGGAATTGGAACGCCGGGCGGGGATCTAGCGGCCATGCTGTTCAACTCCCACGAATTCCTCTTCTTCCTGCTGCCGCTGGTGCTGGTCGGCTACTATCTGCTGTTGCCGAAGGGATGGCGGCATGGGTGGCTGGTGGCGTGCAGCTACGTGTTCTATGGCTGGTGGGACTATCGCTACTGCGGATTGCTGTTGTTGGCCACGCTCATCGACTACATCGCGGGGGGCCGGATCGCGGCCACGGCGGACCCGGTCCGGAAGAAGCGGTGGCTGTGCCTGTCGATCTGCAGCGACATGGGCATGCTGGGGTTCTTCAAATACTACGATCTCGGCGCCGGAACCCTCAATGCGGTGGCTCACTGGGCGGGGGCGGGGGCCGGAGTCCTGCCGTTGCTGCACCTCATCCTCCCCGTGGGCATTTCGTTCTACACCTTCCAATCGATGAGCTATTCGATCGACATCTACCGCGGCCATGCGCGGCCGGCGAAGAGTTTCATCGATTTCGCCTGCTATGTCTCGTTGTTCCCCCAGCTGGTGGCCGGCCCGATCGTCCGCTACCACGAGCTGGACAACCAGCTGCGCGTGCGCAGCCACAGCTGGGCGAAGGCGGGAGCGGGCCTCACCCTGTTCGTGCTGGGGTTGGCCAAGAAGGTGGTGCTGGCCGATGCCGTGGCGCCCATGGCCGACTGGGGTTTTTCGCAGGCGGCCATCGGATTGGCCGGCGCGTGGAGCAGCCTGATGGCCTATACGCTCCAGATCTATTTCGACTTCAGCGGCTATTCCGACATGGCGGTGGGACTGGGCCTGATGCTCGGATTCCAGTTCCCGCAGAACTTCCATTCGCCGTACAAGTCCGCCTCCATCAGCGAATTCTGGACGCGCTGGCACATCTCGCTGTCGTCGTGGCTGCGGGACTATCTCTATGTTCCGCTGGGCGGCAACCGGAAGGGGGCCGTCCGCACCTACGTGAATCTGTTCCTGACGATGCTGCTGGGCGGGCTCTGGCACGGGGCCAGTTGGACCTTCATGCTGTGGGGGGCCTACCACGGGGCGTTGCTGGCCTTGGAGCGGATGAACGGAAAGCGCGGCTTCGGCTGGCGCCTGCCCCGGCCCCTGCAGGTTGGATTGACATTCGTCCTGGTGATGTTCGGATGGGTCCTGTTCCGCGCCCCGACGCTGGACGGCCTGGCGCGGATGTCCAAAGGGCTGGCGGGATTCCATGGCTGGGGCAACGCCTATCCGCTGGCGGAGGCGGGCGCGCTGAACTGGGCGGCGCTGCTGTTCGGCTTGGCGCTGGTGTTCGCCGCCAAGAACACGTGGGAGATCCGATGGCAGCCGAGCTGCCGATGGGCGGCGGGCCTGGCGCTCCTGTTTTTGATTTGCCTGGCGGTTCTTCTGGTCAACACGAGTTCGCCCTTCCTGTATTTTCAATTCTAGGCGGCCATGGACATTCGATTGGATCATCCTGAAGTGCTGAGCGATTTCGAGGCCGCGCCCGCGCGGCGCATGCGCGGGTGGACGGGGGTCGCCCTCGGGCTCTGGCTGTTGCTGGTGGCGGGGGACTGGGTGGCGCGGTTCGGGGTGTTCCGTTGGCACCGGCAATGGATCCCCTCCTCTGCGGCGGCCCCCACGGTCGTTTCGGGCTCGGAAACGGCCGAGGCCAAGACCCTTTCCGTTCCGGCGCAGACCGGGGCGGGGTTGACCGCGATGCTGGCCCTTCCCCGGGTCGTCCCGCGCTACGCGGAATTCCACCCGGGTTATTCCGTGGCCGTAGACCGGTTTGGATATCGCAACGCACCCTTGCCCGAGGGGCGTTCGCACGACATCGTGATGATGGGCGACAGTTTTCTGCTGTCGCTCGGCACCCAGGATGTGGCGCAGGTGCTTTCCCGCATCGGGGAGGTCGGGGTCTACAACCACGCCACCCGCGGCGCCGGACCGTTTCTGGAGATGCGCCTGTTCCTCTGGTCCGGCCGGTTCAAGCCCTTGCCGCGCGTCGTCGTCTGGAATCTCGCGGCGCGGGATCTGGTGGGGTCCTTGTTCCAGCGGCAGGCGGTGGACGACTGGTTTGCGGGGTGGAAAGATCCGCTGATCGATGAGATCGTCGCCACCACGCGGATCCAATGGAACCGGCTGGCCCCTTCCGAATTGCACAAGGCGTGGCCGAACACATCGCTGGCGGCCTATGCCAGCCGACAGGCTTGGTCCCGGATCAAGTTCGCGGTCTTCCGCGAATGGCCGCGCGACGTGCTGGGCGCGGACGATCCGCAATTCGGCCCGATGCTCTTCTATCGCGACAACCTCCGGGTGCTTCCGACGCTGACGCCGGAGGCGGATGCGCCGGCCGTGGTGCAGACGGTGCTGAACGTCGCGGCGCGGTTCCGCGAGCGCGGCATGGCTTTGGTCCTCCTGCTGGTGCCGGAAAAAGAGCAGATCCACGCCCGCGCCCTTTCCGCGGCGGATCAGGAGGCCTTGGCGCGCGGGCCGGAACTGATGTCCGCGATCGAAGACGGCCTGAAGGGCGGGGGGGTGCCGGTGGTGAATCTGATGCCCGTCTTTCAAGAGGCCACGGCGCGGGGCGCCCAGCTGTACTGGCGCGACGACACGCATTGGAACGATGCGGGGATCCGGCTGGCGGCCGAAGAGCTCTGGCGCGTGACGGAGCCGCTGCTGGAGGAAAAACAAGAATCAACATCCAACATCCAACACTCAATATCCAATGATCCAGTTTCGGACAGGTGAACCACGGATGACCACAAATGGACACGGATCGGAGATTCTGGAGGGGCGGCCTCCGTGCCGACCGGGCGCTTCGACGATTTCTCCATTTTTCCACCATTCCACCATTCCATCATGGTCTTTCCTTGAATATCGGGCATTGGACCGTGGACCGTGGATATTCCGCCTTCAGGTTTGCCGGCCATGACCGCCCCTCGCGTCGCCCATCTGGTCTATGACCTGATCCGCGGGGGCACGGAAGGCCAATGCGCCCGGATCGCCATGGGGCTGGCGAAACAAGGCCTGCCGCATCAGGTCGCGGTGTTCCATCGCCGCGGGTTTTTCCTGGAGGCGGTGGAATCGGCGTGCGGGCCCGTGCGGGAAGTGGCCATCCGCCATCTGGTCCGCCTCTCCACCTTTCGCGAGACGGCGCGGCTCGCCCGGTGGCTGCGGCAGGGGCGCTTCGACATCTTGCATGCGTGGGATGCGGATTCGGCGGTTTTCGGGCAGTTCGCCGCCCGGTGGGCGGGGGTGAAGTTGGTGACGAGCCGACGGGATCTCGGCCAGATCTATCCGGCGCACAAAATGGCGCTGATGCGCCGCGCCGACCGCGTCGCCGTCCGCGTGGTGGCCAACGCCGAAGCCGTCCGGGCCCATTTTGTTTCGCAGGGGCTGTCGGCTTCCAAGATCGAGGTGCTGCCCAACCTGCTGGACGTGGAGGAGCGGGACCGCTTGGCGGAGCGACCGTGTCCCGGCGCGGACCGCCTTCCGGCCGGGCGGCGCATGGCGGTGGTGAACCGGTTGGATCCGGAGAAAAACACGGGATTGCTGATCGAGGCCCTGCCGCAGGTTCGCCAAACGGTTTCCGACGCCGTGCTGATCGTCGTGGGCGCGGGCCGGGAGATGCCGGCGCTCCGTGAAAAAGCGGCGGCGATGGGGGTGGCGGACGCCGTTTGTTTCCTCGGCGAGGTGCTGGACGTGCCGGCCCTGCTGCGCCGGTGCGAAGCGGGTGCGCTGGTCCCGAAGAGCAACGAGGGACTTTCCAACACCGTCTTGGAGTATATGGCCGCGGGATTGCCGGTGCTGGCGACGGATTGCGGAGGCAACCGCGAGCTGGTGCGAGACGGCGAAACCGGCCGCTTGGTGTCCGGGGAGGCCTCCGCCGCCGACGTGGCCGGCGCGTGGCTTTCGCTCTTGCGGGATCCCGGGAAATCGGCGGCGATGGGGCGCCGGGCCCGGGCGTTCGTCGAACAACGCCACGCGCCGGCGGTCGCGCTGGAGGGATTCCGCCGCTTGTATGCGCAGGTGGCCGGAACCGGAAGCCCGGCGGATTCCAAAATCATTGCGCCCGGCCGGGGCGCGGGGTAAGGTCGCGCGATCCCATGAGACCGATCGGACAGCTGGAAACGGAAGAACAGGCGAAGACCCTCGCGGACTACCTGTTCGTCCGCGACATCGAGACGCAAGTGGAACCGACCCGTTCCGGGGGGTGGGCGATCTGGGTGGTGGACGAGGAGCGGGTGGACGAGGGCCAGGCCTTGCTGTCGCGCTTCCGCAGCATGCCCGACGCGGAGGAGTTTTTCCAGGCGTCCGAAGCGGCGGCGCGGCGGCGGCGCGGAGAAGAGAAAGGCGCGCGGGAAGCGGAGCGGAAGCAAAAGCGTCCCGGCGCCATTCCTTGGCAGATGCGCGGCGGCGGCTTGACCGCGGTTCTGCTGATCCTCTGCGTGGCCACCGCCTTGGTGACCCAGATGGGCGCGGGGGGCTGGACGGATTGGCTGCGGATTTCGAATGGGACGCTCATCGATCCCGCGCGGTTCTGGAATTCGCTGGCGGAAATCGCCGACGGCCAGGTCTGGCGCCTGGTCACGCCCATTTTCCTCCATTTCTCGCTGTGGCATCTTCTCTTCAACCTCCTTTGGATGCAGGACTTGGGGAGCATGCTGGAGAGCAAGATCGGGACGTGGCGCTTTGCCGGCGTGGTGGCGCTGGTTGCGCTCATCTCGAATCTGGCTCAATATGTGGCGGGCGGCGCCGGGTTTGGCGGGATGAGCGGCGTGGTCTATGGCGTGTTCGGCTATCTGTGGATGCGCGGCAAGCTGGATTTCCGCTTTGGCTTGTTCCTTTCGCCGATGACCTCGGGCCTGTTGCTGGTTTTTTTGGCGCTGGGGATTTTCGGGTTGGCGGGGCCGACGGCGAACGCCGCGCATTTTTCCGGCTTGCTCACCGGAGGGGCCTTGGGCTGGGCGTCGGCCCGGCGAAGCTGAAGTCCGTCGGCTTTCCTTGACCGGGGCAACGGGGTCGGATACGGTGGCGGGCGCTGTGATGAAAACCAAAGGAATCCAAATCCTTCCCTCGATCCTGTCCGCCCGCATGGGCCATCTGGCCGAGGACTGCCGCCGCGCGATGGAGGCGGGGGCGGACGGCCTGCATGTGGACATCATGGACGGGCATTTCGTGCCGAATTTGACGATGGGGCCGGACATCCTGCGCGCGGTGCGCGAGGCGGTTCCGGAAGCCTACCTGAACGTCCATCTGATGGTGATGCGGCCGGATTTGTATGCGCCGCTGTTCATCGAAGCCGGCGCGGACGCGGTGCTGATCCACGTGGAGTCGCCTTGCGACCTGCGGGCGACCCTGGCGGCGATCCGCGGCGCAGGCAAACGGGCGGGGCTGACCGTGTGCCCGGAGACGCCGGCGACGGCGCTGAAGGGCTATGAAGACCTGCTGGACGAAGTCTTGGTCATGACGGTGCATCCGGGGTTCGGTGGACAGGCCTTCCTGGAGTCCGGCGTGCCGAAGATCGCGGAGATCGCGAAAGGGCTGCCGGCGGTCGATCTTTCGGTGGACGGGGGGATCAACGCGGAAACGGGCGCGCGGTGCGCGGCGGCGGGGGCGAACGTGCTGCTGGCCGGCTCGTTCCTGTTCAAGGCCGCCGACATGCGGGACGCCATCGCCGACATGCGCTGGAAGATCGAATCGGCCTGCAAGGCCGGCGGCTAAGCCGCTCCGTCCCGGCGCCGCATCCACTCGCGAAGGAACCATGGCAACGAAATTCTACAAGGAAAACGAAGACGGCTCGGCCGCGCGGCCCGCGCCGGCGGCGGCGACCGGCCCGGCGCACGACCTGTCGCGCATCCGCAATTTCAGCATCATCGCGCACATCGACCACGGCAAAACGACGCTGTCCGACCGGCTGTTGGAACTGACCGGCGCGATCGCCAAGCGCGACCAGCGCGACCAGCTGCTGGACGACATGGATCTGGAGCGGGAGCGCGGCATCACCATCAAGGCGCATCCGGTGACCATGAAATACGCGGCGAAGGACGGCCGGACCTACGAGTTCAATTTCATCGACACGCCCGGGCATGTGGATTTCTCCTATGAAGTGAGCCGGAGCCTGGCCGCGTGCGAAGGCGCGCTGCTGGTGGTGGACGCCACGCAGGGCGTGGAGGCGCAGACGGTGGCGCACGCGTTCCTGGCGGCGGCAAACCACGTCAAGATCATCCCCGTCCTGAACAAGACCGACATGGCGGCGGCCGAGCCCGAGACCGTCGCGCGCCAGATCGAGGACATCTTCGCGATCCCGCGCGAGGAATGCTTCCATGTCAGCGCCAAGACGGGCCTGGGCGTCGCGGAGGTGCTCGAAGCGCTGGTCGAGCGGATCCCGCCGCCGCAGTCGGCCCATCCCGGCGAACTGCGCGCGCTGGTGTTCGATTCGGAATACGACACCTTCCGCGGCGGCATCATCTACGTGCGGATGTTCGACGGCGCGATCCGGCGGGGCGACCGCATCCGGATGATGGGCGCCGGCAAGGATTTCGAGGTGCAGGAGGTCGGCCTCTTCAATCCCAAGCCGCAGCCGACGGAGGCGCTCCAGGCCGGCCAGGTGGGCTATTTCCTGGCCAACATCAAGAACACGTCGGAAATCCTGATCGGCGACACCATCACCTCCGCGCGCAACCCCACCGAACACCTGCTGACGGGCTTCAAAGCGATGCACCCGATGGTGTTCACGGGGCTGTATCCGATCGACGCGGACGACTACGAGAAATTGAAATACGCGTTGGAGAAGCTGTCGCTGAACGACAGCTCGTTCCAGTACCAGACCGAGTCCAGCGTGGCGCTGGGCTTCGGATTCCGCTGCGGGTTCCTGGGCCTGCTGCACATGGAGATCGTGCAGGAGCGCCTGCGCCGCGAATACGACTGCGACATCATCGCGACGTATCCGGGCGTCATCTACCGCGTGCGCATGAACGGCGGCGAGGTCAAGGAGGTGGACAACCCCGTGTTCCTGCCGGATCCGACGGAGATCGAAGCCATCGAGGAGCCGATCGTGAAGCTGTTCCTGATCTGCTTGGGCGAGCAGATCGGCGACATGATGAAGCTGGTGCTGGACAAGCGCGGCCTCATCGACCGCACGGAGACCTTGGACCACAAGCGGGTGATGCTGACCTGCACGATGCCCCTCAACGAGATCCTGATCGACTTCCACGACCGGCTCAAGAGCCTGTCGCGCGGCTACGCCTCGATGGACTACGAGCAGGCGGGCTACCGCGAGGACGATCTGGTGAAGCTGGACATCCTGGTCCACGGCGACGTGGTCGAGGCGTTCTCGTGCATCGTGCACCGGAACAAGGCCGAGGCCCGCGGCCGGCAGATCTGCGAGGTGCTGGTGGATCTGATCCCGCCGGCGCAATTCGCCATCGCGATCCAGGCGGCGCTGGGAGCGAAGGTCATCGCGCGCACGACGGTGCGGCCGTACCGGAAGGACGTGACGGCCAAGTGCTACGGCGGCGACATCACGCGCAAGCGCAAGCTGCTGGAGAAGCAGAAGGAAGGCAAGAAGCGCATGAAGCAGTTCGGCAAGGTGGGCATCCCGCAGGAGGCGTTCATCGCGGTCCTGAAGGCGAAGAACTGAGGAGGACATGAATTTCTTCGCGAAGCGGCGGTTGAAGAAGACGGTCCATCTGGCCTGCCATCTGGTCCGGCATGCCCTGAACATGCGCGAGGATGTGGCGCCGGCGGGGGACCTCGCGGCTGCGCGCGCGGCCGACGCGGCCCTGTGCGCCGCGTGGCGCGCGCGGGACTGGGACCGGCTGGAGGACGCCTGCGAGGCGGCCGCCCTCGCCGCGGAGCGCCTGCTGCCGCCGCGTTCGTTCCCCAAGTGGCGGGAGAACGTCGAGGTGCTCGTCGTCGCGATCTCGATGGCGATGGCCTGCCGGACCTATTTCATCCAGCCGTTCAAGATCCCGACCGGCTCGATGCAGCCCACGCTCAACGGGATCACGGTCCGGCCGCAGGACGGCCGGCAGTGGTTCGACCGCCTGCCGCTGAACCTGGCGAACCTCGCGCTCTTCGGCGAGCGCTATGTCGAGGTGAAGGCCAAGGTCTCGGGCACGCTGGGCCCGCTGAAGCAGCATGAGGACCAATATGCCTTTTCCCTCGGGGGCGTGCTCCACCCGGTGCGGTTGACCTTGCGGCCCGACAGCCCCTTCCTCGATCCCGCCTTTGCGGACCCCGACCACAGCATGCGCCTGCATGTCCAGCCGGGCGACCGGGTGGAGAAGGGGCAGGTGATCGCCTCGGGGCGCGTCCGGCAGGGCGACCACATCTTCGTCAACAAGATCCGGTATCATTTCACGCGCCCGCGGCGGGGGCAGATCATCGTGTTCGACACCAACTACATTCCCGGGAAGGAATTCCTGAGGATCCAGCCCGATACCTTCTACATCAAGCGCCTCGTGGGGCTGTCCGGCGAAACCATCTCGATCCGGGACCGCCACTTGGTGGTGGATGGGCGGCCCGTGGAGGAGCCATTCCCGTTCAAGCGGATGGTGACGGATCCCCGCTACCGAGGCTATGTGACGCGGCGGGACTCGCGGTTGAACAGCGAGGCCGCCGAGATCCAGCTGGGCGAAGGACAATTCCTGCCCTTTGGCGACAACACCACGTCGAGCTTGGATGGCCGCTATTTCGGTCCGGTGGCGGAGAAGGCGCTGGTGGGGCCGTCCTTCTTCGTCTACTGGCCGTTCGGCCCGCACTGGGGTCCCACGAGCTGAGTTGCGCCCTGTTCCCGCCGCGCTCCATCCCCCCCGGGGGGCGGCAGATCCGGCAACGCACTTGACTTCGCATCCGTGTTTGAGCACCGTGTCCGCAATGATCTTGCTTCGTCAGACTGGTCCAAGGATCCGCGTTCCCCCGTCTTTCGAGGAGCCTCTGTCCCCGGATGCGGCATGGACCTGAGCACCGGGGCGGTTTTCCCGCGAGGGACCGGCGCATGACCCCCGCGGCGAAGGAAATCATCACGCGCCTGCTGGTGGCCGGCGGCGCGGATCGGGTCAGCCGGCTGTATTACGGGGGGCGGGGCAGCATCCTCATGTTCCATCGGGTGGTCGACGGCCCGGATGGGGCGGAGCGGCTGCACAACGACGCCCTCGAGGTTTCGGCTTCCTATCTGGAGCAGATGGTGCGGTTCCTGGCGAAGGACTACGCCTTCATCCCCTTGGACGGAGTGCCGGCCTATCTCCGCGGAAACGACCGGCGCCGGTTCATCTGCCTGACGTTCGACGACGGGTATCGGGAGACCTTCACCTTGGCGTATCCCGTCCTGAAAAAGCAGGGGGCGCCCTTCACGGTTTACGTGGCCACGTGCTTTCCGGAGCAACGGGCCGTTCTCTGGCACTACGCGCTGGAAGACCTCCTGGTCGCGCGCGAGCACGTCGAGGTGGAGGTGGACGGGGTGCGCCGCGCATGGCGCCTGCAGTCCCACGACGACAAGCTGGCGGCGTTCGACGACTTGTCGAACTGTTTTTACCGGGCGGATCCCCGGCGGCGCGACCAACTATGCGAGGCGCTCTTCAGCGCCAACGGGATCGATGTCGCCGCCTATGGAAGCCGGATGGCGATGTCCTGGGACCAGGTGGCGGCGTTGGCCCGCGACCCGCTCGTTTCCATCGGCGCCCATGCCCTGTCCCATGTGCCGTTGGCGAGCCTGCCGGATGCCGAGGCGGAGCGCGAGATGGCGGATTCCAAGCGGATCATCGAGGAGCGGGCGGGGTGCGCCGTCCGGCATTTTTCCTATCCCTTCGGTTCGCGCGGAGCCGCGGGGCCCCGCGAGTTCGCGCTGGCGCGCAAGACCGGATATGTGACGGCGACGACGACGCGGCGCGGCAACATCTTTCCGGAGCATCTCGGCCATCTGTTCGCCCTGCCGCGGATCGACACGGGGCGCACGCGGCGGGATCTGACCTTCCTCCGGTCCCAGGTGAGCGGATTGCGCTTGTTTATGACGGGTCACTTGGGAAGAATGGCCCTCGATGCTCCGACGACCGCGGGCCGGCCCCTATGAAGCTCACCGAGGCACTACAGATTTTGAAGGATCAGCCGCCGGGCGGTTCCCGTCCCTTCCGCGTCGCTCTGGGATGCGGCTTCTCGCCCTTGCACCTGTCGACGTTCCTGGCCGCGCATCTGGCGCGCCGCCAGCCGGATCGGCAGGTGGCGGTGGAGAGCGGCATCTATGGAGACCTTCCCGGGAACATCGGGAAAGCCCGCGGCGAGCGCGGAGACGGCGCCTGCGTGGTGGTCGAATGGCCGGATCTGGACGCGCGCCTCGGCCTGCGCCAGTTGGGACGGTGGAGCTTGGACGCCTTGGACGACATCCTCGCGTCCGCGCGGCAAGCCTGGGACGTGCTCGAGCGGTCGATCTCCGGCTTGGCGGAAGCGATGCCCGTCGCGCTGGCCCTGCCCACCCTTCCGCTGCCGCCGGTGTCGCATGCGCCGGGCTGGCAGGCCTCGGCGCTGGAGTCCGGCTTGCGCGGGCTCGTGGCGGCGGGTGGCGGCCGCTTGCAGGGCCGTCCGGGGATCCGGCTCCTGAACGCCCAGCGCCTCGACCGCGACTCGCCGCCTGCGGCCCGCCTGGATCCGGCATCGGAAATCCGCCATGGATTTCCGTATGCGATGGGCCATGCCGACGCGCTGGCGAACCTGCTGGCCCTGTTGCTGGCGCCGCCGGCGCCGAAGAAGGGGCTGATCACCGATCTCGACGACACGTTGTGGATGGGCACGCTGGGCGAGGACGGCGAAGCCGGAATCCACTGGGACCTGGATCGCGGAGGCCACCGGCACGCCCTGTACCAGCGGATGCTGGATGCGCTCGCGTCCGCCGGCGTTTTGGTCGCCGTGGCGAGCCGGAACGATGCAGCCTTGGCCGGGAAGGCCCTGAAACGGCCGGACTTGCTGATTCCGGGCGACCAGTTCTTTCCGGTCGAGGCGGGCTGGGGGCCGAAGTCCGATGCCGTCGCGCGCATCCTGCGCGCTTGGAACATCGGGGCCGGCGATGTCGTCTTCGTCGACAACCAACCGTCCGAAGTGGCGGAAGTCCAGTTGGCGCATCCCGGCATTTGCGGCGTGACGTTTCCCGAGCGGGAAGCGGAGGTCTGGGCCCTGCTCGGCGAGTTGCGCGATCTGTTCGGCAAACCCGCGGTGACCGGCGAAGATGCGCTGCGGATGCCAAGCCTGCGGGCGGGCGCGGAATTCCAGGCGGGCGTCGCCGGGGAGGGGGCGTCGGCCGAACAGTTCCTGGCCCAGGCCGATGCGCGGATCTCGTGGACCCGGCGGTCCCGGCCCGTCGATCCGCGGGCCTTGGAACTGGTCAACAAGACGAACCAGTTCAATCTCAACGGCCGGCGATTTGGCGAGCAGGAGTGGCGCGCGCGGCTGGAAGCGCCGCAGGCGTTCCTCGGCGTGTTTTCCTACGAAGACAAGTATGGGCGGCTGGGCAAGATCGCCGTGGTCGGGGGCCGGAAGCAAGGCCGGCGTCTGGAGGTCGACGTGTGGGTGATGAGTTGCCGGGCCTTTTCCCGGCGGGTCGAGCACCAGTGCCTCCAGGGATTGTTCCGCGGCTTCGACGTGGACGAGATCGCCTTCGCCTGCGCGCCCAGCGGAAGAAACCAGGTGTTCCTCGATTTTCTCGACGCGGTTGGCGCCCGGGATCTGGGCGGAACGCGCGTCTTGGGGCGGCCGGCGTTCGAGCAGGCATGTCCGCCGTTGTATCACCGCATGGAGGAGACTTCGCATGACTGATTTTCGCGCCCGCCTGCTTCGATGCTTCGGGCTGGTGTTCCCCGACCTGTCCGAAGCCGAGACGCTTCACGCTTCGCGCGCGTCGCTGGCCCGGTGGGACTCCCTGGCCACGATCACGCTCATGGCGGTGCTGGAAGAGGAGTTCGGCGTCGCCCCCGAACCGGAGGAACTCGCCGATCTGGAATCGTTCGATCTGATCCTGGCCTATCTGGAGGCGCGACATGCCGAATCCTGAAGCGCGCCACTGGAAGCCGGAAGAGCTCTCCGCCGGGGTCGAAGCGGAATTTGTCCGCGTCCTCGCGGAAGCGGATGTCCTGGCGTTCGCCGAAAATTCGGGCGACAAGAATCCGCTGCATGTGGACGAGGCGTTTGCGCGCGCGAGCACCTTCGGGGAGCGCATCGTGCACGGGGCGTTCCAGGTCGGTCTGGCTTCCGCGATGCTGGGCATGCACCTCCCGGGGCGCCGCGTGTTGCTGGGGTCCATCCATGCGCGGTTTCCCGCGCCGCTCTATTATCCCGCCGAGGTCTTGGTGCGCGGGCGGATCACGGCGTGGAACCTCGAGAATCTTTCCGGACAGCTCCGGGTGACCGTGCTGGAGAAGGCCCGCAACCTGCCCACGGCCGAGATCACCATGGGCTTCACGCTGAACGAGCCGGCGGCGGCGGAGGCTCTGCGCCCGCCCGCGGCCTTGCGCAGGGAGGATGCGGGGCGGAAGACGGTGCTGGTCACCGGGGCGGCGGGCGGCATCGGGTCGGCGCTGTGCCGTTCGCTCGCGGCGGAACATGCCGTCGTCGGGATCGTCGGGCGGCACGGGCTTCCGGAGTCCTTGGACAAGGCGGGGATCTCGGAAGTGTCCCTGGATCTCGCGTCCGACGGGTGGGACCGGATGCTGGCGGAGTATTTGGGCGGGCGGAACGTGCATGCGGTGGTGCACGCGGCGTGGCCGGGCATCCCCCGCGGCGGCCTGCTCGAAACCGAGGACGAGGTCATCCGCCGCCAGATCGAGTTTGGAACGACCTGCCTGGTCCGCCTGGGGCGGTTGCTGGCGGACCACGCCGGGCCGGAGGGGGGGCGGCTGGTCGCCATCGGATCCCTCTATTCGGCCCACGCCGATCCCCACCTGTCGCTGGCCGCGTATTCGCTGGGAAAGGCGGCCTTGGAAGACACGGTCCGCCTGTTGGCGCCGGAGCTGGCCCGCAAGCACATCACGGTGAACGCGCTGTGTCCGTCGTATGTGCCGGTCGGCCTCAACCGGCAGGCGAGCGAGTTGCAGCGCAAGCGGGAGGCCGCGCGCATTCCGATGGGCCGGCTATGCGACGTGGGGGACATCGCCGGGGCGGTCCAGTATCTGCTTTCCCCGTCCGCCGGGTTCGTGTCGGGCCAGACGATCGGTCTGACCGGCGCCCAGCTTTGAGGAGCGCCCCCAGCCGCCGGGTCATCCATGGTTCACGTCGAAAAAGTCACGGAGGCGATGACGCCGGAGATCCTCGGTCTCCTGGCCGGCTTCCATTCCGAAGAGGCGTCGCGCAAGCCGTGGCGCAAGGCCCTGACCTATGCCTGGCGGTTCGATGAAGGCTATCGCGGATTGGCGCTGGTCGACGGCGGGAAGGTGGCGGGGTTTCTGGGCCTGCTGTTCAGCACCCGCCAGATCGGCGGGGCGGTCCATCGGTTCTGCAATCTCTACGGCTGGATCGTCCGGCCGGAGTACCGCAACCACAGTCTTTCGCTTTTGTTCCCCGTGCTCCGGTTGAAAGAGCACACGCTCACCAACTTGACGTCGTATGCGGAGGGGGTTCCGATCATGAAGCGGCTGGGCTTCCAGGAAATGGACGCGACGACCTATCTGGTTCCGTCGTTGCCCGTCTCGCGCGCGCGTGGCTGGCGGGTGGAAACCGCCGAGGAGCGCGTCGGCCGCCTGCTGGACGGCGGCGACCGGGTGGTTTTCGAGGACCATCGGCCCTATGGGTGTCGCCATGCCGTGCTGCATGACGGGCATGGGGAACGCTGCTACATCTTGTTTACGGAACGGCGGCAAGGGGGCCTGAGATATTATTGCGTACACCATGTCAGCCAGCCGGATCTGTTTGCGAGGCATCTCGGCGTCTTGCGCAGCGCCCTGCTGTGGCGGGAGGGGGTTCCCTTCCTCCTCGTCGATGCGCGGTACGTCGGAGAGGCGCGGCCGGCGTGGAGCCGGGTGCGTCGGCTTTCTTCCCCCCGGTTGTGCCGGCCGGCCGGGGATCTGCCGCGGAACCGCATCGACAGCGCTTATTCCGAATGGATCCTTCTGCAGCCGGAACCCGCCGGACCGGCCGGCGGTCCAGTCCCGCCCGGCTGAACGGCGCGGCCGCCCGGTCCCGCCTTTCGCGCGAGGGGCGCTATTGGATTTCCGTTTTCCGGAACCCGGAGGCCACTCCGGAGCGCAGGATGTCCCAGGCGGGGGGGGGGGGCAGCGCCAGGACGCCGAGGCGGCGGATGAGCGGAAGGATCCGCCACCAGCAGGAGTAGATGCGGCGCAGGCCTTCCCGCTGGAGGCGGGTGAGTTCGTCCGGCAAGATGCCGTTCACTTCCATCACGGCGGAGGCGTGCCGCTGGTATTTCGAGAAATCCCGCTCGATCAGCTTCAGTCCGTGGAGCCCGTTTTCGGCCATGCGGTACAGCTCCGTGCCGGGATGGGGAATGGCGATGCCGTAGGTCGTGTGGTGGATGTCGCGGGCGCGGCAAAGGAAATCCACGGTTTGCTTGATCGTTGCGCGCGTGTCGCCCGGCAGCCCGAGCATGACGGAATTGATGGTTTCGATGCCGAGGCGGTTGTTGATGCGGTTGGCGGCCACATAGGACTCCAGCGCCACGTCCTTTTGGATCAGCTTCAGGATTTCCGGGACGGCCGTCTCCAGCCCGAAGCTGATCCGGACCCGGCCGCAGGCCTTGAGCCTCGTGGCCAGCTCCTCGTCCCAGCAATTGGCCCGGGTGCTGCCCTCGAAGGTGAAGCGCAGAGATCGCTTCTGCACCTCGTCGCAGAAGTCGAGGATGTACTTCCGGTCCAAGGTCAGCGTGTCATCGATGAAAAAGACGTGCCGGATCCCCAGATCATGGACGATCCACTCCAGCTCTTGGAAGACGTTGGCGAGCCCTCGCCGCCGGATCCGCTTGCCATACAGGTCGTTGGCGCAATAGACGCACCGGAAGGGGCATCCGCGCGTCATCTGGAAGCAGGTGTATCGCTTGCGGCCGCGGGGCGTGCCGGAAAAATAGAGGTCGTTGCGGAGCAGGTCGCGCGCCGGGAGGGGGGCGGCATCCAGGTCCGCCAGCCGCGGCGCCTCCGGTCCGCGCACCACCCGGCCGCCTTCCCGCGCCATGATTCCCGGGACGCCGCCGACCGGCTCGCCCCGCGAAAACTTGTCCAGGAACTCCTTGAGCGTCAACTCGCATTCGCCGAGGAAGAGATAGTCGAAGCAGTCGGAGAAGGTTTTGTCCGCCAGGATGGAGACATGCTGGCCCCCGACGATGATGGGGGTTTTCAGATGTTGCTTGAGCTGCCGGGCGGTTTCCTCGACCCGGTGGAAGAACGGCGTGGTGGCGGTCATGCCGATCAGGTCCGGGTTGAATTCCCGCACGCGGCGGAGGACCTGCGGGAAATCCAGCTGCTCGACCTCCGCATCGATGATCTGCGCCTCCCAGCCCGCCTGCCGCGCCAGCGTGGCGATCATCGCCAGGTTCAACGGGGGGAACGCGGCGATCTTGTTCGCCACGCGCGAATAGATGCCGAACGAGCCGCACCACGACGGGAAAACAAGGGATAGCTTCACGGCGCCTCCACGGGGCGCGCGCCGGAAGATCGAGGGGGCAACATCTTCATTTCTTCAAGCTACCAGTCTGGAGTCGGGCGGGACAAGCACAAGTGCAAGACCCGGGGGGCGCCCTGTTCGGGGGGCCGCCGGACGAGATGGCCCGCGCGGGCCGTTCGCCGGCCCCATCGGTTATTTCCGCAGGTCTGGCCGAACCTTGTAATCCCCGCGGCTGAAGTATTTTTCGAGCCAGATGTACATGACGATGAAAAAGTAGCGGCTGCCCATCTCCTTGATCTTGAGCTTGGCCACCCCCGTCTGCCGGTTTCGCCACGTCACGGGAACGACGGTCCAGGAATAGCCGCGGCAGATGGCCTTGAGCGGCAATTCGACGGTCAAGTTGAAATGCAGGGAAAGCAAAGGCATGCAGCCAGCGATCACCTTGGACCGATAGGCCTTGAAGGCATTGGTGGTGTCATTCAGCTTGATCCGGAAGAGAAGCCGGATGAATGCATTCGCCATGCGGTTCAGGACATATTTGAGGGGGGGGTAATCGCGGGTGCCGCCGCCGGCCATGAAGCGGCTGCCGAACACGCAGTCGTAGCCCTGCCGCAAGGTGTTCCAGTAGGTCGGGACATCGCGGCAATCATCCGACTCATCGGCCATCATGATGACGACGGCATCTCCGGTCATCTGCTCGAGCCCGCGGCGGATGGCGCATCCAAAGCCGCAGGGCTCTCCGGTTTGAACCGGATGGAGCTCGGGCATGGCAGGGCTCAACCCCTGCAGGATGCTCCAGGTCGCGTCGGTGCTGCCATCGTCCACGACAATGATTTCATGGGGGATATGATGGAGTTCCAAGGTGGAATGCAAATGACCGATGGTCGAGGCCAGGCATCCCTCCTCGTCGCGCGCGGGGATGACGACCGACAGGAGCGTGAGCGGTTCTCCGCTTGCGGCGGGGCGAGGGGGATCGGCCTTCATCGGGCGCCGCTCCCGGGGGAGGAACGGGACAGCCAGTCCGGATGCGCTTCCGCATGGCGGGCGATCTCTTCGAAAATGTCTTCTTTGGGCGTTTGCGGCTTCCACCCCCACTGGGCGGTTGCCAAGCTGGAATCCAGCACCAGCCAAGGCACGTCATGCGGGCGAGAGGTCGCATCGCCCGCCACGGAGTGTTTTCCCAAACGGCCTTCGCACCACCGGCTCAATTGCGCCAGCGAAGTCGCCGATGCCATTCCGCCGGACAGATTCTGCACCCGCCGCTTGTCGTTGCCCGTGCAATCCATTTGCTTCAGCAGCAACCCGGCCATGTCGCGGGGATGGAGGCAATCGCGGACCTGATGTCCCTGTCCATCGAAGCCGACATAGCGGAGCGGCCTTCGTTCGCGCCACCCGTGGATCCAATATGAAAAGACGCCCTGATCGGGACGGCCCAACTGTCCGCCGCCCGCCAAAACGCCGCACCGATTGCTCCAAACGGGGAAGCCGAACGACGAGCCGTATTCCAGCGCGAGGATTTCCGAAGTCAGCTTGGAGGCCCCGTAAAGGGAAAGCGGCGGATTCGTCGAGAACCGTTCGTCGAGCCCCTGGCGGCTCATCCCGGCGATCGCGATGCGGCCGAAGTCGGGGACATACGCCTCCGCATCCACCCCGAGCGGCAGAGCCGTCAAGGGCGGGATCGAATAGACGCGGCTCGTATTGAACAGGATGAAGCCGGCCGAATCGCGCTTGCACCGCTCCAGGATGTTGATCGTTCCCAAGAGGTTGTGTTCCATCAGTTGCCGGCTGCTGGTCTCGCCGTCCACCCCGGCCAGGACGCTGGGCAGGGCGGCCGCATCGATCACGTAATCGAGCTTCGGCAACCCCTCGAAATCGCTTGCGGAGCGGATGTCTCCATGCACCAGCCGGATGCCGAGGGAACGCAACGTCTCGCGATGGATTTCACTTCCCGGGCGGATCAGGTTGTCCATCCCGGCGATGGCCAGGTCTGCGCGCATTTCGAGCAGGCGGCGGGCCAGCGTCGAACCAACGAAGCCGCAAATGCCGGTGATCAGGATGTTCATCTGAAGGGCTCCTCCGGGCAGGTGGCGATCCATCGCGACAGGTTCGGATATCCATTCAACCGGAATAAACGCGGAAAGGCCGCATGGGCATTTCCGTGGCGGGAACGGGCGCCAGCCGCCGCGGATGCGGATGCGGGACCGCGGCGCGCCACCATTGCCGCGGAAGGTGACGAGCCGGAACAGGGGGGAGCGGATGTTTCTCCGGATTTCATCGCAAGGGGTGTATAGCACGGCGGGGCCGGGACGGCAATGCAACAGGCCGCCGGGCGGGCGAAGGAATGGACCCATGCCAAGTGCGGGGGGGGGGCGTGCATCCGGCAAAAACCGCCAAAGGAACCGGCATTTGATCAGAATACCCGTCCCTGTTTGGGCGGAAACGTCCGTCGATGGGGCCTGCCGCCGGCCGCGCGCGCTGAACGCGCTTCCCGTGGTGGTTTTGCTCTTGATTGAAGCGTGGGTTTCGTCCGATGCTCTCCGGCATGGGTTCCAGAGAAACCATTCGGACTGCCGCGGCCGCCGTGCGGATGCCATGCGCATGACAGAAAAACCCGGATCCAGCGCATTCCGCCGCCACCCAGGAATGGGGATGGCGTTGCTGCTCTTTGCGGTCACGCTGGCGTTGTACTGGCCGGCGACCGGATATGACTTCGTGTCGTTGGACGATTCCGCCTATGTGCGGGACAATCCGGACGTGATGGAAGGGCTGACCTGGCCGGGGGTGAAGGCGGCGTTCGGGAAAATGCAGGAAGGCCTGTGGATTCCGATGTTGAACGTGGCCTATATGCTGGATGTGGAGGCCTTGGGGCCGGAACCGCGGGGATTCCATCTGGTGAACATCGCGCTGCACGCGCTCAACGGGGTCTTGTTTTTCATTTTATTGAGGCGCTGGACCGGGAGTCTGGGATTCGCCTGCTGGGGGGCGCTGATCTGGGCCCTCCACCCGCTGCGGGTGGAGAGCGTCGCCTGGATCTCCGGCCGCAAGGACGTGTTGAGCGGATTCTTCTTCCTGCTCTGCCTGTGGGCCTACGCGCGGAGCTTCGCGGAAGGCCGGCGTTCCCGGGGATGGGCTTGGGCCTCGGCGGGACTTCTCGCCTTGGGGCTGATGAGCAAGTCCACGCTCATGGCCACGCCGCTCCTGTTGCTTTTGCTGGACATCTGGCCGTTGAAGCGGATGCGGCCGGAGGGGGCTGATTTCCGGGCGAAGTTGCCCCGCCTGGTGGCGGAGAAATGGATGTTCTGGCTGTTGGGCCTCATATCCGGCGCCTTGGCCGTCGGCGGCCACGCGGCCCGGGAGTCCTTGAACACGGGCGATGCATGGACGCGGCTGGCGCGCGTGCCGATCCACTTGGTCCACTATCTTTGGAAAACGGTTTGGCCCAGCGGCCTGAACGTGCTGTACGGCGATCTGGACGTGGCGGGCGGGACGGTGGCCGGAGCGGGGCTCGTCTTGGCGGCCATCACCGGGGCCGCATGGTTCGCGCGGCGGCGTTGGCCGGCCTTCGCGGTGGGCTGGCTTTGGTATGTCGTCCTGTTGCTGCCGGTGTCGGGGCTCGTGGGATTTGGCGCGCAAAGCCGCGCGGACCGCTATACCTATCTGCCCGCGATGGGATTGGTGCTCCTGCTGGCCCAGGCGATGCCGGCGGGCGCGAGGGGGCGGCGGGCGCGGATCGCCGCAGGCGTGGCCTCGATCCTGGCCGTCGGCGTTCTGACGGCGCGGCACTTGCCGGTTTGGACGAACTCCGGGACGCTGTTTGCGCGGGTGCTGGAGGCCGACCCGTTCCACTTCCAGGGAATGATGAACCGGGGAATCTGGCTTTGGGAACAAGGCGAGACGGGGCCGGCGGAGGAAACCTTCCGCCAAGCCTGGAGCCGGTCCACCCCGGGCCGCGTGGCGGCCATGGGGGACGACGCCTGCCGATTGGCGCTGAATGGCCGCGCCCGCCTCGCGCAAGCGGTGTTGGAGCCGATTGTGAATGCGCCGGAAGCTTCGGCGCTCGTCCATGGCAGCTATGGAATGGCATGCCTGCACGAAGGGGAATGGGACGAAGCGATCCGGCATTTGAACCGAGCGCTGGCGCTGGATCCGCAATCGTCGCGGTTCCGGATCCAGTTGATCCGCGCCTATTTCGAGAGCGGGGAGGAGGAGAACGCCCGGGCGCAGGCGGCGCTCTTGACCGAATGGCCCGGCGGGAACATCCAGTCGTCCGTCGATTTGTTCCCGTACTATCTCCTGCTCTGGCGGGATCGCTCCCGCCCCTACGCCTGGACGTGTTTCCGGCGCTTGGCGGAAAGGGAGGCGGAGAATGCCGCCTTGCTGAACGCCATCGCCTGGCGAGTGGCGACGGACCGGCGGTCGCCGGCGGAGTCGATCCCCTTGGCCTTGGCGTTTGCCGGGCGGGCGGTGGAACTCGCCGCGGAGGAGCCTGCCGCGGCGATGGACACTCTGGCGGCGGCGCAAGCCGCAGGCGGGGATTTCGAAAAGGCGGTGGCGACCGGGGAGCGGGCGATGGCCTTGGCGATGCGGCAGGGGGATTCCGCGCTGGCGGAACGGATCGAAGGGCGCCTGCGGCTGTATCGGCAGGGGAAACCGCATCGGGAATAGGGATGCGGCCTCCGCGGATTTCAGATCCGACCATCCAATGGAGAAAGGCAATATGAGCGGCATTCCGGAGTCCGGGTTCCTGAAGCGGCATCGAGAGGCATGGCTGGTCTTGCTGCTGGCGGGTTTGACGTTGGCGCTGTTCTGGCCGGCACGGGGGTTTGGCTACATCAGTTTGGACGATTATCTGTACGTCGCGGAGAACCCGATGGTGTCGGAAGGCTTGACGGGGGAAGGGGTGCGGCAGGCGTTCACGGCGGTGCGCGAGCAATGGTGGCT
Organism: Opitutia bacterium; assembly: GCA_009928955.1. Lineage (GTDB taxonomy): Bacteria > Verrucomicrobiota > Kiritimatiellia > CAIQIC01 > Lenti-01 > Lenti-01. The sequence continues at coordinate 2,449 of SABN01000029.1, read as the reverse complement.
GCCGCTGCTGTGGATTTCGTACATGGCGGACATCGCGGTGTTCGGGGCGGGGCCGGGCGGACACCATCTGGTGAACGTTCTCCTGCACGCGGCGAACGCGGCGCTGCTGTTCTGGGCGCTGTTCCGGGTGACGGGATCGCGCGGGCGCAGTTTTTTCGTGGCGGCGCTGTTCGCGTGGCATCCCACGCGGATGGAGGCGGTGGCGTGGATCGCGGCGCGCAAGGACGTGCTGAGCGGGCTGTTTTTCATGCTGGCGCTTCTGGCCTACGTGCGGCATGCCGAAAAGCCCTCCGCAGGGCGGATGGCGGCGGTTTTCCTCCTGATGCTGGCCGGGCTGATGTCGAAGGCGATCCTGATTGCGTTGCCGCCCTTGCTGCTGCTGCTCGACGGGTGGCCGTTGAAGCGGGCCCGGTGGCCGCAGGGGGCGGGGGCATGGCAGGCGTGGCGTCCGCTGCTCGCGGAGAAGGCGCCGCTGATCGCTCTGGCGGCGGTGTTCATGGGGATCAACCTGTTCACCCACACGACGGGCCGGGGGGAAGGGACGCCCGTGTCGCTGGCGTCGCGGATCGGAATGGTCGCGCCGAACTACGTGGATTATCTGGAAAAGGTCGCGGCGCCGGTCCGGCTGAGCATCCTCTATCCGGAAAACGACGTCGTGGCGTGGCCTTATTCCTTGGCCGCGCTGGCGGCCTTGGCCGCGGCGACATGGTTTTTTTGGGGCCAGCGCGAGAAGCGGCCATATGGGACGGTGGGCTGGTTGTGGTTTCTGATCACGCTGTTTCCCGTCATCCGGGGCGTTCGGCTGGGGCTGGCGCAATTTGCGAACCGATGGACCTATCTGCCGTTGATCGGGCTGGGAATCGCATGCGCCTGGACGGCGGCGGAGTGGAGCGGGCGGCCCCGGGCGCGGCGATGGATCGCGGCGGCTTGCGGTCTGGCGTTGGTCCTGTGTCTGGTCCAGACGCATGCGCAACTGCCGTGGTGGAGGAATTCCGCGACGATTTTCCGGCGCGCGGTCGATCTGGATCCGGGTTCGCATTTCGCCCAGAACAGCTTGGGGTTGGCGCTGGTCGAGGCCGGGCGCGGGGAGGAGGGGGTGGTCCATATCCGGCAGGCGGTCCGGTTGAAGCCGGAAAAAGCGGGGTATGTCGCCAATCTCGGGAGCGTCCTGCTGAAACTGGGGCGGGCGGAAGAGGCGTTGGCGCTGCAAGACCAGGCCATCGGGATGAAGGGCGGTATGGCGGACTATCACAGCAACCGGGGCCAGGCGCTTTCGGCGCTGGGCCGGAAGGACGAAGCCCGGGCGGCTTGCGAGGAAGCGTTGCGGTTGGAGCCCGCGCATCCCGAAGCGCACTACAATCTGGGGGTTTTGCTCTACGGGTCGGGCCGCGCCGGTGAGGCGCTGCCGCATTTCCAGGCGGCGGTCGCCGGTCGGTCGGGCACCGCGCCGATGTGGTTCAATCTGGGAATGGCCTACGCCCAGCTGGGCCGGTACGCGGAGGCGGAGTTCTGCGTGCAAAAGGCGCTGGCGCTGGAGCCGGAAATGCCGGGGGCGGAGGCGGCTCTGGCGCGCTTGCGTCTGATGAAGTTCTGACGGAGGCCATGGGGAGGGCCGCAGCTTTGCTCGCAACGGCGCAATTTCCGCAAGTAAAACGGTAGTGAAAAATATGGAAAAAAAACTTTACGCCGCATTGCCGCGGGGTGTATAAATGAGACCAAGTTGAGGAAGGAATTTTTCCTCCAAGCGATTTAAAATAAAGAAACTAAACTCAAGGAGATCGTGATGAAGAAATTGATGATTGCGTTGGCGATTGTGGCGATCGCTTCGGTGGCGCAAGCCGAACTGTTGGCGACGTGGACGTTCTCGGGCGGCAATTCAAGCATGTCGGCGAACGGCTCGGCGGCGAACATCGGTCAAGTGACCTTCGGCGAATTGACCCGCGTGGAGTTGGGCGTCTCCAGCACGGCGGCGAACCAGTTCGCGTGCAACAACTGGATTGAGTCGGACAACGGCATCAGCCTGAGCGTCACCGTGGCGGCCAGCTATGAAATCGCCAATGCGACGATCGGCGTCGGCGGCTTGAACGGTTCCGGCACGGGCGCGGGCACCTTGCAGTGGTCCCTGAACGGCAGCGACGTCGGCACCGCTTGGACGGTGGCCTACGCCTCCGCCAGCTCCGTGTATGCGGATGTTGCGGTGGGCACGATCGATGCGGGCGCGAACACCTTGTTCCTGCGCTCCACCGGTGGCGCCGTGAACACCCCGACCGGTTCGCCGGCCGCGGCGGGCTCCAGCCGTCTGCTGAACAGCCTGACGATGGATGGCGACATCCAGGCGGTTCCGGAGCCGGCGACGATGAGCCTGTTGGGCTTGGGCGCGCTGGCGATGGTTCTCCGTCGCAAGATGAAGAAGTAATTCTTTCCCAAGGATGACTCGAAAGAGCGGCCG
>SABN01000288.1 GCA_009928955.1 Opitutia bacterium | reverse complement strand
CCCCAGCTACATGGTACGCATCCCGAAGTTCAACCTCCAGGACATCGACCCCCTACTCGGGAGCGGACTCCACCCCGCCTTCGTCAGCAACGGCGTCCCTAGGACGGAACTCCTTGTAGGCCAGTACCCCGCGCGAGTCTACGACGGGAGAGCGTGCTCTCTCCCCGGAGTCGACCCCACGGCGAGCATCAACTTCGACGGCGCCCGCGCAGCTTGCACCAGCAAGGGAGCGGGGTGGCACCTCCTGAACAGCTGGGAGTGGGCGGCGATAGCCCTATGGTGCCTTAAAAACGAATTCCAGCCTCGCGGCAACACTAACTGTGGGAGATCGCACGAGGCGACCTACGAAACGGGCGCGCGTGGCGACAACGGCACTCCCGGCGCCGCGACCGGTACGGGTCGCACGCAGACGGGCAGCGGCCCGGCGTCGTGGAGACACGACGGAACCTTTTCCGGCCTCGCCGATCTCGTCGGCAACGTCTGGGAGTGGACGGACGGGCTGAAGCTGATAGACGGCAAAATCCACATGCCCGTCGACAATCGCCCCGACCTCGCCGAGGCGAGCTGGCCGGACACGGGATTCCGCTTCAACTCCACCGTTGCGGGGGGCGGAGCCCCCGTGCTTTCGGACGCGATTACAAACACCGTAGAGACCGGCTCGTGCTCGGTAGCGTGGAAGGATATGACCAAGAAGGTCGGACTCGCGGTCCCCGCATCCCTCGCCGCCGCCGCGATCGCCCCTATCACGCACCTCGACGGTGGCGCGTACACCGAGCAACCGAAGGGGACCATCTCTGTTCTCAACGTGGGCGAGCGCATGCCGAGCCGCGGAGGCGGCTGGTACTACACGTCCAGCGCGGGGCTGTTCTGTCTGTACCTCAGCGGCGGCCGCTCGGACGTCGGCGCGAGCGTCGGGTTCCGCCCGGCTTTTCTGGTGTAATCTGGGTTCTGTAATCTGAATATCCGGTCCCCTGGCGCGCCCCGCGCCGGGGGACGATTTTGGAGGTAACAATCTATGGCGGCGGAAGAACTAAGGATCAGGGCGAAGCACGAAGACCTTATCGCCTACATGCACCTCGCGCTCGCGCATTTTCCAAAAAGCGAGCGGTTTGTGCTCGCGGCGCAGATCAAGACGCAAATGCTAGAAATCCTGCGCCTGATGATCAAGGCGAACAAGGCGAAGCGAAAGCTCCCGGTGCTGCTTGAACTCGATACGGAGCTTGAGGTCTTCCGCACCCTGCTGCGTCTTTCGATGCAGCTCAAATTTCTGCCGTTCAAAAAATACGAGCACGCCGCAGGCATGACCGCT
>SABN01000127.1 GCA_009928955.1 Opitutia bacterium | reverse complement strand
GTTCGCAACCAAAGGAACCCCAACCTGGTCGCCCGCCTGTTCGAACACCCCCGTGTCCGCTATGCAGCTGTATAACTATTATATTGCCGGATTAATAATAGTGCGTAGCGGATTGGATGCAATATCTGCTATACTTGATTGCATCTCATTCCTGTTATAATTGTTAATTGCATGATTTCCTATGCATAGTTAATTAACTATGCATTGATGGTTATATCTTTCCAGACTCGCCCCCCCCTTTGGGAAAGCAAAGAAAATGCCGCGCCCCGACCGGGGCGCGGCAGTGGCTCGGCGGATATTCCGCCTACGGAGCCGTGAGACGATAGTAGCGCATCGGATCAGCCGGATCGTCGTCCGTCAGCGTGATCGATCCGCCCGTGCCATCGGCGCTGTCCGCCTCTTCCCACACGAGGGGATCGCCAAGCAGGTTGGTGGTGTACATCAGCCGGTAGGTCCGGCCCGCCACCGACGTGAACTGGGCCGAGGGAGAATCGCCGGACATCGCGAACTGGTTGACGTGCGGCGCCGGATGGACCGTGATGGAGACCGTCTCCTCGTCGGCGCCGTCCTTGTCCGTGGCGCGGAAGGTCACGGCATAGGTGCCCGTCGGCGAGGCGCCGGTCCAGAGGAACGTGCCCAGTTCGTTCGTCGGATAGAACTCCGAGCCCGCCGGCCGGTTGCTGGCCGACAGCGTCACCATGTCTTCGTCCGTCGGCGCGGCCGAGACATGGAAGTGGAGCGTCTCGCCCAAGAAAACGCTTTGGGCGCCGATGGCATTCAACACCGGCGGGGTGCCGGCGGACGCCGTCGTCACCACGCTCGTCGTCCCTGAATACGGGCTGTTGGACGTGGCGGTGGTCGCCTTGGCGCGATAGTAGTACGTCACGCCTTCCGTCAGGCCCGTGACCGCAACCGATGTCGCGTTGCCCACGTCGAGGTTTTCATAGCCCGGCACGAAGTCGTTGTACTGCTCCACCACGCCCACGGTGAAGTCCGGCGTGAACTTGGCATAGCCGGTGGAATCGCCGCCCACCCAGTTGCCCGCGCTCGCCACCCATTGCAGCAGCGTGCCGGCCGAGCCGGACGTGCCGTTGGCCGCATCGTATTGGTAATTGTCCGAACTGCCGCACGTCACGATGGTATAGGTTTCCGCGCTCAGGCCGGCGGGAATCTGCGAGTTGTTGGCGTTCACCGCGCCCGTCACCCAAGGCGATGCGATCGCCCAGCCCACGCCATACAGGAACGTCGGGCTGTTGCTGCTGCCCTGGTAGGCCAAGATGGTGTCGCCGGAACCGGACAACTGGAAGGTGGCGTTGGAGACAAATCCATTCGCGGTCGTCGAGCGATAGGACAGGACCGTTCCGGCCGTGATCGCGCCGGGCGCCGTATAGGTGACGGTCCCTTCGTTGGCGCGCCATGTTCCATTGCTCCATCCGTTGTCGGTGAAATGGATGACGGTGCCCGCATCCAAATCCACCAGCGGGACGACGTCAAATCCTCTCGTCGCATCGGCATTCACCGTCACGATCACCAGGTCGCCGGCGGCCAGCGTCGCGGTGCGCCGGCCCATGGTATGCCGGAAGGCTTCGTTTGTCGCGACATCCAGCCGGTAGCCCGTGGCGCCAGCGGAGGCCAGCCAGTTGGCGTTGAATTGTTCCTCGCCGATGGCGCTGGCGGCCTGGATGACCGGCGCGAGCAGTTCGACCGGCCCTTCGACCGCGGTTACGGTGGCCGTGGCCATCGCCGTGCCTAGTTCGTTCGAGGCCATGAAGACGAACTCGAATTCACCCGCCACGCTCGGTGTGAAGGAGAGCGTCCCGCCCGCGAAGGAGTAGTCGCCCGCATCCGCCGTGCTGGAATCCAGCGACAGGACCGGCGCCGGATTGCCCGAGTCGTAGGTGGAGACGTCCAGCGAGAAGAGGACGCCTACGCTCGCCGATTGCGCCGGAATCGCCGCGAAGGCCGGCGCCACCGGCCCCGACGACAGCGTCGTCGCGGAAACGACCTCCGACCAGGTCCCGCCGGCCATGCGGACGCGGGCGTAGTACAGCGTCTCCGGAGTCAGCCCCGTCACGGGACGGGTCAGCGCGGAAACCGTCTCGTCCACCAGGATGGCGCGCGGGGCGGCCTTGGCTCCGCCGGCCACGCCGACGAAGAAGTTGTCCCAGAGCACCGTGGCGTCCTTGTAGGTGCGCACCTCGAATTTCAAGACGTTGGCCCCGCTTCTCGGCACCACGCGGTACGTCACTTTGGTCCATGCCGCCGCCGCTTGCAGATAGGTTGCGGGCTGCAAGCTGTCGCCGGAAACCTGTCCGCCCGTGTCCCAAGAAGCCCAGATGCGGGCGTTGCCGCTGGCCGGCTTCTTGTACCAGAAGCTGACCTCGTATTCGGTGACGCCGTCGCCCGTGATGTTCACCGCCTGCATCAGGGCGCGCCGGTCCGTCGCCGCGCAGCTCACGTGGTAGGTCCCCTCCTGCGGATCGGTCGTCACCACGGAATAATTGGCTTCGAACACGTCCCAGCCCGTGTCGTCGCCGGTTTCGAAGCCGCCGTTTTCCATCAGGTTGCCGCCGCTGTCGGCCGCGAACAGGTTGTTGGTCGCCACCTGCATCTGGTAATCCGTCGCGCCGGTGCAGGGCGTCCAATTGAGCGTGAAGGAGGTGCTGGCGAGATCGTCGATGGTGGCCACGGGAATGTACACCGGGGAGGATGCCACCGCCACGTTCACCGTCGCCAGCGCCGTGCCCAGCGAGTTCGACGCTTGGAACACGAATTCGAAGTCGCCCGCCGCGCTCGGCGTGAACGAGAGGGTCCCGCCGGCGAATCCATAATCGGCGCCGGCCGCCGTGGACGACACCAGCGAAAGCGCCGGCGCGGGATATCCCGAATCATAGGCGGAAACGTCCAGCGCGAGCAGCACGCCCACGGTCGCCGACTGGCCCGGAATGGCGTCGAACGCAGGCGCCGTATCCGTGGCGGTCGTCGTCGCCGAACCGGTCTCGGAATTGGGTCCGGTCAGATTGCCGACGGCCCGCACCCGGAAGTAGTAGGTCGCATCCATGTCCAGACCCGTCACCTCGTAGCTGGTGCCCGCCACGCTCTGGGCATCCAAGACCAGCGTGCTCGAGCCGGAGTCGCTGGCCTGCACGACCACGTCGTCCAGGGCGCAGTTCTTGACCTTCGTGAAGTAGAAGCCGATTTGCGTCGTCTGCGGTGCCAGCGCCACGTTGTAGGTGGCGCCGTCTTGGGCGATGACCACGGTGTCGAGCAGCGTCCAGACGCTGTTGACCAGCCCGGAAATCGCGAAGGTGCTGCCGGAGCCCCCGTTGCCGTAGGCCCAGAACTGCAGATTCGTCGCCGAACCGGCCGCAAAGGCCGGCGTCAGGGCGGAATCGCCCGTGTCGTCGAACTTGATGGAAAGGGAGCCGGCCAGCAGCGTGCCGACGAAGGGCGAGCTGGAATAGCTGCCCACGCCCGCCATGGTCCAGCCGTCCGGCGCCGCCGTGGCGAACCCCTCGGAAACCAGATCCGAGCCGCCGCTCCCGGCGGAGAACGTATCCGCCGTCGCCACGTCCAGCAGATAGCTGGCGGCGCCGCCAACGGCGTTCCAGTTGGCGGTGAAGCGATCGTTGCCGATGGCCGTTGCGGCAGGGTCGGCCAATTCCGGCGCCGGCAAGGTGGCGGTCACCGCCAGGCTGGCGGTAGCCGAGCCGCCGTTCGCGTTGGTGCCCGTGAAGTTGAAGGTATAGGTTCCATCCGTCGTCGGCGTGAACGTCAGCACCCCGTCGGCGTAGCTGGCGCCGTCCTGCACCGTGGTCATCGTGACGGTCGCGGGCACGTTGGTGCCGGCGGTATAGGCGCCCACCGGGAAGTTCAGCGTGTCGCCGACGATCATCGCCTGGGCGGCCATGTTGCTGAAGACGATGAGGCCGCCGGGAGCCGCTTCGCCGACCCAGCCGGCGATCGTGGCCAGCAGCACGTTCGTGTTGTGGGCCATGGCCGTGGTGTATTCAAATTCCTCGGTGTTCGCCACATCCCAGGAATAGTCGTACAGCTCGTAGAAATTCGCGTAGTTGTCGCCGTTCAGGTCGCAACTGGCGGGGGGATTGTTCGTCCAGCCCTCGATCAACTTGTCCGTGAACCAGCCGCCCCCGTTGGGGCCCTCGTCATACGAATACTGGTCGTAGTCCGCCGCCGTGATCCAGCCGATTTCGCTGGCGCTCACGCGGGATTCCACGCCCTTCGCGCCGGCGGCGAGCTTCGCCGCGCGCTGCTCGTCCATGATCCGGGACACGATGCCCGCCAGATCCCACCCGCGCTTCGAGATCCGCTCCGCCCGCGTGCCGTCCGGGACCGACTTGAACAGCCCGCCCGAGTGGCAGGCGTCCACCGTCACCACCACCTTCACGCCCGTCGCGAACGCGGACAGGTCCGCCGCCAGTTCCGTGTCCTCGTAGTTGGCGTTGTAGGAGCACAGGTAAACCGACGTTCCGCTGTTCTGGCCGCCGTGGCTGGACTGGAAGTAGAAGAACGTGTCGCCCGCCACCGCCGTGGCGGCATAGCTGGCGATCGCCGCGCGGATGGCGGCTTTCGTCGCGGCCGAATCCAACAGCCTGGTCACGCTCAGCGGATTCCATTCCCCGCGCTTGATGATATTGGTGTAGATGTGGTTGGCATCCGGCACGCAGCCGCTCAGGGAACTGGCGCCGTAGCTGGGCGAATAATTGTTCAGCCCGACCACCACCGCATAGGTCCCGCCGCCGCCCTCGTAGACCGTGATGGTCACGTCCACCTGGTTCGTCCCGTCCTTGTCGCCGGCATAGAAGCTGACGGGATACGTGCCGGCCGTCTCCGGAGTCCAGTTGAAAAGGCTGCTTGCGCCGCCGACGTTGGTCGCGCCGGCAAAGGTCGCGCCCGCCGGCAGGCCCGTCGCCCACACCCGCACTTCGTCGCTCGCATCGTTCGGAATTTCCGAGGCGGTGATGGTGAAGCTCAGGTTATTGCTGACGCCCACCGATTTCTCCAGGCCGTCCGGGCTGACGGAAATGGAGGGCGGATAATCCGAAGCCCCGCCGTCGGCAATGCCCGCCAGCGAAATATCGTCCACGTTCCAGAAGTAGCCGGCATATGCCTGGGCGACGCTGCCCATGAGCTTGACGGAAGCGGTCCCTGGCGGCAGCGTGATCTGGACCGTCGCGATGCCGTCGGCGGTCACGCCGCCCGTGGCGGGCGCGACCGTGCGCGCCACCCCGGCCGTCGTCGCCGCGACGCCCGTGGCGTCGAAGCCCCACAGGGCGCCCGCGATGCCGCCCACTTCCAGCATATTGCCCGACACCGTCATGTCCGCCGTTGCCGGATACTCGTTGCCGTCCAGCGCCAGGTAAAAGCTGATGTTGTCCTCGGGCCACATGCCACTTTCATCCGTAGCGATTTCCGTCGTCGTGGCGGAAAGATGCAGGGTCAAGACCACCTCCGAGTAGGCCGACACGTCCACTGCGACCAGTTCCATTGACTCGGTCGCATATTCGCCTTCGCCCGGCTGCCAGGATTTGGCGTCGGTGCGCACGCGCTGGTTCGCCGGCGTGTCGCCGCTGCCCGTCGTGCTCAAGACGAGGGCGGGATCGATGTCCGCGATGCCCCAGGTGTCGGCGGCCGTGCCTTCGAAGCCTTGGAAGGCGATCGCGACGGGTCCGGTGCCGTCGTTGACGTTGATGGAAATCGTCTCGGTGTCGGTCCCGTCCTTGTCGGTGGCTTGGAAGGTGGCGCTGTAATCGCCCAGCGGCCCGGCATTTTCCCACGTGAAGGTGCTGCTGGCGGTGCCGGCATTGGTCGCGCCGACGAACGTCGCGCCAGCCGGAAGGGCCGTGGCGATCAGGGCGATCTCGTCGCCATCCACCGCATCCGTCGCCGTCACCGTAAAGGACAGGGTGTTGCCTTCCACCACCGACTTGTTGCCAATGGACGCCATCACCGGAGGCATGTTGGAGGGCGGAACAACCGACACGTCATAAAACAGTTCAACAAACTCGTTGGCAAACGCCGTCGCGTCCGCATATTCGCTGATGCGCAGGCCGGCGGTGCCGTCGCCCGCCGCGCCCGTGCCGGGCGTCGCGGATGCCAGCGCAACTTTGGTCCAGTTGCCCGCCTCGGACGCCGCGCCGCCCAGCGCCGTTCGCTGGACCGAACTGCTGACGGGATCCAGCGACGTGGGCGTCGGCCCATCCACCACCGCAGCCGCCGCATCGCTCAGCGTGTAGGTTTCAGCGCCGTTGATCTGGGGAACCTTATTGCCGGAATTCACGAACACGACGTTGCTTCCCAGCGTGACGCTCCAGGCCGATTGGAACGCCGCCTTCTCCGTATCGCGCGCCACGATCACATAGCCGCTGGGCGGAATCATCGTGCCCGCCGGCAGCGTGAACGTCTGGGCGCTGTTGGCCTGAGTCAACACATAACCGCTGATGTCGAGCGGATCGCTCCCGAAGGCCATGGTACAAAAACCCAAGGCCGCCACCCACAGACAAGTCATCTTCCTCATGATTCGCTCCCTGCTTTCATCCCTGCATTTTAGACGCCGCGCCGATTGGAAATCTGGCGATCCAGACTGTTGTTTAATTTATTCCTTCGCCCTTCGGAAGCCAAACGAAAAACTAACACGGAAATAGAGCGGTTTACCTGGCGGGTTCCGCGAGTCAACGTCCCATCGGGACGGATTTGAGGCCGTCGGAACCTTTGACGACGGCAGGCGCATCCCCGCCGACGGAACCGCCGGCACGGCCTGCTCGCCTGCGGGGGTTCGGCCCGAGATTCGACCCGAGGTGTCGCGACTCTTTGAAAATGTCCCCTTGTAACTCAATAGAAATGTCCCCATCACGGGACTCCTGCAACCAGGCAAGGAGGCCCGATGGAGAGGATCGA
>SABN01000287.1 GCA_009928955.1 Opitutia bacterium | reverse complement strand
TTCGCCGCCCTTACCGGCCGCCATCGCCGCAGCCGTGCCCACGGCGTATCCCATGTTCATGAGATCGGCCTGCATGCGTATCATCGGCAGGACGTCCCGTGCGCATCCGCTGCCGATCCCCACCACCGCGATGCCGGACAACCCCTTGGGCAGCAGGGAACGAAGCGGCACGTTCACATCGAACACCGCGCTGAGGCTTGTTTCACGCTTCATCTTGATCAGGTTGGCGCTGGGCTCGGAAAGAAAGCGGAAATCGTCGGTCAGGTACCCGTGCGAATCCTGCCGACTCCGGCATTGCACCACAACGTCCGGGAACGGACGGCGCGCCGTCACATCCTGCGCGTTGACGGCGTAGTCCGGCACGATGCGGCGGCGTTCGCGGGAGTCCGGCATTTTGGCGAGATCCCAGGCGTTGGGCGCGCCGGCCCGGGCCCGGAGCCCGAAAAGCCAGAGGTCGTACGCGCTCGAATCGTCGACGAAGCCGAAGTCGGAGTTGATGGTGTCGCGTCCGAGACGGTGCGGGGCCTGCCCCGCGCTCTGGAGCGCGAACTCCTGCGCCGAGAGGAATTCGGTCTTCGCGCCCGCCGCCGCCGCGAGGTCTGAATTGCCTGTCGCGTCCACGAAGCACGCCGCGCGCACCACGCCGCAGCCCAACGGCGAGGCGACTTCGGCGCCGACCACCTTGTCGTTCTCGACGATCGCGCCCGTCCCCATAGCGCCCAGCCACACCGTGACCCCCGCCTCGCGGCACCATTTGCGCCAGGTCTCTGCCCGTCGATACAGGCCATGCCTCCCGCCGATTTCGCGATTCGCCTTTTTGAACTCCTCGGTGAACCCGCAGTGGTTGCCGTCATAGTAGCCCAAGATCATGCCGTCGGTACCGACGCCGCCCAGCACCTGCAGGTACTCGACCAGCAGCACTCTCGCGCCCGCGCGCGCCGCGGCAATGGCCGCAGGCGAACCCGAGGTTCCGCCGCCCACCACGACCACATCGTACTCCCCCCAGAACGGGAGCCGCGACGAGGGGTTGAAGGCGGCCGCCCCCGCCACGGCGGGCGCGTGCGCTGCGGCACGTCCGAGAGCCTCACCCTCGCGGATGCGCGTTTCGAGATCCTTCCATGCGGCGGTGCGCCATACCAGCAGGTCCGCATCGTCCAGCATGCCGTCCACCCAGGTCTTTTCACGAGCTTCCCACTCCGCCGCCGCGAGACTCGGATAGGTGCCGTCCTTCATCGGCAGGGTGAACGTGCAGCGGTACAGCCGCCCCGTGATGCCCGCATGCGAGATCGGGAACGCCTCGCCAAACGGCT
>SABN01000286.1 GCA_009928955.1 Opitutia bacterium | reverse complement strand
CGCGCCCATCGGGACGCGGCCCTCGTACTGGCGCATGAGGTGCAGGATCACGCGCCGCTCCGCGTCCGGAGCCTGGGCGCACCACGCCGCGAAATTCACCAGTCCGCCGCGCTGCGCCTTGTCGGCCTTCGCCGCCCAGCCCAGCAGCCCGCAGGCCCGGCCGTCGCCGGAGGGCGCGGGCTCGTCGAAATACCGGTCGAGCCCGGAGAACGGCGGCGGCGGGCGGCCGTCCGAGATATTCTCGGCGACATCCTGCGGAGCTGTGAGATCGTCTTCGTCGGCCATGGCCCGTTGCCTCCCTTCGGCGCATGGTGTACCGAAAACCTCGCGCGGCTGTCAATACGATTTATGACGAAGTAAGACGACGTAACAGAACGCCTAGAATTCTTTCTAATAGTCTTCTCTCTCTTATAAATAAGGTGTCTACGAAAAATTCTTTCGTAGTCTGCGAAAGAAATTTACGTAGATCTGCGAAAACGGTTTACCTAGACTACGAAAAATTCTTTCGTAGTCCGGACAGGGCGAAAAAGTCATAAGTCGAAGAACATGCGTGCGGATCAGGGGTAGGGTCAGGCAGGGTCTCCCTCGCGAAAGGGGGTCGCGGAACCTGTTAGGGGGTCCGGGAGGGCCGCAGAAGGGGTCCGAGGAGGGCGCGAGGCCCACACAGGAGGTCGCAGACCCCATTTTGCACTCCGTGCCGCGAAAAGGTGGCTCAAGAGCCCGAAAGACACCCCCGAGACACTCCGTGCCGCAGAAATGAGGCTCAAGAGCCCGAAAAGAGCCCCCCCAACCTCTCCGAGGTTCCGCGAGGGAAGAATCCCTGCGGTTCCGGACACCCCCCGACGCGCCACTGCGCCGCCGAAAGGTATCCCGAACGCACTCCGTGCCGATGAAATGAAGCTCACGAGCCCGAAAACGACCCCCAAACTCGGTCGCCGCCCCCCACGGCCGCAGGATAGCGGCCGGGGAAGGGGGGCGGCTCCCTCGCGACGGTGCCGCCGCCGCAGGATAGCGGCGGGGGAGGCGGCACCTTGGTCGGGCTTCGCCCGAAGGCCTGCGGCGCAAGAACCGGACCCCGACCGGCGGCGCACGGCCGCAGGATAGCGGCCGGACACTGCGCCGCCTGCATCGGCCCCCCTCGCGGATAGCTCGTTGGGGGCCTCTCGGCTGCGGCCACCGTTGATTCCGGTCCCGGGTCCCCCTCAGCCGGAGGCGGCCGGGCCTTTGCAAGTATGCAGGCCCTCTCGGGGGTCGCCGTCCCAGCCGGCGCGGCTGTTCGGGGCCGGGAGATGCGCCGGATACGGCGCACC
>SABN01000285.1 GCA_009928955.1 Opitutia bacterium | reverse complement strand
GGCGCCGAAGGGGGGCCGTCAATGAAGAGGGCGTAGCAGAGCGCCGCCTCGAGGCCGTCCGAGAGGCCGTCGCCGTCGGAATCGTAAAGGAAGGGGGAGGTTTTGAGCGCGTTGACCTCGTCGGCGGTGGAGACCCCGTCGCCGTCCGGGTCCAGGATGGCGTCCGCGGGATCGAGCGGGTCGAGGCCGTTCGCGATTTCCCATCCGTCCGGAAGCCCGTCGCGGTCGGTGTCGCCGCGGCTCGGGTCGGTGTTGTGGAGCAGCAGTTCGTCGGAGCCTGAAAGCCCGTCGCCGTCCGCGTCGTCCGGGGACGCGCCGCCGGACGCGACGCGGACGACGGCGAGATTGGTGATCCCGCACCCGCCGCAGGCAGGCTCTGCGGCGCACAGCATGAAACGCATGAACAAAGGCGATTGGGCGTGCGGGACCGGGGGAGGGTCGGCATCTCCCCACACGTGCAGGCCGCCGTCGGCGGCGACCGCCCAAGAGGTGTTGGCCCATGTCGCGCCGATCACGGAAACGGCCTTGCCTGAAAGGGACGGCGGGATCACGCGCTGATAGTATTCGTTCGCCCCCCAGGCGCTGACCGTGCCGTCCGCCAGCAGGGCCAGGCTGTGGCTGAACCCCGCGGCCACGGCCACGGCGTTGGTGACGGACGCGGGCACGTCGCACTGTCCGGAACCGTTGTAGCCCCAGGCGGCGACCGTGCCGTCGGACAGGAGCGCGAGGGAGTGATACCCGCCTGCCGCTGCGGCGGCGGCGTTGGTGACGGACGCGGGCACGTCGCACTGTCCGTAACCGTTGTCGCCCCAGGCGGCGACCGTGCCGTCCGCCAGCAGGGCGAGGCTGTGGCACTCTCCCGCGGCCACGGCCACCGCGTTGGTGACATGATCCGGCACGTTGGTCTGGCCGTACGCGTTGTTTCCCCAGGCCGCGACGGCGCCGTCCGGGAGGAGCGCAAGAATATGCTCCCCTCCCAGGCCGACAGCCACCGCGTTAGTGACGTTTTCAGGAGACTCGTACCGGCTGTCATAGCGCGGCCCCCAGACAAGGACGGTCCCGTCGGCGAACAGGGCGGCGTACAGCCCGTTCCAGATGTCCACGCCCGCACAATCGGCGGGCTGGTTGACAAACCAAACGCCGTGAGGCTCATGCGGCTCCCACATGATGATGCGGTCCTCATAGCCTGCGGGAGGAAACCCGACAGGTTCTGATCCGGGGATCAGCGACACCGCCAGCGCCGCCGGCAGCAGAACCGAGGCGACGCACACGCAAGCGGCGTGGAAACGGTGCATATCCAACCTCCCGTC
>SABN01000284.1 GCA_009928955.1 Opitutia bacterium | reverse complement strand
CTTGGCCAGGATGGGCTCGCCTGCGAGTTCGGCCGAGGTCACCTGCTCCGCCGAGAGCGACGAGAGCAGCTTCTTCTGGGCCATGCCCGCCGGAGCCTGCAGGCGCTCGTAGATGGGGCTGCCGTGCCGCGATTCCAGTTCCGCGTAGATGTCGCCGGGGTCCTTGCCGGTGACGGCGGTGATCTCGGCGGCGAGCAGGTTCAGAAGAATCCCGTCCTTGTCCGTGGTCCAGGCCTCGCCGTTGCGGCGCAGGAAGGAAGCCCCGGCGCTCTCCTCGCCGCCGAAGCAGCAGGTTCCGGCCAGAAGATCATCCACGAACCACTTGAATCCCACCGGCACTTCCCGCACTCCGCGCCCATGCGCCGCCACCACGCGATCGACCATGGAACTGGTGACCAGGGTCTTGCCCACCTGTGCCGAGGGCGACCAGTCCGGACGATGCGCGAGCAGATAGTCGATGGCCACGGAGATGTAATGGTTCGGATTCAGGAGCCCATGCCCGGCGGTGACGATGCCGTGGCGGTCGGCGTCGGGGTCGTTGGCAAAGGCGATGGAAAAGGAGTCCTTGAGGGCGATGAGCTTGGCCATGGCGTAGGCCGAGGAACAGTCCATGCGGATCTTGCCGTCCTTGTCCAGGCTCATGAACATGAACGTCGGGTCCGCCACGGTGCTGACCACCTGGATGTCCAGACCATACCTCCTGGCGATGGGCTCCCAATAGGCCAACCCCGCCCCGCCCAGGGGATCGACGCCGATGCGGATGCCGGAGCGGGCGATGGCCTCCATGTCGATGGCCTGGCCCAGATCCTCGACATAAGGCGTGATATAGTCATGTTCCAGACACAAACCCTGGCGCATGGCCCGCTCCAGGGGCATGCGCGCGATGGATTGGGGCACGCGCAACAGGGCGTTGGCATTTTCCTCGATCAGGGCCGTGACCGAGGTTTCGGCCGGGCCGCCGTGGGGCGGATTATATTTGATGCCGCCGTCCTCGGGAGGATTATGCGAAGGAGTGACGACAATGCCATCTGCCAGTCCCGAGGAGCGCCCCTGGTTGTAAACCAAGATAGCGTGGGAAATGACCGGAGTCGGCGTGAAGCCAAAGCCTTGCTGAAAACGGCAGGTCACGCCGTTGGCGGCCAGCACTTCCATGGCCGTGCGCATGGCCGGCTCGGACAGGGCATGGGAATCCATGCCGATAAACAACGGTCCGGTGATGGACCGCTCGCGCCGGTAGTCGCACACGGCCTGGGTGATGGCCAGGATGTGCGCCTCGTTGAAGGATGTCTTGAAGGCCGAGCCGCGATGCCC
>SABN01000283.1 GCA_009928955.1 Opitutia bacterium | reverse complement strand
CCATCAACCCCTCCCCTGATTGTAACGGTCTGAATTCTTAATTCTTAATTTTTAATTCTTAATTGCTCCCCCCTCCCCGCCCTCCCCCATGCCACCACTCGCGCCTCAACCCTTTCCCAACCGTGAACCGTGAACCCTGAACCCCCGTCTTCAATTCTTAATTTTTAATTCTTAATTCTTAATTGCTTTGATCTTCCCCTCCAGCATCCAGTCCTTGAGCCGCGCCGGAAGGAACCGCGCCGCCCAATCCCCGAGCCACGCCGCCCCCGTCACTGGATAGCGCGCGCGCGGACAACGCGCTTCCAGCGCATGCGCGATCTTGGCCGCCACCGCCTCCGGCGGCTTGCGGAAGATGTCCGTCGGCCGCAAATACGTCCGCTCCGGCCCGGCCAGCTCCTTGGCGTACTGCGCCGCGAAGACCGAATGCTTGGTCTCCAGCCCCCGCGCCGCCTCGCTCACCGTCCGCTTCCGGAAACTCGTCGCGATCGGCCCCGGCTCCACCAGCGACACCGAGATGCCCGCCGGCCCCAGCTCCATCCGCAGCGCGTCGCCCGCCGCCTCCAGCGCGAACTTGCTCGCGCAATACGCCCCCATCAGCGGAATCACCACCCGGCCCACCACCGAGCTCACCAGCACGATCCGCCCGCTCTGCTGCGCGCGGAACACCGGAATGAACCGGTTCGTGAACTCCAGCGTCCCGAACACGTTCGCCTCGAACTGTTTTCTCAGCGCCGACCGCGACAGATCCTCCAGCGCCCCCGGCTGCCCGTAGCCCGCGTTGTTCACCACCGCCCCCAGCACCCCCTGCGACAGCTCCAAGACCTCCTTCGCCGCCTGCTCCACCGAATCCGGATCCGTCAGGTCCAGCTCCACCGGCTGGAAGCCCTCCCCCCGCAGCAAGTCCAGGTCCGTCCGGCTCCGCGCCGTCGGAAAAACCCGCCAGCCGCGCCCCTTCAGCATCCGCGCCGTCGCCCGGCCGATGCCCGTCGACGCCCCCGTCACCACCACCACCTTCTCGCCCACCAACGGATATCGTTTTCCTTCAGGATGTGATTGCTCGGCATGCTCAAGTTGAATGGTATCCCGAGCCGTCGCGGCCAGTTGATTGG
Organism: Opitutia bacterium; assembly: GCA_009928955.1. Taxonomy (GTDB): domain Bacteria; phylum Verrucomicrobiota; class Kiritimatiellia; order CAIQIC01; family Lenti-01; genus Lenti-01. Next base: position 202 of record SABN01000283.1, on the reverse strand, counting down.
GAAATGTGGATTCCACCGCGTTGGTCGCGCCGCCGGCCGGCTGCATCTGACGATCTGAAGTCAGTTGTTTATCTCTGCTGTCCGGTCGCATCAAAAGAGGGCTGGAATTATCTCACGGCACTGACAACGTTTTTCAAGGGTGACTGGGACGGGAATGAAGACATCCGGCTGTTGCCAGCACGACAATTGAATTTCAATGATC
>SABN01000282.1 GCA_009928955.1 Opitutia bacterium | reverse complement strand
CGAACGGAGCGGGCTGGGCATTGACGGCACGGAGCCGCCTGCAAGGATTGCGTCGATACAGCAAGGGAAAGCGGGAACCGGACAGGGCAGGGGAGACCGATACGGACAAGCCGGATCGCCCGCATCACGGTAGGAGCGTTTTTGCTTGAACGGAAGGCGGGAGTTGTCTAGGTATCGGGGCGTTATGGAATGACGCCCGCGCCGGAAGGCGAGGGGCAGGCGGGAAAGGATGCCGGAGGATGGAACAGCAGGAACTCGACTTCAAAACGCTGATGGTCAAGGAGGGACGGCGCTACCGCGTCGCGACCGACGAGGAAATCCTGCAAGCCGCGCGGGATGTGATGAACCGGCGCGTGCGGCGCGGCACCGCGCTCACCTCGCCGGACCTGACGCGGGAATTCCTGAACGCGCAGCTCGCCCCCTACGAGCACGAGGTCTTCGCCGTGATCTGGCTCGACAACCGCCACCGCGTCATCGCCTTCGAGGAACTGTTTCGGGGCACCATCGACGGGGCGAGCGTGCATCCGCGCGAGGTCGTCAAAGCCTGCGTCAGGTTCAACGCGGCGGCCTGCATCTTCGCCCACAATCACCCCTCGGGCGTGTGCGAGCCCTCCCAGGCCGATATGCGGATCACGCAGCGGCTCAAGGATGCGCTCGCACTCATCGACGTGCGCGTCCTCGATCACGTCATCGTCGGCGAGGGTCCGGCCTGTTCGTTTGCCGAGCGGGGGTTGCTATAGGGAGTCTGTGACGGTCTAGCGCAGCGGGGCAGAACCTGCGATAGCCTCGGCCAAACGGGAGCGCCGAAAGCCGGGCAGGATGTCCGCGCGCGCGGTAGTCGTCACAATCGGAACGAGAAGAGCGGACTCCTCGGCGAGTTGGTAGGGCGGGATTGCGTCCGGATCGGGCGCGGGAAGACACCGGCTGAGACGGTGCAGGAAGGAGTGGAAACGCTCGGGAGACATAGGGCGCGGCCTTGCCGGAAACATTGAATTCAGGTCCTTCAGGATAACCCGGACGCCCGGCAAGAGGACCGGCCCGCTCCGGGCGATCAGCGCCGGAGCCGAACCGAACCGGTCAATGCCGGGCGGACGCGCTCCCGTCCTCCAGGGTCAACAACCAGGCCGCCGACACGTCGCCCAATGCTCTGGCGAGGGCCTCGGCCTCCTCGATGCCCGGACGGCGCAGGCCGCTCTCGTAATTGGCAAGGCGCGAGGCGCTGATCGCCCCGTCGGTCAGTGCGGCCAACGCCTTGTGACTGAGGTTGTAACGTTCACGCGCCGTGCGTATGCGCTCCCCGATCTGGCGGGTCCG
>SABN01000126.1 GCA_009928955.1 Opitutia bacterium | reverse complement strand
GCGGGATTGATGCGGGCGGGGTTGTTGTCGAAGCCGGCGACGACCTCGACGTTTTCGTTGGAAAACCCCTTGTAGTTCAGGAGGGCGGTGCCGATCTTGCCGCAGCCGACGATGAGGATGCGCTGGAGGATGTGGGTGCCGAGGATGGCGTCGAGCGCTTGGAGGAGGGTGTCGATGGGATAGCCGCCGCGCTTGTTGCCGACGGCGAGCTTGGCGAGCGAGAAATCCTTGCGCACGAGGGAGGCCGAGATGCCGGCGGCATCTCCGAGATTGTCGGAAAACACCCGGGAGAGGCCGAGGGACTTGAATTTCAGCAAGATGTTTTTGTATCTGACCAAACGTTGGATCATTTCTTTTTGGATGATGACATCTTGTTTCTTCACATTAAACCTCCAAATTGAACATATATTGTGATGATTCGGTGAATATATATGACGTTAAGCGCAAGTCAAGCGGATTATGGAGCAGATTATGCTTGTCATTGAAAAACCGTTTTCCTATCCTGTCGCGGATTTTATTCATTGTTTTGGAGGAACCGAAGGTGAGCAAAGAAGCCAGCACAGAGGCGAGCGCGAGTCCGGCGAAGGAGCAACTGACGCCGGAGCTGGAGGCGTTCATCCAGCAATGGAAGAAGCGTCCGGGCAACCTGATCATGGTGCTGCACCGGGTGCAGGAGCACTTCGGCTTTGTGCCGCGCTCGGTGGCGTTCCAGGTGGCGGACCAGTTGAAGATCCCGCTGGCGCAGGTGTACGGGGTGCTGACGTTCTATCATTTCTTCAAGCTGAAGAAGCCCGGGCGGTTCCAGTTCGCGGTCTGCCTGGGCACGGCGTGCTATCTGAAAGGCGGCGACGACTTGATCCGCGAGCTGGAGAACCTGCTGGGCGTGGGGCTGAACACGGTGACGCCCGACGGGAATTTCTCGGTGGAGGCGGTGCGGTGCCTGGGCTGCTGCGGGCTGGCGCCGGTGCTGTCGGTGAACGGCACGATGCATGGCAATTTGAAGAAGGAAGACATCGCGGGCATTTTGGCGGAATACAAGGCGAAGGCCGGGGCCTGAGGGCCAGTTCGGTGCAAGCCACGAGCTGCGACACGCTGCTGGACATCGTCCAGAACGCCTTCGAGTCGGGCGCGACCGAGGTGCGGCTGGAGCTGGCGCGGCGCGGGACGCGGCTGGAGGCGGAAGTGCGCGACAACGGCCGCGGGATGGATGCGGCGACGCTGCGGAAGGCGCTGGATCCGTTCTGGACGGACGGAGAAAAGCATCCGGGCCGGACGGTCGGGCTCGGGCTGCCGTTCTTGAAGCAGGCGGCGGAGCAGTGCGGCGGCGAGTTCGCGATCGAGTCGGCGCCCGGGCGCGGGACGACGGTGCGGTTCGCCTTCGATTTGGCGAACGTGGATGCGCCGCCGACGGGCGACGTGGCCGGGACGCTGGCGGCGCTGATGGCCTGGCCGGGCGAGCGCGAGCTGGCGGTGCGCCGCGAGGAAGACGGACGAGTGTACGAGGTGCGGCGGACGGAGCTGGCGGCCGCGCTGGGCGGCTTGGACGGCGCCGGATCGCTGGCGCTGCTGAAGGAATTTTTCTCGTCGAACGAGCGAGAGATCGGAAACGAGGTGTGAAATGGCGAAGCTGACGTTGGCGGATTTGAAGAAGCTGCGCGAGGCGAAGACCGCGGAATTCAACGCGCGCAACATGGACAACAAGGACGTGCAGGTCATCGTGGGGATGGGCACGTGCGGGATCGCGGCGGGGGCGAAGACGGCCTTCGACGTGTTCGTGGAGGAGCTGGGCAAGGCGGGGCTGTCGAACGTGGCGATCCGCCAGACGGGCTGCATGGGCCTGTGCCACAGCGAGCCGACGGTGGAGGTCGTGGCGCCGGGCATGCCGACGGTGGTTTACGGCAAGGTGGACGCGGAGACGGCGCGCAAGATCGTGAACCAGCACATCGTCCGGAAGCTGCTGGTGAACGACCACATCTTCGACAAGCCGGCGGCGGACATCATCCGGAAATAGCGGGAGGACCTTGCGATGGCGATCAAGACCTATCTGTTGGTGTGCGGCGGCACGGGCTGCGTGGCGAGCCACGCCGTCGAGCTCTACGACGCGCTCAAGAAGGAAATCACGGAGCAGGGCGCGCAGGCGGAGGCGCAGGTGGTGCGCACGGGCTGCTTCGGCTTCTGCGAGAAGGGGCCGATCGTGAAGGTGCTCCCGGACGAGACCTTCTACGTGACGGTGCAGGCGGCGGACGCGAAGGAGATCGTGGCCGAGCACGTGATCAAGGGCCGGCCGGTGAAGCGGCTGCTCTACGACAAGACCCAGAGCCAGCTGAACACGAAGCTGGAGGACATTTCGTTCTACCAGAAGCAATTCCGGATCGTGCTGCGCAACTGCGGCGTGATCAATCCGGAGAAGATCGACGAATACATCGCGCGGGACGGCTACGCGGCGCTGGCGAAGGCGCTGACGGAGATGACGCCCGACCAGGTGGTCGACGAGCTGCGCAAGTCGGGCTTGCGCGGGCGCGGCGGCGCGGGTTTCCCGACGTGGCTGAAGTGGAAGTTCTCGAAGGAGGCCGCGAGCGACGAGAAGTACGTCGTGTGCAACGCGGACGAAGGCGATCCGGGCGCCTACATGGACCGGTCGACGATCGAAGGCGATCCGCATTCGATCCTGGAGGCGATGGCGATCGCGGGGCGCACGATCGGCGCGAGCAAGGGCGTGGTGTACATCCGCGCGGAATATCCGCTGGCGATCGAGCACCTGGAGACGGCGATCGCGCAGGCGCGCGAGTACGGCCTGCTGGGCAAGGACATCCTGGGCACGGGCTTCGACTTCGACGTCGAGCTGCGGCTGGGCGCGGGTGCGTTCGTGTGCGGCGAAGAGACGGCGCTGCTGGCCTCGACGATGGGCAAGCGCGGGATGCCGGTGCCGCGGCCGCCGTTCCCGGCGGTGTCGGGCCTGTGGCAGAAGCCCACCGTCATCAACAACGTGGAGACCTACGCGAACATCCCGGTGATCCTTTTGCGCGGGGGGGACTGGTTCGGCAAGATCGGCACGGCGAAGAGCACGGGCACGAAGGTGTTCGCGCTGACGGGCAAGATCAACAACTCGGGCCTGATCGAGGTGCCGATGGGCATCACGCTGCGGGAGATCATCTACGACATCGGCGGGGGGATCCGCGGCGGCAAGAAATTCAAGGCCGTGCAGACCGGCGGGCCCTCGGGCGGGGTGATCACGAAGGACTTCCTGGACACGCCGATCGACTACGAGCACCTGCAGGCGCTGGGGTCGATCATGGGTTCGGGCGGCATGATCGTGATGGACGAGGACGACTGCATGGTGGACGTGGCGCGGTTCTACCAGGAATTCTGCGTGGACGAGAGCTGCGGCAAGTGCGCGCCGTGCCGGATCGGCACGCGGGTGCTGCTGAACACGCTGGAGAAGATCGCGGAAGGCAAGGGGACGCGGGGCGATCTCGACAAGATCCGGGAAGTGGGCGTGGCGATGCAGAAGGCGGCGCTGTGCGGGCTGGGGCAGACGGCGCCGAATCCGGTGCTGTCGACGATGAAGTATTTCGCGGACGAATACGCGGCGCACATCGACGAGAAACGGTGTCCGGCGGGCAAGTGCAAGAAGCTGGTGACCTACCGGATCGATCCGGCCAAGTGCATCGGCTGCACGCTGTGCGCGCGGCGGTGTCCGGTGAACGCGATCACGGGCGAGCGGCAGAAGCCGCACGAGATCCTGCAGGAGAATTGCATCAAGTGCGGCGAGTGCCTGAAGGCGTGCAAGTTCGGCGCCGTGAGCCGCCGGTGAGAAGGGGACGACGATGAAAACGGTCAAGCTGAAGATCAACGGGCTGGAGGTGGAGGCGCCCGAAGGGACGAACCTCCTGAACGCGGCCAAGCAGGTGCAGGTGAAGATTCCGAGCCTGTGCTACCACCCGGACCTGCCGGCGTGGGCCGCGTGCGGCATCTGCGTGGTGAAGGTGAAGGGCTTGTCCAAGCTGGTGCGCGCGTGCACGGCGCCGGTGGCGGAAGGGTTGGAGGTCACGACGCACGATCCGGAGCTGTACAGCATCCGGCGGACGGTGATCGAGCTGATCCTGTCGACGCATCCGGACGACTGCCTGCAATGCCCGCGCAACAACAACTGCGAACTGCAGCGGCTGGCCGCCGAATTCGGCGTGCGCGAGGCGCCGTTCGGCAAGCGGCTGCGCGACCTGCCGGAAGACGACAGCACGGGCTCGCTGATCCTGAATCCGGAGAAGTGCATCTTGTGCGGCCGGTGCGCGGCGGTGTGCCAGCAGATGCAGGGCGTGTGGGCGCTGGAATTCCTGGGGCGGGGCGAAAAGACGCGGATCGCGCCGGCGGCGGACGTGACGCTGGCGGAGTCGCCCTGCATCAAGTGCGGGCAGTGCTCGGCGCACTGCCCGGTGGGCGCGATCTACGAGCACAGCCACGCCAAGGAAGTGTATGCCGCCTTGGCCGATCCGGCGAAGCATTGCGTGGTGCAGATCGCGCCGGCGGTGCGCGTGGCGCTGGGCGAGGACTTCGGCTACGAACCCGGCACGCTGTTGACGGGCAAGATCTATTCGGCGCTGCGGCGGCTGGGGTTCGACGCGGTGTTCGACACGAACTTCGGCGCGGACCTCACCATCATGGAGGAAGGCACGGAATTCATCGAGCGCTTCGCGCACGGCAAGGGCGACCTGCCGCTGATCACGAGCTGTTGCCCGTCGTGGACGGACTACATGGAGAAGTTCGCGCCGGACTTCATCCCGAACTTCTCGACCGCCAAGTCGCCGCAGGCGATGGTCGGGGCGCTGACGAAGACGTACTACGCGGAGAAGAAGGGGATCGCCCCGAAGGACCTCTTCGTGGTGTCGATCATGCCCTGCACGGCGAAGAAGTTCGAGATCCAGCGCAGCGCCGAGATGAGCAGCTCGGGGCAGCAGGACATCGACATCTCGCTGACGACGCGCGAGCTGTGCCGGATGATCAAGAGCGCGGGCATCGACTTCCGGAACCTGCCGGACGACGAGCGCGTGGACTCGCTGCTGGGCGACTACACGGGCGCGGGCACGATCTTCGGGGTGACGGGCGGCGTGATGGAAGCCGCGCTGCGGACGGCGCACTGGGCGCTGACGAAGGAGCGGCTGGCGACGATGGAGCTGAAGGCGATCCGCGGCCTGGACGGCGTGAAGGAAGCGACGCTGCAGGTGGCGGGCAAAGAGGTCCGCGTGGCGGTGGCCCACTGCATGGGCAACATCGAGAAGGTGCTCGACAAGGTGCGCGCGGCGCGCGCCAAGGGCCAGGAGACGCCCTATCACTTCATCGAGGTGATGGCGTGCCGTGGCGGGTGCGTGGGCGGCGGCGGACAGCCGTACGGCGCGACGGACGAGATCCGCAAGCAGCGCGCGGCGGGCATCTACCGCGACGACGAGAAGAGCGCCTTCCGCTGCTCGCACGAGAACCCGATGGTGCAGAAGCTCTACGCCGAATTCCTCGGCGCGCCGCTGGGCAAGAAATCGCACCAGCTGCTGCACACGGGCTACAGCAAGCGGAAGAAATACAAGCGGTAGGTTTCGGGACCCCGCCACCTCGCGTGGTGGGTGAATCCGGTTTGTCCGCCCAAGCGGCAGATCCACCTGATTCACCCATGGCGCAAGGCCATGGGGGTCTAAATCAAACATGAGCTATCAACCTGCCAAATACACGTTGGGCGAGGAGATCGCGCATGCGATCAGCCACGGCCTCGGCGCGGCGCTGGGCTTGGCGGGGCTGGCGGTGCTGATGAGGACGGCGGCGGTGCGCGGGGCCGGCGCGGGGCAGATCGTGCCGTGCGTGGTCTACGGGGTGGCGATGGTGCTGATGTTCACGACGTCGACGCTGTACCACAGCTTTCCGTGGCCGCGGGTGAAGCGGGTGTTCCGGGTGCTGGACCACGAGATGATCTTCCTGATGATCGCGGGCAGCTACACGCCCTTGCTGTTGATCACGCTGCGGGGGCGGCTGGGCTGGACGCTGTTCGGCATCGTGTGGGGCATCGCGGCGGCGGGGATGGTGTTCCAGGGCTTCTTCACGGGGCGGTACAAGGGGGCGAGCACGGCGCTGTATCTGCTGATGGGGTGGATCTGCGTGTTCGCGCTCAAGCCGTTGCTGGCGCAGCTCTCGGCGGCGGGGATCCGCTGGCTGGTGGCGGGGGGGCTGTGCTACACGCTGGGGGCGGTGATCTATCTGTTCAAGAAAGTGCCCTACCACCACGCCGCATGGCACCTGATGGTGCTGGCCGGCAGCGCCTGCCACTACTTCGTCATCCTCTGGCACGTGCTGCCGTGAGGGCGGATGGAGATGGGGATCAGGAGGGCGAAGGGGGGAGGAGTTCGAGGACGGCTTGGACGGCTTCGGGGACGGAGATGGCGCGGAGGGCTTTTTCGGCTTCGCGGGATTGGCGGGGGACGTCGCGGGCGCGGCGGTCGGAACGCTGGAGGATGCGGATGGTGGCGCCGAGGGGGCCGGTCTGGGCGGGGTTGGTGATGCCATAGAGGGCGGCGAGGGGGGTGCCGAGGGCGGCGGCGAGGTGCATGCCGCCGCTGTCGTTGCAGAGGACCGCGGCGGAGAGGGCGAGGACGGCGCAGAGTTCTTCCATCGTGGTGGCGCCGGCGAGGTTCAGGCCGTTGGGGGCGGCGGCGGCGGCGACTTGCTGGCACGGGGCTTGTTCGGACGAGGTGCCGAGGGCGAGGATGGAGCCGCCGGTTTGGGCGACGAGGGCGGCGGCGGCCTCGGCGTAGCGTTCGGCGGGCCACTGCTTGGAGGGGCCGCGGGCGGCGCCGGGCAGGATGGAGATCCAAGGGCGGGGCAGGGCGGAGAGCTGGGCGCGCATCGCTTCGAGGGTTGAGGCGGGGACGGTCAGGCGGGGGGGGGCGAAGGTGCGGCGGTTTTCGCCGGGGAAGAAC
>SABN01000281.1 GCA_009928955.1 Opitutia bacterium | reverse complement strand
CGCGGCGCTCATCGAATCTCCCTCTGCGTTTCGCTTGTCCCATGTCGCCCTCCTGATTGATCCCTGACACCTGAACCCTGACTACGAACGCGCCGCCAGATCCGCGTACGGCATCGCCTGCTGCGCCGCCCAGTAGGGTAGGCGCTGGCCGGCCGGCAGAGCCCGCGCGATCTCCGCCCACGCGCCGCGCCGCCACTCGCGGACGCTCCACATCCACGCGCCGCCCGTGCGCCACAGCACAGCCCTGCGGCGCGCGCCGCCGGGGCCGCGCCACTGCCGCCGCAGCCGCCCGTCGACCGCCTCCCAGCCCGACACCGGCCGCCAGCCCGCCGGAGCCCGGCCGTAGCGCGGATGCGGTCGCCGGTATTCGGTAAGGGGGCTCATGGGGCCTCCTCGATAATGATCGTCTCGCAGAAGGGCGCGGCCGCCATCGCCATCAGCGAGGCCAGCGCCTGAGCCTTGGCGCGCGGCAACTGCGTCGCCTGCAAGGGCTCTCCCGTCCAGTAGAGCTGCAACTGCCCGCCCGAGATCCGGCGCACCTCGGCGTGCGCCCCGTCCGTGATCCGCTTCACCACGTAGAGCTGCTGCTTATCCATGGGCCACCGCCTTTGACGCCTTCGGCAGCGTGATGATGCCGCGCTGCGCGAGCCGCTTGACCGTCTCCATGAACTCGTCGAGGTCCGCCTGGCTGAAGTCCTCCGCGCCAGCCTCGGCCGCCGCCGCGCGGACGCGGTCAGGGTCAACCAGGGGCTCCTTGCTGTCCATGATGATGACTTGCAGGCGCGGGCACTTGTCCCCGTCGAACTCCGTGAACTTCGCTTCGTAGTGCGGAAGAATGAACAACGACACCTTGCCGGTCTTCCGCGCCTGGATCTCCCACGCCAGCCCGACAGGCTGAGGAGCGCGCTGCCTGAACACGCAGTTGTTGAACACGGCTACCGTGTAGAAGTCGCGCATCACCGTGACGCTGATCTCCGCGTAGTCATCCAGCGCGTCGAGCTTCCTGATCGTGGCCTTATCCATGGCTCACCTCCGTCGTGCTGGTCAGCGGAGGCCTCGGCCACTTCCACGTCGAGCGCAGCAGGCACTCGACGATGGCCTGCGCCACGGCCGCCGTCTGCACGGCCTCGACCAGGGCGTGCCTGAACGGGTCCGCGTCCGGCTCGCCCTTCGGCCAGCGCAGGTCGTTCTCCGCCTGGCACAGCTCGCCGAACTCCTCGCCCAGGATCGCCATCCACACCTGCGGGTCGTGGTTCTGCTCGCCCCACTTGGCATCCTGGCGCTCGCGCTCCGCCTCGATCAGCTCGCGGGCCTGCTCC
>SABN01000028.1 GCA_009928955.1 Opitutia bacterium | reverse complement strand
CCTCCCATGTCCTCGCAATCCGACAACCCTCCCCCCCCCCTCGTGCTGGCCATCGGCCAGTTCGACGGCGTGCACCTCGGCCACCAATCCGTCTTCCGCGCCGCGGTCGACTCCGCGCGCCGGATCGACGGGATCCCCGGCTGCCTCACCTTCTTTCCGCATGTCGCGCAGCTTTTGGATCCCGCCCGCGCCCCCCTGCTGCTGGCCACGCCTGAACAGAACCAAGCCCTCATCGCCGCCTGCGGCATCCAGCAGATCCACACCTTCCCCTTCACCCGCGCGCTCGCCGCGATGGGCCCCGACGCCTTCCTCTCCCTGCTCAAATTGGAGCTCCCGAACCTGGCCGAGATCGTCGTCGGCCAGAACTTCACCTTCGGCAAGGATCGCGCGGGCAACCGCGACACGCTGCCGGAACTCGCCCGGGCGCTGGGCCTCTGCGCGCAGATCGTCCCGCACGTCGAACGGGACGGCGCGCCCATCTCCAGCTCCCGCATCCGCGCCGCCGTGCGGGCCGGCGACCTGCCGCGGGCCAAGGCCATGCTGGGCCGGGCCTTCTCGCTGCGGGGCACGGTCGTCCATGGCCGCGCCGTCGGCCGCAAGATCGGATTCCCCACCGCCAACATCCGGCCCGAGCTGCCCATCCGCCCCGCCCCCGGCATCTATGCCGCACGGCTCCGGCTCCACGACGGCCCGCATCCCGGCGCGGCCTTCGTGCCCGATCCGGCCGATCCCGCGCAGGCGCATTTCGGCCAGATCGTCGAGGTCCACCTCCCGGACCTGGCCCGCAATCTCTACGACCTCGCCGTCGAGATTTCCTTCACCCGCCGCCTGCGCGGCCACATGCCTTTCCCCGATGCCGCCGCCGCCGCCGCGCAGATCGCCCGCGACACCGCCGCGGCGCTGGCCGCCGACGCCGAGGAACATCCATGACGGCTCCGGCGTCAGGTCGTTCTGGCGGGCCCCACCGCCTTGCGCGGTGGGGGAGCCAACTTTGCCTCCCACGGCGCAAGGCCGCGGAGGAGCCTCAAACCGCCTTCGCAACGGGCGGGGCGCCCTGATCCCATGAGCAAACCCGCCCGCATGACCGAGCTGCTCGCGCCCGCCGGGGAGCGCGCCGCCGCCTACGCCGCCTTCGCGTTCGGCGCCGACGCCGTCTACACCGGCCTGCCGCGCTTTTCCGCGCGCGCCGAGGCCGTGAATCTGTCTCCGGAGGAACTCGAGGAGATCGTCGCCCACGCCCACGCCCTCCCGCGCCCCCGCCGCGTCTACGTCACGCTCAACACCCTGATCCGCGACGCCGAGCTGCCGGACCTGATCCGCTCGCTCGCGCTCTGCGGCGATTGCGGCGCCGACGCCGTCATCGTGCAGGACTTCGGCGTGGCCCGCCTCGCGCGGACGCACTTCCCCGCCCTGCGCCTGCACGCCTCCACGCAGCTGGCGATCCACAACCTCGAAGGCGTCCGCGCCGCCGCGCGCCTCGGCTTCCGGCGCGTCACGCTCGCGCGCGAACTCACGCTGGACGAAATCCGCTCCATCGCGAAGCAGGCCCCCGGCGAAGTCGAGGTCTTCCTGCACGGCGCGCTCTGCTACTCCTACTCCGGCCTCTGCCTCTACTCCGCCCTCCTGCGCGACCGCTCCGGGAACCGCGGCTCCTGCGCCTATCCCTGCCGCGACGCCTTCCGCCCCGTCCTCGCGCCCGGCGCGGCGCCCGTCGGCCCCGGCCTCGTCTTCTCCATGAAGGATCTCGCCGGCGGCGGATCGATCCACGACCTCGCGCAGGCCGGCGTGGCTTCCCTCAAGATCGAGGGCCGCAAGAAATCGCCCCTCTACGTCGCCGCCGCCGTGAACTACCACCGCAAGCTCCTCGACCGCTCCTTCAAGGCCGGCGAGCAGGAGCCATGCGCCCACGACCTGCGCACCATCTTCTCGCGCCCGTGGACCGGACTCTATCTCCAGTCCCGCGCCAACCGCGACGTCATCGATCCCGCCGCCACCGGCCACCGCGGCACGCCCGTCGGCCGCGTGGAGAACGCCGGGCGCGGGTTCCTCCAGTTCCGCGCCGCCCTCCCGCTCGAAGTCCACGACGGCCTCCAGATCGAACTGCCCGGCGAAACGCGGCCGTTCGGTTTCGCCGTCGAGGAAATCCTCCTGTCCAACGGCCGCCGCGTCTTCGAGGCCCCCGCCAACAGCCTCGTGCAGGTTCCCCTGCCACCCGAATCGCCGCGCATCCCCAACGGCACCGAGCTCTTCCTCGCCTCCTCGCAGGCCGTCAAGCGCCGCTACCGCTTCGACATCCCCAACCCGCGCGACCTGCGGCGGCGATTCAAGATGGACGTGCGCCTCGTCCTCTCCGAGACCCGCGCCGAGGCCGCCGCCACGGCCCAGGCCGATGGCCACGCCCTTGCCGCCACCGCCGCGATCGCGGGCCCTTTCGCCGCCGCCAAGAATCCGGAAGCCATGACCGCCGCGCTTCAAACCACGTTCTCCAAGCTCGGCGACACCCCCTTCGAACTGCGCGAGCTGTCCCGTGACGGCCCGGCTCTTTTCATCCCCGTCTCGCAGCTCAACGCCCTCCGGCGCGACCTGACCACCGCCCTCGAACAGGCCCTCCGCGCCGCCCGCGAACGGCATGTCGCAAAGGCCATCGCAGCCCTGTCCCTCCTGAACCCTGAACCCTGCCCCCTGTCCCCTTCAGCGGAAACGCCCGCGTTTCTGCTGAAGACCGACCAGCCCTCCGTTCTGCTCGCCGCGTTCCCCGGCGGCGACATCCCGCGCGTCACCGAGCTCGTCGTCGAACTCGGCCGCGAAACGGTCGAAGAGATCGAAGCCGCCCTTTCGCAGCTCCCGGCGCGCATCGCCGTGCGCCTCGCGCTGCCGATGATCACCCGCGCCTGGGACCGCGAAGCCCTGACGGCGCAGATCCGGCACTTCTTCGATGCGGGCCAGCGCCGCTGGGAAGCCGCCAATCTCTCCGCCCTCGACTTCCTCCCGCGCGCCGACGATCTCGACCTCTCCGCCGACTGGCCGCTCTACACGCTCAATTCCGCCGCCCTCGCCGAATTGCGCGAACGCGGCTTCGCCCGCTTCACCGCCTCCCCCGAGGACACCGCCGAAAACATCGCGCTCCTCGCCGCGCGCCATCCCGGAAGCCTCGTCTGGATCGTCCATCGCGATCCCCCGCTGTTCATTTCGGAATCCTGCCCCCACGCCGCGCAGCAGGGCCGCTGCCCCGGGCCCAAGACCTGCGATTTCACCGAACCATCCTTCGTTTCCAAGGCCGGCGAAGCGGTCAAGACCGTCAACCGCAATTGCCGCTTCTACACGCTCCTCGAAAAGCCCGTCCGGCTCCCGGTGCCGCCGAAACTCCCCCTGATCCCCCGCGCCGACTTCCTGTATCGCGCCTGGACTCCCGACGCCCTCCGGCGCGCGCTCCTTCCTCTTCCCTAACCTCCGGCCTTGCCAAGCGCCGCCGATCGCGCCATCATTCCGATCCTCAAGGAACGAGGTGCGCCTATGATCAAAAACATCCTTTTCGGCGTCGATGGCTCCCCCTTCGGCGAGGTCGCCCGCGAACATGCCCTCGATCTGGCCCGGCGCCTCGACGCGCGCCTGGAAGCGGTTCACATCGTGGATTCCCGCATGCTCGAGTTCCCGCTCGTCGCCCCGCAGGCCGGGGTCATCGGCTGGAACCCCGGCGCGGTCAACGGCCTGCAGGAGGCCTTGCGCGCCCGGGGCGAGGTGCTGTTGCGCGAAACCGCCGCGCACGGCGAGCACGTCGGCATCCCGATCGTCACCACGCTCGAATTCGGCCACCCGGCCCAGATCTTCTGTGAAATCCAGACGCGCACCGAACTGGTCATCCTCGGCCGGCAAGGCGAGCACTCGAAAACCGCCCCCGACCTCACCGGCTCGACCATGGAGCGCTTCATCCGCCGCGCCAGCCGCCCCTGTCTCGTCACGCCGGCCGAATTCCGTCCCATCGCCAAGATCCTCGCCGGCGTGGACGGCTCGCCCTCCGCCGCGCGCGCCCTGCACGAAGCGGTCGAGCTGGCCAACGCCTTGCATCTCCCGCTGGTCATCCTCGCCGTGGCCGAGCGGGAAAGCGACCTGCCGCTCGCGCAGAAGAACGCGCTCGAGGCCCACAGCCTCGCCCGCGCCCACGAATGCGCCGCCGCCGCGCTCACCGCCGTCGGCGCCCCCGCCACCCGCATCCTGGAAAAGGCGGGGGAAACCGGGTGCAATCTCATCGTGCTGGGCTCCCACGGCCACGGCTGGATCTACGACCGCCTCATCGGCAGCGCCGCCGCCCATGTCGTCTCCCGGGGCCAGACGCCCGTGATGCTCGTGCGCTGACCGCCGAAAAAGGTTTGCGCGCGGCCGTTCCCCGTTATAATGCCCCCGACCAGTTCACAAAGGATCCGAGCATGCCCACACCCATCATCGCCATCGCCAACCAGAAAGGCGGCGTCGGCAAGACCACCACGGCCGTCAACCTCGCCGCCTGTCTCGCCGAACGGCGCAAGAAGATCCTCCTGATCGACCTCGATCCCCAGGCCAACGCCACCAGCGGCCTGGGCGTGGCCAAGACCGTCGGCGCCAGCATCTACGACATCCTCCTCAGCGACAAGCCCCTCGCCGACATCATCCAGAAGACCGCCGCAGACCGCCTCGACCTCGTCGCTTCCGAAGTGGACCTCGCGGGCGCCGAAATCGACGTGGCGCGCGCCGACCATTATCTGCAGCGCCTGTCCATGGCCCTCGAACCCCTCGCCGCGCAGGACCGCTACGACTTCATCTTCGTGGACTGCCCCCCCTCCCTCGGCATCCTCACCATGAACGCCCTGTGCGCCGCCGACGGGCTGCTGATTCCGATGCAGTGCGAGTACTACGCGCTGGAAGGCATCAGCACCATCCTCAACACCGCGGGCAAGCTGCACGATTCCGGCGCGGCCCCCCGCCTCGCCGTCGAAGGCATCGTGATGACCATGTTCGACATGCGCACCAACCTCTCCCAGCAGGTCGTCGGCGAAATCCGCACCCACTTCCCCGACAAGATCTACGAATCGCTCATCCCCCGCTCCGTGCGCCTCGCCGAGGCCCCGTCCCACGGCCTGCCCATCATCGCCTACGACGCCAATTGCACCGGCGCCGCCGCCTACCGCCAGCTCGCCCGCGAATTCCTCAAGCGCCGCAAGGCCGGCGACGCCGCGCCGGAACCGGCCACGGAAGCCGCCCCCGAAGGCTCCCCCTCCTGACCGCCTCCTTGAATATTGGATATTGAATATTCCGTCCTCAACGCCCCCTATGCCCCCTTCCTCCCAATTGCGCGTCTGCGTGCTCGCCTCCGGCAGCAGCGGCAACTGCATCCATGTCGAGAGCGCGACCACGGCCCTCCTCATCGATGCGGGCATCTCCGCCCGCGAAACCGTGCGCCGCATGGAGGCCGCCAGCCTCGATCCCGCCAAGCTCCGCGCCATCTGCGTCTCGCACGAACACACCGACCACGTCGCCGGTCTCGCCCAGCTTCACAAGAAGCTCGGCCTGATGCTGTACGCCAACGGCGACACCGCGCGCGCCGTCCGCGGCGGCGAAGACCTCCCGTGGAATTTGTTTTCCGACGGCTGTCCCTTCGCCGTGGGCGACGTCGAAATCCTGCCGTTTCCACTGCCGCACGACGCCTACGCCCCCGTCGGCTTCGTTCTCGCTTGCGGCGCGTCCCGCCTCGGCATCGCCACGGACCTCGGCATGCCCACCCAACTCGCCCGCGAGCGGCTGCGCGGCTGCCAGACCCTCGTGCTCGAAGCCAACCACGACGAAATGCTCGTGAACAGCTCCTTCCGCCCGTGGTCCCTCAAGCAGCGCATCTTGGGCCGCCAGGGACACCTCTCCAATGAAACCGCCGCCGCCCTCCTCGCCGACATCGCCGGCGACACCCTCCAGCAAGTCTTCCTCGCCCATCTCAGCCGCGAATGCAACAACCTCGATCTGGCGCTGCTGACCGTGCGCCGCCATCTGGAATCCGCCGGCCTCGCCCGCATCCGCGTCCTCCCCACCCACCCCGACAAACCCTCCGACTTCGCCGAGTGCTAAAAGACTTTTTAGACAGGATTTACAGGATTCACAGGATGTTCAGAATCGAACAGCCGGACCCGCCTTGTCGTTTGGGGATTTCAATCCTGTAAATCCTGTTAATCCTGTCGAAAATATGGTTCCATGTTTTCTGACTTAACAAGGCTTCCATGCAAACCATTCAAGAAATCCTGTCTTCCCAGATCCGCGGCGCGTTCGCCGCCGCCTTCCCTGGCGCCGATCTCGGCGCGTTGAATTTCGGCGTCCTGCCCACGGCCGACGAGTCCTTCGGCGACTACCAGTGCAACGGCGCCATGGCCGCCGCCAAGGCCCTCCGCCTGCCGCCGCGCGCCATCGCCGAAAAGGTCGTCGCGCAGCTTCCCGCCGGCGGACTTCTGGCCAAGGCCGAGATCGCCGGCCCCGGCTTCATCAATCTGTTCCTCGCCGACGACGCCCTCGCGCGCCACCTCGAAGCCATGCAGGCCGACCCGCTGCTGGGCCTGCCGCAGCCCGGCGCCGGCAAGACGCTCATCGTCGACTACTCCTCCCCCAACGTCGCCAAGCCGATGCACATCGCGCACATCCGCTCCACCGTCATCGGCGACGCCCTCAAGCGCATCCACCGCGCCCTCGGCTACACCGTCCTGGGCGACAACCATCTCGGCGACTGGGGCACCCAGTTCGGCATCCTCATCCTGGGCTATCGGAATTTCCTCGACCCCGCCGCCCTCGCAGCCGCCCCCGTCGACGAGCTCCAGCGCGTCTACGTCCTCTCGCACCAGAAATGCGAGGAAGACCCCGCCTGGAAGGACCAGGCCCGCGCCGAGCTCGTCAAGCTGCAGGCCGGCGACGCCGACAACCGCGCCCTCTGGCAGAAGTTCATCGACCTCTCGATGATCGAATTCAACCGCATCTACGCCCGCCTCGGCGTCGCCTTCGAGCTCGTCCGCGGCGAGTCGTTCTACAACAACGCCCTCCCCGGCGTCGTCGAAAAGCTCCAAACCCTCGGCCTCGTCCGCGAAAGCGAAGGCGCGCTCGTCGCCTTCCTCGACGACGAGAAACTCCCGCCCTGCATCGTCAAGAAATCCGATGGCGGCTTCAACTACGCCACCACCGACGTCGCCACCGTCTTCTCGCGCGAAGCCGAATTCCATCCCGACGGCATCCTCTATGTCACCGACGAGCGCCAGCAACTCCACTTCCGCCAATTCTTCGCCCTGGCGAAGAAAGCCGGCGCGACGACCCCCCTGCGCCACATCTGGTTCGGCCTGATGCGCCTGCCCGAGGGCCTGCTCTCCACGCGCAAGGGCACCGCCATCAAGCTCGACCTCCTCCTCGACGAAGCCGAAAAGCGCGCCCTCGACCTCGTCAAGACCGCCTCCCCCGAGATGCCCGCCGACCAGCAGCTCGCCGTCGCCCGCGCCGTCGGCATCGGCGCCGTCAAATACGCCGACCTCTCGCAGAACCCGCAATCCGCCGTGTCCTTCACGTGGGAAAAAGCCCTCGCCATGGACGGCAACTCCGCGCCCTATCTTCAATACGCCTACGCCCGCATCGCCTCCGTCCTCGACAAGCACCAGGAGCGCTTCCCCGGCTGCGACTACGCGCGCGAACCCCTCGTCCTCGACGCCCCGCAGGCCCGCCGCCTGGCCCTGCGCCTCGCGCGCCACGCCGACGCCGTCCGCGACGCCGCCGACCAGGAAAAGCCCTCGCTCCTCGCCGACGCCCTCTACGACCTTTCGCAGGCCTACTCCTCCTACTACCAGAACGTCCCCTTCCTCAAGGCCGACGCCGGCCTCCGCGAAAGCCGCGTCCGCCTCTGCGACCTCGCCGCAAAAATCCTCCGCCACGGCCTTTCGCTCCTCGGCATCGACACCCCCGACCGCATCTAGCTCCCCCATGCGTTTGCTTGCCGCCCATTCCCGCCGCGAAAGTTTTCCACGCAATGGAAAAAGTTTTCGCGGTTTTTCCACACTATGGAAAAAAGTTTTCCACAGTGTGGAAAAATCCCCTTTCGGCCCTTAGCTTGTCCTTGTCCAACCCCGCAGGAAAACCGCCCATGAAAAACACCGCCCCTTGGCTCGCCGCCCTCCTCCTCCTCGCCCTCGGCACCGGCCCCGGCCTCGCGGCGGACGCCCCGCCCGCCCCCGCCGGGTTCTATGTCGCCAACTGGAACGTCGAAAACCTCTACGACACCGTCGACGATCCCGACAATCCCTACGACGACGAGTTCCTCCCCAACAACCCCACCACCCGCTGGACGCAAGTGCGCTACGAGACCAAGCTCGACAACCTCGCCCAGGTCATCGCCGGCATGAACAAGGGCAACGGCCCGGACATCCTCGGCGTCGAGGAGGTGGAAAACGAAGAGGTGATCCGCGACCTTGTGGACCGCCTGGAGGGCAAATCCTATGGCATCGTCCACGTGGACTCGCCCGACCCCCGCGGCATCGACACGGCCATGCTCTTCAACCGCAAGCTCTTCACCCTGCTGGAATCCCACGCCTACAAGGTCTCCCTGAAGTGGGACCGCACCACCCGCGACATCCTCCACTCCGTCCTCGAGGACCACGACGGCAACCGGCTCCACGTCCTGGTCAACCATTGGCCCTCGCGCGGGGGCGGCGTCGAGATGTCCGAGCCCAATCGCGTCGTGGCCGCCAACACCTTGTCCCGGGCCATCGATCGCATCTTCCTGCGCGACCCGGCCGCCCGCGTCGTCATGCTCGGCGACTTCAACGACGAGCCCTCCGACCGCTCCGTCCGCCACGTGCTCGATGCCGAACCCTATCCTTCCCGCTCCGGCTATGTGGCGACCAACCTCTACAACCTGTCCAGCGCGAAGTCGGCCAAGGGCTTCGGCTCCTTCCCCCACTCGTTCGACGGCGAGACGGAATGGCGCATGTACGACCAGATCATGGTCTCCGGCGCCCTCCTCCAGAGCGCCCGGATCGAGGAGGACAAGGATTCCTTCTGGGTCGACCGGCCCGACTACATGACGGAACAGAAGGGCGAGGACAAGGGCTCGCCCGTCCCCACCTTTGAACACCAGGAAGACTACCAAGGCGGCTACAGCGACCACTTCCCCGTCGGCGCCTGGTTCATCTACGGGGATCCGGCGGCGCCGGAAACGGAGATCGCCGCGGAGCCCAAGGCCCCCGCGGCCACCGCGCTGAAATCCATCGCGAAGCCGGCGCCGCCGGCCCGGAAAGCCGAAGCCCCCCCCGCGCCGAAAAAGACGGCGAGCGCGCCGGCGGCGGCGGCGAAGAAAACGCTTCCCGACGACGTGGTGGTTTGGTGAGGCGCCCCGGCGGCGGCTCACGCATTTCCCAAACGACCCTGGCCGCGCCCAGCGGGCGCAGCTCCAACCGATCCGCCTTGCTGTAGCTGCGCCCGCCGGGCGCGGCTATGATCGCCCTAGAAGCTCCAGTTCAGCGCCGTGGTCGTCAGCAGGTCGTTGCCTTCCTTGTCTTCCGCCGGCGCGCTGTCATAGCGGTCCTCCACCGTGAATTTCAGGCTGAGGTTCGCCACCAGCACCGTCTCGAGCCCGACCTCCGCATTGATGAAGTAGACGGTCGAATCCTCAAGATTCTGCACGAATTCCGCGGACTGCCAGATCTGCAGGCGGTCGGTGATCAAAAACTCGAGGTATTGGGCCGCGCGGGAGGCCATGAACCCTTCCTTCGCGCCGCCCTTCTTCTCGGCCACGTAGCCGGGACCGATCTCCGCGCTCAGCACCGTCCGTTCCGTCCAGATGAAATGCCGGCCGAGCGACAAGCTGCCGCGCGCCCGGTAGGACAGGTCCGCGAGCTGGTCGTGCCGCGCGTTGCCGTCCACCGCCGCATACATCCGTTCCGACAGGCGTCGCTGGTATTTGGCGTCGCCGGTGGCGCTTTCGGCGTCCGGTTCCCCGTCGCTCTCGCCATAGCGCCCCGCCGCCTTCAGGAAATAATAGTTCTTCTCGGTCTCCTTGGAGCCGCTCAGCGCCGCGTTGTACCGCAGGATGTCGCTGTTCCCCCGCGCGGTGTTGATGCCCAGTTCGGCGCTCCGCTTCCAGTCCCCCTTCGCCTTTCGCGCGGACTTCTTCGCCGGCATCTGGTTCACCCGCCCCGAAACGCCGAAGCGCGAACTGCCCGCCCCTTGGAACGCTTCGCCCATGTCGGAGCCCCGAGTGCTCGGCGCGGGCTTGGCGGGCTTGGGGGGCGGCTCTTCCGCCGCAGGAGGTTCGACCTCCGGCGGAATCCCGTTCGTGGCGGAATCGTCCCCGACCGGCGCGGCGGGCTCCGGCGGAATCTCCGCCGCTGGCGCGGGGATCGCTTCGGGCGCGGCGGGTTCCACCGGCTCCGCGGCTGGAATCCCCCCTTCTTCTTGCGCCAAGACGTTGGCGCCCCCGCCCCACAACCCCAGGCAAACCATCCCCAACCCAACGACGCGCAATTTTTTCATGGCCCGCAAGCTACGCAAGAAGAGGCCGCGGCGTCAACCGGAACCGAAGCCCCCGGATCGGTCATGGGGGCGGCGGGGAGCTGGCTTCGTCGTAGGGATTGGTCTGGGGGCTGGCGTCGAATTCTTCCTGGTTGGTGGCTTCATCGCCATCCAGATCCTCGCCCCGCGCCGTGCCTGGATCGCCCGGCGTCACGTTGTACCGCAGCAGAAACGCCTCGTAGCCGGTCGCCACCACATACGGCGCAATCACAATATTGTCAATATTGGCCTTCGAATCTTTTCCCGTCTGAGGCGACCACAACCGAAAATAGACCGGTTCTTTCACTTTGACTTCATAAAAGCGGTAGGCCAACTCTGTTGCGGAACCCGTGTTAATCGTGTCCAGCGTGACCCAGCCCACATTGATATTCGTGCTGATTTGAATCGATACCTGAGGTGCATTGTTCGTGCTGTCATTTCCATATGTCGCAAACCAAAGAGAAATGCTCTCAATTCCCGACGCAAACGGGGACAGGCTGCCAAATTTGATTAGCGTATCATTGGTTTTTTCGCAGCGAATACGCAATGCCATCGCCCCAAATTTCTTATCATTGTCTAGAGGGCTTGTTGCTCCGCCCAGCAACCAGGAACGCCCGCTCAACGTGTTGGTGATGAGTGGATAATAATTATCTTTACTGGCAGACGCATCCTCGAAATCGACCACCACGGACCCCGGCGGTGGCGGCGCGATGTACTCCGCCACCGCAATGGAGACCGTGCCCGTGGTTGCTCCAAAGGGATTGGTGGCAATGACCGATAACGTGTAGTTGCTGGGCCCATCCGCCTGCGCCGTGGCGAACGTGAAATTGGTCCCCACCAGCGTGGCCGATCCCGTATAATTGCTGGGGAGCAGCGTCCAGCCATCGATGACGCTGCCTACAGGGGTCATCGCGATGCCCAGCTTCTGCGTATGGGTCGCCATGACGCTATAGGGCGCCGCCGGGCTGAACGTGATGATCGGCTTTGGCGGCACATAGGTCGTCACCGCGATCGTCACCGTCCCGGTGGTCTTCCCCACCGAATTCGACCCCACCACGCGCAAGGTGAAGGTCTTGCCGCTGTCCCCCGCGTACGGCGTCATCTGGAACGTGCCGCCCGTGAAATTGGTGCTTCCGGCAAAGCTCGGCGTCAGGCTCCAGCTCTCCATCCCGCTTCCCGAAGGAGTGATCGACACCGCCAGGGCCAGCAGATTGCTGACGGAAATGCTCTGGCTACCCGAGGGATCAAATGTGATCGACGGGACTCCCGGGCCCACAATGGCCACTCCGTCGATGCCGATTCCACCCCCATTGTCGGTCACAAAAATGAATCGCACATAACGTGAAGATGACAATAAATTATTCGTATATTGCGTGACTGAACTAGAAAGAGAATTGCTTGCGCTGGAAAAAGTGCTGACATCCGTCCACGACGATCCATTCAGCGATTCCTGCACCTTGAAAACATAACCCGCTATCAACGAATTGGCTTGGGTGTAATAGGACACCTTGCTGGGTGCTCCGTTAAAATAGATTTGGATGAAATCACCTGCATCGTTGAACTTCGCTGCATTTTCACCGCTTCCGTCGTAGTCCGTCTTATAGTCGGTATCCAATCCTTTCTGGGTCCAGCCCGTCGGCAAAGGGCCCGTCTTCCACGGTCCGGAATGGCTGGTGGGCAACGCCGCCTGCCCGAACGCCAATGTCGCGCCCAGCGCCATCCCCAGACCCCACAGTGCCGCTTGCTTCATCATGGTCGTTGCTCCCGGTGCAGTGTTCATCACTGTGAATTTACACTTATCCGCCCGATCAGGCCAGTCGAAAGATGGCGCCAGACGGCCACGCCGCCGCCCCGCTGTTTTTTACCCCTTTTCATTGTCTTACCGCGGTCTTATCGCCTGAGTATTAATTGATTGCCCCTCTTGCCAGCCCCCTTTAAAAGCGGTATATTTGTATCGGGTAGGATTGAGGTCCTATCCGGAACCAGAGGTAGCCATGAGGCTGAGATCCACCATCATTGGAATAGGCGCGTTGGCGATGGCCTTGTCCGCCTACGCTCAAACCTCCGTATACTCATCCATGGCGGTGCCGGGAAGCCACAATGTATGGAACACCGCGCCTTCCATGGTGCTGACGGCCAACAACATCTGGGTGGGCACCCAGACCCTTTCCTCCGCCAGCGGGGAATTCAAGTTTGCCGCGAACGGCACATGGGACGACAGTTGGGGCGGTAATGCCTCCATTATTCGCGTGCCCGCAATGGCCTTTGCCATGACGCCGACCGACACCAACCTGCGGTATGAAGGATTGAGCAACGGCCTCTATCGCTTCACCTTCAACGATTCGACCCGGGAGTTTCGCATGGAGTGGGCCAGCGCCGCTCCCCTGCCGCGGCCAGCCTTCACCAATCTGGCCCTCGTGGGTGATTTCAATGGCTGGGCGCCAAACGCCAACAGCCTCCTGACCAACCACCCCGCGCCCAACACCGATCTCTGGAGCCGCTCTATGAATCTCGAACTGGACACGGCCTTCCAGTTTCTTCCCAACATTCCCAACCCCACTTATAGCAACCAATTTGGCGCCCCGGAAGCGACACCCATCACCATCACCAATCTCAACAACCCTGTCACCAACAGCGCCTGCGGCAAGAACAACTACACCCTCTCCGGATTCCAACCCGGCACGTTCCGCTTCGAGTTGAACGTCAGCAACAACCTGTTCGCCATTACCCAGACCACCAATCTGCCGGCCTTGAGTTTGATGGCGGTCCAAGGCAATTTCATCGCCGCCAACAATCCACCCGCCAACATGACGCGGATCGGTACCACCACCAAGTGGGAATCCGAGCATTACATCACCAACAACGGCACCCTTACCTGCCGGTTCTCGGCGGACAACAACACCCGATTATGGGGGGCCACCAATGGCACGCCCGCCGCCGCCTTGCCGGCTGCGGGAACGCTGCCCCCCGCGTTGACCAACTTTGTCCAGATCACGGACACGAACGTGGTGCCGGGCCGCTATCGCGTCACTTTCGATCACCAGACGGGCAACTATACCTTCCAGCGGCTCTATACTTTAGCTTCCGGCGTCAATTTAATTCAAAATCCAGGGTTTGAAAACACGACGGATGGTTATGCCGCTCAATGGAACAGCTATCAGTCCTACACCAAAACGCCAGAAGACGGAGTCCCCCCCCATTCGGGAAAGCAATGCGGGGCGCTTCACGCCAAATTGTACGAAAACTGGACGGCCTACTCCTCCTATGATCAGGACGTGAGCGTCCAGACGGGCAAAACATATCGCGCCTCGGCCTGGATCCGTGTCACGCCCGGATGGGTGGCGACTCTGATGTACCTCAAAGTCGAGTGGCGGAATGACGCCCACGAGCCCTTGGGTGGAGACGCCATCGTCACGCTCACCCCGGATACGACCTGGAAATACTTCTCGGTGGAGGGCGAGCCTCCGGACGGTGCGACCCGGGCCCACATTGTCATAAAGGGGGATAATATCGGCTTCAACGGTTATATGTGTGTTGACGATGTCGAGATGAGGCAGATGCCCCCGCGCAGCCAAACCTTCGATTCCTGGGGGCAATACGTCGACCTGGGGCCCATCGATGCCCCCGATGGCTGGTCCGCCACCAGCGGCCAAGCGGTCTTCAATGTCTCGCCCGGCCGCCCCCCGGCAGAGGTGCTCATCTCGCAGTATGTGGAAGGCACCGGCAACAACAAAGCCGTCGAAATCTTCAATGGTACGCTCTCCAATCTCGATCTGTCGGCCGGAAACTATGTCCTCAAGCAATACAACAACGGTTCCACGACCGCATCCGTGACGATGGCGCTGACGGGCACCCTTCCGCCCAGCACCTGCCTGGTTGTCGGACGCCCGGGCACTCCCACCAATTATGCGCCAAATACCGCCATCAGCGGCACACCCATTTTTCAAACCAACAAAAACCTCACCTTCAACGGCGACGATGTGATTGTGTTGTATCGGGGAAGCACCATCCTCGACCGCGTCGGACAGGTCGGGACCGGTGCCGTTGGCGCCGTTTGGAACCTCAACACCCGCAATCGCACCCTCACCCGCAAAACGACCATCTATACCGGCACCACGACAGCCGTCACCGCCCCCTTCTCGATCGACGATTGGATCATCTCCGCCAACGACAACTTTGCCGATCTCGGCACCCACTCCATTTCCTTCACCGACCCGAACGAACCGTACACTCCCGCCCAGTACAGCCTCCTCTTGAACACCAACGCGACGCTCATGAGTGGCGAGTTGACGGGTGGCATCGGCGACGTCAGCTTCTGGTACCGCACTGAATCCGCATCCCCGGTGATCAACCTCTCCATTGAATCCGCCGCGTCGATAAATGGCCCCTGGATGACCAACGGCTCCCTGACCGGCGTGGTCGAAACCAACTTCAGGTACACGGTGTTTTCCGTCAACAGTCCTGACGACCGCTATGTTCGTTTCAGCCAAACCGGCGGCGGCACCAATCGATTCCGGCTCGACGAGATCGTGGTCAGCGTGTATTCCAGCACCCCCCGCCTGGAAACCTTTGCGGCCTGGACCCTGCCTTCCTATATCTATCCAGGCAACTATTCCCGGCTGGGCTGGACCATCGAGAACGCATCCATCTCCACCAACAGCGGGTCCCGCGCCGCCCTTTTGGACTCCACAAACAGCGCCGTCCTGTCTCCGGCCTATGCCGATGGCGCGGGCGAGGTCGTCTTTTGGGCCGCCCCCGCGGAAAGCAACAGTACGGCCTATCTTGTTCTCCAATCCACCGTAGACGGGGGCTCAAATTGGGTCACCCAAAAATCCTTGACGGTCAATGCGGCCTCCAATCTTTCTGTTTGGCTCTACCTCACGAACAATCCCTCCCAGATCCGCATTGGCTTCGATCCCGCCAGGACATCGGACGAGGTCCTCGTGGATAACGTCGAGGTCCGCATCCCCGTCCTCTATCGCAACCAAGACTTCAACTCCTGGCCGGCCAAATCCAGCTATACGGTGGGCACCGACTCGCATCAAGGCTGGAGCATCAACCAGTGCATGGTGGACGCCCAAGCCTCTGTGGATGGCAACTCCGCCCGGTTGAGCACCACGTTCGCGGACGCCTGGATCCGAAGCCCCTACCTTCCCGACGGCATCGGCTCCATCAACTTCCAGTTGAACAAAACAACCACAATCAACCCGGTTCTCGCGGTCGAGGTTTCCTCCAATGCCGCAACTTGGACGCCCATCGCCACCGTCACCTCGACGATTTCCGGATATACGCTTCATTCCTTCTTCTACTCCAACACCACCAACCATTATGTCCGCTTCCGCCATTCCGCCGGAAACACCATTACCCCCGTTGACAACATCCGCATCGGCACGCCGCAGGCCCGGCCAACCGTCAACATCAACGTGGCGACGGATCCCTCCGCGATCTCCATTGACGACTCCCCCTATATCACCGCCGACGTGGTCAGCTTCTATGGCGCCTCCATCCTCTCCGTCACCAGTGTCTATTGTATCGGCGATGACGCCTCCCCAACGTGGGTTCCCATCGTAATGACTCCCGTGGCCTATGGGTCCTACTCATCCGTGGCCCCCATCCCCAGCCAACCCGCAGGCGCCAAGATCCGCGTCTATGCCATAGTCCGATATGCCGGCATCGGCGCCGCCCCGGGCTCCACGGGCTACACCACCAATCTGGCCACCTCCGCCACCCTCACCAACTATGTCTCCTCCATTGCCCCGGATAAGGTCTGGATCAATGAGTTCTCTTACTATCTCACCGCCTTTGACGATGGTTTTTGGGACCAGTATGAAGACCATGAATTCATTGAACTTTGCGGGGTGGCCGGAACCAGCATTACCAACTGGACCATTGAACTGTCCTTTGGTGCCGATGCGGATGTCGCCAAGAATGGCGGCACCAACGTCTACGCATCCTACCCATTAACCCACACCTTCAGTGACACCACCAACGGGTTCGGGTTCTATGTCCTCGGCGACAGCGGCCTCACCAATGCCACGGGCGACCCTATCAACCTGACCTTTACCAACTATGTCCCGGCCAGCGTCGATCCTGACGCCGCGATAATTCACAACAACATGCAAAATGCGCGTGGAGTCATCCGACTGTTGGATGAGTATAAACACACCATATGTGCCATTTCCTACAACGGCACCGCGTCCGGAGCATCCCCATCCGGCTCTCAGAGCGGCACCTCTAGCAATTCCGTTTCTTTGCGCAACACAGGTTCCACCTTTGATGATTTCACGTGGGGCAATGCCATAATCAGCATCGGCTCCATCAATGGAGGTCAAACCCTCGTTCCGGTTGGCACCAATGAACTCGCGGCGGTGTTCCACATTCCTTCAAAATTCGTTGATTCCTCCGTCATCAACACCAATATGCGGTCTCCAGTCCAAGCGGCCCATTCCGACGCGCTGAAATTGTATTACGGGTTTGCCGCGGCGGCCGGCTACGGCCAGCCCGCCGGCACCATCTATTATCGCGATGACAGCGGAACCTGGAAAACTGCCGGCATGACCTTCAGGGAAGGGTCTCAGGACAGCAGCGCCAACGTCTATACAATGGGAAGCATTCCGGCCTACACCAATGTTCGCGGCTCCACGGTGCAATATGTCATCGAAGCCCAAATCAGCAAAACAGGCATCGGCCCCACCTTCATCGGGGCCGGGGTCCTCACCAACGACGCCATGTTCAGCACTCTGGACGAAGCCAAAGCTTCGCCTTTCCTCTACACCTACTCAGTCCCGTCCATTTACGCAACCAGCTATGCCCGCGCCACCAATAAGTGGATCGTCGTCACCGATGGAAACGATCCCAACGACCCCTTTGCCCACTTCAAGGTGTATTCCTCCACCAACCTCTTCACCCCCCTCGGCCTCTGGAAAACTAACTCCTTCACCACCACCACCGACTACCTCGGCCAAATCACCTTCTTCGTCCCCCTTTCCTCCAACGATCCCATCAACTTCTACCGCTTCGACCCCATCTGGTGATAGAGTTCCACTCGTCTCTGCGACCCGGAGCTTTCCTTTGGAATGAGGCGACAAGACGTAGCGCAGCCTGCCCGCCCGTTGGAAATCACTGTTTTATTTCAGGGAGACAAGCCGCCTCGGCGTAAGCGTCCGAGGGGCGACCGTCTTATCTGAGCTGCCGGGATGAGGCATCGGGGGGGGCCTACAGAAAGGGACCGACTATGTTTCACATGAATCAGAACCGGAGAGTGGTGCTGGCGGTGCGACCGGTGGATTTGCGCAAGAGTTTCCACGGGCTGTATGCGGCGGCGCAGCAGTTGAAGGAGTCTCCGGAGAAGGGGGCGCGGTTTGTGTTCAGCAGTCGGCCGCGGAACCGGGTGAAGGTGCGGTGCTTCGACGGCACGGGCTGCTGGGTACCGACGAAGCGCCTGGAGAAGGGCTCGTTCAGCTGGCCGAAGAGCGCGAAGGCGAAGCGGGAGAAGATGAGCCTGAAGCCCGAAGCGCTGGGGTTGCTGCTCGACGGCGTGGACCTGCGCGGGGCGAAAATGCGCGCGTGGTACGAGCGCTGAAAAAAAGACGGAAAACAGTTTGATTTCGCCATGCAATTTTCCGCGCATGCCGTATGTTGTGCGGCGTGCAAATCACGGTCGAACAATTCAAGGTGCTGAACGCGCAGAACCAGTCGCTGGGCGCAGAGGTCAAGTCCCTGAAGGACGAGATCAAGTTCCTGAACGAGAAGGTCAAATATCTGCTCAGGAAGCTGTTCGGGGCGAAGTCGGAGAAGCTTGATCGTAAGCGGACGAGTTTCCCCCACACTTCAAAATGCTGACAATGGTCTTTTTGCGTATTTCGCGCGTTTCGCAATTTCAACGGACTGATGCTGCTGGATCTACTCATCCAAAAACTTGAACACCCGCGTAAACATTTCGTGCGGCTTCTTCAATCCCGGCGGGGTTGGATCCCGCCACACCATCGCCACCGCCCGTCGCTCGCCGGTGATCACGTCGTCCGCGCTCCATGCCCCCATCTGTCCAGGCCCCTCCTTGATGGACTGCCCAATCGCCAAAATGGTGAACATGCTGTTGTTGGGATTGAACAAACCCCAGGTCCTTCCAATCAGACGATGCCGCTCGTTCTTGCTCCACTTGGTCCCATAATACCCGTCGGGCTTGAACGGGGCGGCCCAAATCCAATCGATGCCGCGCATGCACGCACCCGAGAAAACCGTCGCACTGGAATTGTCCGTTATCTTCTTGGACGCGGTGATGCCGCTAAAGATGGTTACCAGTTCAGTCAAGTCGACGTCATCCAATGCCGTGTTGTTATCCTTAATCTTCAAATCTGCAAACGCGGTACGCAGCACATTGCTGCTGCTGGTGTTCGGATTGATGGTTCCGTTCGTATAGGCCACGCCGACGACATCCAAATCGTCGATCATTTTGCGGGACACCATCCGGGAAAGGGCGTCCGCCCCCTCCTTGCTGCAAAACTCCAGGGTTTTCCACGGATTCCCGGTGTTGATATAACCAGCCTCCACCGGCGAGATCATCGGTGCGTTCCGGCAATAGAAATTGGTGCTGTCGCCATTGGTGCCGTAGCCCCTGCTTTTCGCTGCCTTGTTGATTTGCCCCATGGTTCCATCGCCTAGTTCCCACCCCTCTTCATTCAAATGGTTCAAGCGTGGATCGAAGGCTTCCCAATAATATGTTGCCGCTGCCGCCGCGGAAGCAACCAATGGCAGTGTCGATCCCGCGTCGCGCCTTAGGTTCAACGCCTCGGCCGGCATCCAGTCCACGGCGTTCCCGCCCGTTTGAATTTCAATCCCCTTGCCCGTCGTGACTTGAATTTGCAAGGGTGTCGTCGAATCCAATGCCTGGTTCGTATTCGCCATTTCCACGGGCACGATCACCGAATAGGTAAATATTTTAACTTTCGGCAATCCATCCCCGTAAGACACCGTGAAGGGCGGGGCGCTTTGCGGACTTGCTGTCCATGCTGGTACCTTATACGCTCCTCCATTCCCGCGCATCGGGATCCAAACATCAACACCGGCAGGCCCGGTCGGCGTCGGGCCACCGCCAATTGTTGGCGCAAGCGTATAACTCTCCGTCCGCTTGTTGTCATCCGCCGGGAAGGGGAACCACACCTCAACCTGCATTTCCACTTCAATGTTCAATTCATTGGTTCCGCCGACGTTGACCTGCGGAGCAACCCGTAGGCTCACTTCATTGATCATCGGCACGTTTTTGGGCGACGGATAATTCACGCCGACGGGATAATTTTCAGAGCTCGCGTAATCCGTTACCGCTTGTTCCCACCAGGCGGGAATAGCTCCCCCTTTAAACTGATTTTCCAGGTCACCCAGTGCGATTTCCCAGTTTGCGGCATCCCAAGTTCCGTGTTCATCCCACGCTACCAGGTGATCCGCATTCCACATTGCCGTGTTTGGGTTGTATTCCCATCCCCGGAAGGTCGCCAAACTGTAGGGGACCAAATCCGAGACATTGGTGGAATTCAGCGCCGGGGCCGCTTGTTCAATCCGGGTCCACCCTTCTCCTGCGCGCCAACGGGCGTCGGATCCTGGCGGGCCCCAGACCTTGGACGGCGGCAACTCCTCGGCCGAAACCCCTTCGTCAATGTAATAATAGATCACCCCGCCGATTTTGACCGCCTGCTCATTCTCCCCGCCGTTGTAGCGCCCGTTGGTCAGCAAAATCAATTCCGACAGAGTGTCAAACCCATGCCAGCCCCGACGCAGCCTTTTAAACAGACTGGCATCGGGGGGGGTGTCTTCCAGCCCCTGGATGGGGAGCATTTCCTTCAGTTCTCTAAGTCCCACATCCCGCACGCTAAAGCGGTTGGTGGCGTTCCCCACGTTCGCCACGCCTTCCGTCAGCGCAATCAGATTCGCGTCGATTCCCCCGCTCATGTCAAAACAGAGATAAGCATATCGTCCCACGATGGGGTTGTCCACGGCCGGTCCCTTACTCGGATCCTGACGCACCAGGATCCAATGAGTGTTCTGCATCGCATAATCTTCATCTTCCAAATATCGGCGGGGGATCCAATTCCGGGCTTCGCCCTTCATTAGTTCACGAGCGTCGGCGTTAAGCGTTCCGTTGTTCCCCGCGAGCGCAGGCTGGATCTCGCCGGAAGCATACGGTTTCTTGGAAAGAAACAAATCAAAGTCGGAATCCTTCGGCGGCAACATCAGCTTATTCTTCTCGTACAGTTGATAACTATAGTCGCTCATGGCGGCATTTAAAGCCGTCCGCGCCATTTGCCGGCCGCGTTGGGCGGCCATTGTGGCGTCTGCCACCAACCGTTCTATCCGCGCCTGGGTCAGGAACGCCACCGCCATCACGATCATGATGCTTAGGAATCCCAGCACCACGATCAGCGCCACGCCGCGCTTCGCCCCTTCATCCGGCCGGGAAAGTCGCCTCTTCATTTTGTCCGCTTCCTTTCCGCCTAGTCCGTATAATGTTGTGCTGGGTGGAGTTTTTGCGCGCCGCCCGCAATCGGTGAAGCCCGCCCAAACAGCGATGCCGAGTCTCGGAACATCATTTCTCGCGCCTTCAGCTGGATTTCTTTTTCCACGCCAGGCACCAACGCCATCCCGCTCTCTGACGCCACCTCCGGACTGGTGACTTCAAAATATACGTCAATGGCCGCAGGGGGTAGATTGGTTTGCGTGCGGTCGTCCCTTGGCCCCAGAATGCTGTTGAAGACCACATTGGTTGGATTTCCGTCGGCCTCCAGCCAACTGATCACCGAATGACCGGAGGCCTCCTTCTTCCACCCCAATAAATAGAAATCGAATCGAATCACATTCTCGGCCAATACGTTTTTGTCGGAGTAAACCACCTGCCCCCCATCCCATTTCTGGGGATTCCACCAATCCATTTCCTTTCCCATGATGTCTACGCCCCATTTGTCTGCATTGGCGAATATGCCCACTTGCCGTATCAATTGGAATCGCACATAGGCGGCCCCGAGAGAATTGGTCGTCAGACTGTTGGTCACGTAGTAATGAACCGTCTGGTAGGCGCGCGAGTCGTCTTGATCGCCGGACGTCGTGATAAACCACGCTTCGTCGAAGCCAAAGCCATAGCCGAACGTGGCGGGATCCTGTTGCCGATCCATGGTGTCTCCGCGAAACTGACAGGCCAACCGCTCATTCACCACCATCCCCTCGATGTCTTGCAATATGGTTTCCAGGGCGGTCTCTGCCACGCTGTTACGGGCAAGCGCAGTTGTTCCACGTTTGGTGATGTTGGCCGCCTCCACGAACATCCGCGTCAATGCGAGAATCAACACCACCAGCACCGCCATCGAGACCAGCACCTCGATCAAGGTGAACCCCGGGTTGGATTTTTTGATTTTTTTAGCATTCATCATAACGCTTCCCCCCGGATTGCCTGAATGGCGCGCGTGAAGACCCGCTTTTCATTTTCGGGCGGCGGGATTCCTGCTGCATATTCGCCTGGCCATACGACCAACCGGGCATAGGTGCTGCCTTCCGCCCAGTCAAATAACTCCAATTGATACGTAAAAGCAGATGTCCAGAAATCCGAAACATTGGCGGCACTATAGTCTTGGCTATTCGGCACTCCATAATCCTTGGGGACCCAATAAAACACCGCCGTTGCATTTCCGGAGGTTTCCTTCAACATGGATCGCGAATCGTTTTTATCCCCGGCAAGGGCGATCGATTTGAAGTTCTTGCAATCTGCCACCGTCCAGCTCGCCCCCTTCAAAATGGCGGTCAAATCCAAGGTGGTAAATACATATTCGGAAAACAAAGAGATTTCCGTATCGTTGACTGCCGACCGAGTTGCTTTCAACCCTTCCGGAAACAGCGCGAACGTCGCTGTCAGGCCAATGGCCACCACCAGCAGCGCCAGCGTCACCTCCACCAGTGAATATCCTTCTTTCCTTGCATTTGTTCTCATCGAATTGCCCTCTCGGACATCAATCGTTCGATCGATCCCATATGTTGACCTGTCCCGTCTTGTTATTGATGAGGACTGCCGTGTTTGTGCCCGTCATCGAATCCGTGCCCGCCGTCAATTTTCCGTTTTCCATTTCGTAATACCACGAAGAAGTTAGATATACCTTCGAGCCACTTAGGTCCTGCCAGATTTTCCCGGTGGCTTCGCTCTCGGCCTTCATGACATAGGCACGTCCGTTAGGACGGAACAGCATCACCCCCATGGGACGCTCTTGCACATTCGGCGTCTCCGGCTTGAGGGGATATTTGAAGGTCTGCGACCGACTCTTGAACAAGTAGTTCCCGTTGGTGGCTGTCCCTCCGGTATCACAATGCTCATCGAAGTAGATCCCGTCCGGCAGGTACTTCCAGTCCGAGGCGAATGCGAACTGCATATTGTCCGGGTTCTGCTCCTTGCGGCTCAGTATCTCCATGTTGTTCGTCACGGCCAGCACGGCATAGCTCTTCAAACACTTCTCCACATCCTCATCGCCGCCGCCATCCCGGTTGGGAAACACCACCAGCGTCCATTGCCGCTTGCTGATCGCATGCTGGCGCGCCAGCCGCAACGTATTGATGACTTGCATGGCCGCGCGATTGGTATCTTTCCTCCCCACGTTCTCGAACACCGGCATCGCCACCGCGAATAGCACCGCGATGATCGAGATCACCACCAGCAGCTCGATCAGCGTGAACCCCGCCTTGGACGGAGTGAACTCCGCCTTGGGCGGGACCCGCCCGCGTTCTCGATCGTTCCTCATGGTCTTCATATCCCGTCCCTGCCCGTTTGAACTGGAGCCTTCGGCCCTTCCGCCTGACCCCAATCTACATCTTTTTCGCGTCTTCCGCGCGTTTCGGATTTGCCGCCTTCGACTGTTCCGGGTTCCTGTCCGTCTCCAGTCTACAGTCTCTGGTCTCCCGTCTCTCGTCTAATTATTCCCAGCTCGTCACGTTGTCTTCCCACGTCCCGGATTTGCCGTCCGGCCCCCCCGACCAGGCGATCACCCGCGCCCGGATGGTTCCTTCTCCGCTCGGATGCGCGATGCTTTCGTTTTGGTCGTCGTCCACCAGATACTCGAAGGCGTTGCCCCACCGATCCACGAAGCCTCCCGGATAGGCGCTGTCCGCGGCGCCCAGCGCCCCGACGCCCCCTTCGAAGAAAACGATCCGCTTCAAATTGTCCTGGTTCGGCGTCCCGCCCGGCGGCGGACTCATCGCGTCCACCCACCCCTTGTGGGTCAGATGCGGCAGACCAGCCGCCAACTCCTGTGCATAGAACCCCGGCCAGCGGTTGTAATCCGCATGGTATTTCAGCATCACGGTCGCCACCACCCCGGCGTCCGCCTTCGCCTGCGCGACCTTCGCCCGCTTCAGGATCATCCCCGCCGCCGGAATCATCATCGCCATCAAGATGCCCAGGATCGTGATCACCACCAGCATCTCCACCAACGTGAACCCTTTTTTCATCGCACTCTCCTGCTTCGCGTTACGGGCCGGTCGCCAGCGGCAAATCAAATGTCCTCAAGTCGGGGATGCCGGACGAGTCCTCCGGATCGCCCCGCGAATAGACCAGCACCCGCTCCTTCACATAGTCCCCGCCGCCAAACGGAGGGCCCAGCAAGATCCCCCCGTCCAGATTCCGGTCCAGCCCGATGCGGTAGTATTGCCGTTTGCCCCCGGCATCCGTCCAGGGATCGAGGAACAGCATCGTCTTGTCGGCCGGCCTCGACTTCTCCGGTATCTGCAGATAGATTTTCTTCAGCGGATTGTTGCCCGTCAACAATTCCATGACCTCTTGCTGATCTTTTTCGGTCTCCGTCCACATGTCGTTTCCGATCCAGATCGGACGATCCTCCACGATGGTCGCCGGCCAAGGCATGTAGCGATGGTCGGCCAAGAACTGCAAGGCGGCCACCTTGATGCTGTTCATCTCCACCATCGCCCGCTTCTTCATCGCCGACTTCCTGGCCTTGCCCGCCACCGGCATCAGGATCGAGGCCAGGATCGCCACGATCGCGATCACCACCAGGATTTCAATCAACGTGAATCCCGCCCTTGGCAGGACAAGGGCACCGCGGTTGTTTTCTCGGTTTTCTTTCATGTCTGCTCCTTGCCCGACCCTTCTTGGGGTAGGGCGCTCTGGCCCAGAGCGCCGCTTCAATCCAGGCGGTCTCGGCGAGACCGCCCTTCTACCTGCCGACCCTTTTTAATCCTGTAAATCCTGAAATCCCGTCTAAACTCCGGAAGAGTCTCTAGTCTCTGGTCTCCAGTCTCTCGTCTTTCTTCTCACCACGTCTTGTACGGCGGGGCCGCCGTGTCGTTTTTCTCCCCGCCCGAATACACCGCCACCTTCGCCCGGATGTCGCCATAGGCCGTGCCGGTGATCCGGTCGTCGAAGTTCAAATCCATCAGGATGCCATACTCTCCGCCGGGTTGGTCTGGCTTGCCCCACGGATCCTTGTAGGGGCTCCCCGACCGCAGCGCGCTCTTCATTTCAACCGCCGTCTTCACCCCGAACGAAGCCGGATCCAGATCCAAAAAGGTCAGCTGACGCGGGTTCAAGGTCGGGTCCAAGCTGTTGTTGATCAGGATCTCGATCACTTGGGCCTGCTCCGCGCCCGTGTACACCCGGTCCGCCCCCCCGTTGTGCCCCGCCGGCGCCGGCATCCGGCCGTATTCAGCGAAATACCGTTTGACCGCCCCGTCCAGATCCCGGATCTGCGACATCGCCCGCGCCCGCTTCGCGCTCTTCAACGCCCCCAGGATCGAGGGAATCAAAATCGCCGAAAGCATCCCGATGATGGTGATCACCACCAGCAGCTCGATCAAGGTGAAACCCCGTGCCGATCTGTGCGTTCTGTTCATTTCCATCCATCCGTTCGAACTGCGCCGCGGAGGCACGCGCCTCTACACTTCAAACGTACGCCTCGCCCCGCGCAAAGTCGACCGAAAAAGAGCCCGGAACGCGGGTTCCGGGCCGATCGCCAAAGGCGGACCGCCGTGCGGACGCCGATCCCCGTCGCCTTTAGCCTCCCAGCCCTTCCGTCGCGGCCAGGGCCGCCGCCACGTTCGCTTCCACCGGCACCGGATCCCCCGCCACCTTCCGCGCGCTGGCCACATCCTTCAACCCGTTGCCGGTGATCATGCACACCACCGTCTCGTCGGGCTTGACGCGGCCTTCCCGCGCCGCCTTCTTCAGCCCCGCCCAGGCGCAGGACGCCGCCGGCTCCGCGAACACCCCCGCCCCCCGCGCGAGCTCCGGAATCGCGGCCAGAATCTCGGCGTCCGGCACCGCCACGGCCGCGCCGCCGGATTCGATCACCGCCCGCACCGCCGCCAGCCCGTCGCGCGGAATGTCCACCGATATCGAGTCGGCCACCGTCGTCGCCGCCACCGGCGCGATCTCGACCGATTTCCAGTCCGGCTTGAGGTTGCCCGCTCGTTGCAGCTTCCACGCCGCCACGCTGATCGCCGCGCTCGCTTCCGACTGCGCACAAAGCATCTTCGGCATCTTCGGCGCGATGCCGGCCGCCTTCAGGTCGCGGAACCCCTTCCAGATGCCCGCGAGGATGTTGCCGTCGCCCGTCGGCACCACCACCCAGTCCGGAATCTTCCCCAGCTGGTCGTAGATCTCGAACGCCGCCGTCTTCTTGCCCTCGCGCGTGAACGGATTGTGCCCCGTGTTGCGGTTGAACCAGCCCCGCTGGGCGCACACCTCCATGCACAGGTCGAACGCGTCGTCATACGTCCCCTTCACCGCGAGCACGTTCGCCCCGAAAATCAGCAATTGCGCGATCTTCGCCGCCGGCGCCTTCTCCGGCACGAAAATCACGCACGGCATCCCCACGCTCGCCGCCAGGCACGCCATCGAACTGCCCGCGTTGCCGGTGCTCGCCCCGCACAGCACCTTCGCCCCCGTCTCCCGCGCCCGCACCAGCGCCACCGCCCCGGCGCGGTCCTTGAACGACGCGCTCGGATTCTGCCCGTCGTCTTTCACCAGCAGGTGTTTCAACCCGGCGGCCGCCCCCAGCCGCGGCGCCTCGTAGATCGGCGTCATCCCCACCCGCAGCGGCGAGGCCAGTTCCAGCCGCGACACCGGCAGCAGCGCCCGATAGCGGAAAACATCCCTGCGCTCCTCGTCCACCCACCACCGCCCCCGCCCGTTCGGCCACGCATAGCGCACCTCCAGGTTCCCCCCGCACGCCGGGCACACGTACCCGCTGAAATCCGCGCCCGCTTCCGTCCCGCAACGAAAACACCGAAATCCACTGAAATATGTCTTCATGATCCGCCTAGCATGTCCCATCTGCCCGCGACGGGCAAGGATTCTGGTTGCGCGGGACCGGGGAAGTTCGGCGGAGGGTGGATTTCGGCGGGGCGGGCCCGGTTGCCGACGACGACGCAAGGTCGCCGGGCGGCCGAATCCATGGCATGCCAAACGTGAATCCCCGGCTCCGCTTTGCCGTTGCGCCCGCCATTTTTTTCATCTATTTTCCCCCCATCCACAGAACTTGGAGGTTTCCATGATCGATCTGAAATCCAAACGCATCGCGGTCACCGGCGGCGCCGGTTTCCTCGGCAGCTTCGTCACCGCCGCCCTCCAGGCCCGCGGCTGCACCGACGTCTTCGTCCCGCGCGTCGAAGACTACGACCTCGTCGAGCATGCCAACGTGAAACGCATGTACGCCGACTTCCGCCCCGATCTCGTCATCCACCTCGCCGCCGTCGTCGGCGGCATCGGCGCCAACCGCGAGCACCCCGGCGAGTTCTACTACAAGAACATGGCCATGGGCCTGTTCATGCTCGAAGAAGCCCGCCTGCGCAAAATCGAAAAATTCGTCGCCCTCGGCACCATCTGCGCCTATCCCAAGTTCACCCCCGTCCCCTTCCGCGAGGAAGACCTCTGGAGCGGCTACCCCGAGGAAACCAACGCCCCCTACGGCCTCGCCAAAAAAATGATGCTCGTCCAGTCCCAGGCCTACCGCCAGGAATACGGCTTCAATTCCATCTTCCTGCTCCCCGTCAACCTCTACGGCCCCCGCGACAACTTCAACCCCTCCTCCTCCCACGTCATCCCCGCCCTCATCAAGAAATGCATCGAGGCCCGCGACGCCCACGCGCCCGAGATCACGGTCTGGGGCACCGGCAACGCCTCGCGCGAATTCCTCTACGCCGCCGACGCCGCCGAAGGCATCCTCCTCGCCGCCGAGCGCTACGACAGCTCCGAACCCGTCAATATCGGCGCCGGCTTCGAGATCAAAATCAAAGAGCTCGTCCCCCTCATCGCCCAATTGACCGGATTCGCCGGCCGGATCGTCTGGGACGCCACCCAGCCCGACGGCCAGCCCCGCCGCATGCTCGACACCGCCCGCGCCGAGAAGCTCTTCGGCTTCAAGGCCCAAGTCGGCTTCGAACAAGGCCTCCGCGACACCATCGCCTGGTACGAGAAAAACCGCTGAGCCCCCGCGCTCCGGCCCGCCCCCTTCTGCGGAAAATCGCGGATCCGATCCCCGTCGTTCCGGGTATCGCGCCATGAAACAATGCCCGGAATTTCCAGAGGCCGCGGCGGCGGGACCGATTTTTCCACGGTGTGGAAAAACTTTTCCACGCCGTGGAAAACGTCAGGCGCGGGACAAGCATCCGGCGCGCATCGTCCAGCGCGCCGTCCCCGGCGCGGCCCATTCCGCGTTGTGCGTCACCAGCAAAATCGACATCCCCGCGCCGTTGAGCTCGCGGAACAACGCCATGACGCGCGCGGCGGAATCCGGATCGAGGTTCCCCGTCGGCTCGTCCGCCAGCAACAACTTCGGCGGCAGCGCCAGCGCCCGCGCGATCGCCACGCGCTGCATCTCCCCCGCCGACAGCAGCCGCGCCGCCTGCGCCGCCTTGTCCGCCAGCCCCACGCGCTCCAGCGCGGCCTCGGACAGCCGGAGCGCCTCGCGCCCGCCATGCGCCAGATAGCGGAACCGGAACCGCACGTTGTCCAGCGCGCTCCGGTGCGGCATCAGGCAGAATTTCTGGAACACCATCCCCACCCCGTGCTTGCGGATTTCCGCCCCCCCCCCTTCGTCCAGCCCCGACACCTCGCGCCCGTCGAACCAGAGGCGCCCGCCATCCGCCGGCTGCAGCAATCCCGCCACCATCAGCAGCGTCGTCTTGCCCGAGCCCGACGGCCCCGTGATCACCCCGAATTCCCCCGCGCCCAGAGACAGATCCACCCCCCGCAGCACCTCGACTTCCCCGGTCGCCCCGCGAAACGCCTTGCGCACGCCTTCCAGCCGCAACCGGTCCTGGCGGCCCCCGCTTTTCATCAGATCGGCTCGCCCGCGAAGATTCCCCGGCCGGTCTGCGCGTGGCACAGCGCCAGCGCCAACGCATCGGTCGCGTCCGGCGGCGGCGCCGCGGGCAGACCGAGCACCGACATCACCATGCGCGCCACCTGCTCCTTCGGCGCCGCGCCCCAGCCCGTGATGTTCTGCTTGGCGCGGCGCGGCGCATATTCGTAGACCGGCACGCCTGCCGCCGCGCAGCACGCGATGGCCACCCCGCGCACCTCCCCCAGCACCATCGCCACCTTCGCGTTCTTGCAGAAGAATCCGCCCTCGACCGCCGCCGCGTCGGGCCGGTGCGCGGCCAGCACCGCGTCGATCCGCTCCCGGATCGCCCGCAGGCATTCCGAATGCGGCGCCTGCGCGCCCATCTTCACCACCTCCCAGTGGCGCGACGCCGCCCGGGCGCCTTGCTGGTCGATCACCGCCAGCCCCGTGCCCCGCAACGAGGCGTCTATGCCCAGCACTTTCATGGCGGCCACCCTAGCACACCCCCGCCCCCGCCTCAATCGGCATCGGACCCGATTCCGACCGCGATTGCGATCCCGGCATTCCCCGGCCGGCCCGGCGCTATCCGTCGAGGGCCTCGTCGGCGATGTCGCCGTTCATGTAAACGTTCTGCACGTCTTCGAGCTCTTCGATCGCCTCGATGAGCTTCATCAGGCTCGCCGCCTGGTTCTTGTCGGACACCGGGGCCCACACGGTCGGCACCATGGCCACGCCGGAATCCTCCGACACCTTGTAGCCCGCCGCCGTCACCTTCTCCGATACTTCGTTGTACACCGAAGGCGAAGTCAGGATCTCGAACTGGCCGCCCTCGTTGGTCACGTCATCCGCGCCCGCCTCGAGCGCCAGCTCCATCAGCTGGTCTTCGTTGACGCCTTCGGCGTCCACCAGGATCTGGCCCCGCCGCGCGAAGTTCCGCATCACCTGGTTCGTCCCCGCCAGCGTCGCGTTGTGGCGCTGCAGCAGATGGCGCACCTCCGCCACCGACCGGTTGCGGTTGTCCGACAGGCATTGGATGATCATCCCCACCCCGCCCGGCGCGTAGCTCTCGAACAGGATCTCCTCGATGGCCGCGCTCTGCAGCGCGCCCGTCCCCTTCTTGATGGCGCGGTCGATGTTGTCCGCCGGCATGTTCGCCGCCTTGCACTTGGACAGGATCGTGCGCAGCGTGATGTTCGACCCGGGATCCCCGCCGCTGATGCGCGACGAGATCGTCAGTTCCTTCGCCAGCTTGCTGAAGACCTTGCCGCGCCGGGCGTCGGCGGCCCCCTTCTTGTGCTTGATGGTCGACCACTTGCTATGTCCGCTCATATCCTGCCATTCCTTCCCTGCCGGTCCGGCCGGCGCCGCGCGGCGTTCCCGCGGCTATTCCTCCACTTCGGCCTGCTTGTGCTTCGCGGCCTCCGCGATGATCTTCTGCGCCACGTTCGCGGGCACGATCTCATAGCGGTTGAATTCCATCTCGAACGACCCGCGGCCGCCCGTCATGGAGCGCAGTTCCGACGAGTACTTGAACATCTCGGATTGCGGCACCTCGGCGATGATCACCTGCATGCCGTCCTCGGACTCCATGCCCAGGATGCGGCCGCGCCGGTGGTTCATGTCGCCCGTGCAGTCGCCCATGTAGTCGCCCGGAATCGTCACGCGCGCGGTCATGATCGGCTCCAGCAGCACCGGCCTGGCCTTGGTCATGCCGTCCTTGAACGCCGTCCGCGCCGCGATCTTGAACGCGATTTCGGAGCTGTCCACGTCGTGCGAGCTGCCGTCGTAGACCGTCACCATCGTGTTCACCACCGGATAGCCGGCCAACGCGCCGCGCGTCATGCCGTCCACCAGCCCCTTTTCAATGGCCGGCAGGAAATTGCGCGGAATGCTCGTCCCCACGATGCCGTCCACGAACCAGTCTGCCGTGCCGGCCTTCATCGGCTCGATCCGCAGATAGACTTCGCCATACTGTCCGCGGCCGCCCGACTGCTTCTTGTGCTTGTAGTGCCCTTCGCCCTTCGCCGTCACGGTTTCCTTGTAGGCCACCTTCGGCGTGCTCAGCAGCACTTCCACCTTGCTGCGCGACTTCATGCGCTCCATCGCCGTGTCGATCTGCACGTCGCCGATGCCCGAGATGATCACCTCGTGCGTCTCGTCGTTGCGCTGCACCACGATCGTCGGATCGTCGTCGGCCACCCGGTGCAGCCCCGGCCCCAGCTTGTCGTCGTCGCTCTGGTTCTTCGGCGTCACCGCGAACGAAACCACCGGCTTCGGGAACGCAATCGGCGCCATCTTCGCCGGCTTGCCCGGCGCGCACAGCGTGTCGTTCAGCCCCGTGCCCTTCAGCTTCGCCAGCGCCACGATGTCGCCCGCCTGCGCCTCCGGCACCGTCTCCTGCTTCTTGCCGTTCAGGAAAAACACCGCCCCCACCGTCTCCTTCTGCTCCTTGACCGCGTTGTACGCCTCGCTTTTCTCCTTCAGCGTGCCGCCCCACACCCGCGCCATCGTCAACTGCCCCACGAACGGGTCGTTGATCGCCCGCCACACCTGCGCCACCAGCGGCGCATCCGCCGCCGGATTCACGTCCTTGCCGTCCGCGTCCTTGCCCGGCCGGTCCAGCGGGCTCGGCATCAGCCGCGCAAACCCGCCCAGCAGCTCGTCCAGGCCGATCGACTGCCGCGCCATCAGCGCGAAAACGGGAATGAACTTGCCCTGCGTCACCGAGGCGCGCAGCCCGCCCGCCAGCTCGTCGGCCGTCAGCGTCTCGCCGCCCAGCACCTTTTCGATCAGCGCATCGCTCGATTCCGCCGCCACATCCGTCAGGCGCGCGCGGAGGGCCTCCGCCTCCCCGCCCGGCGCCGACAGCGCATCCAGCACGCTCTTCTTGTCCGCGGCCGGATACGTCACCACTTCGCACCGCGCGCCCCACAGATCCTGCACCGCCGCCACCGTGCCCTCGAAATCCGCGTTTTCCTTGTCCAGCCCCGTGATCGCGATCGCCCGCGGCAGGCCCAGCGCCTCGCAGCGCTTCCACGCGCGCACCGTCCCCACCTGCACCCCCGCCGTCGCGTCCACCGCCAACAGCGCCGCGTCCGCCACCGTCGTCGCCGCGACCATCTGCCCATGGAAATCCGCATAGCCCGGCGTGTCCAGCATCACCAGCCGCAGCGCCTTCCCGCCCTTCGGCCGCCACACCGCGTCGAACGGCTTGGCCCAGATCGAAATCTTCCGGTTCTTCTCCTCGTCCGTCCAGTCCGCCACGC
This sequence comes from Opitutia bacterium, assembly GCA_009928955.1. Classification (GTDB taxonomy): domain Bacteria; phylum Verrucomicrobiota; class Kiritimatiellia; order CAIQIC01; family Lenti-01; genus Lenti-01. The sequence goes on along the minus strand of SABN01000028.1, from coordinate 374 downwards.
TCGTGCCGTCCCCCGGATTCCCCAACCGGTCGTTCACCCCCAGCTTGTAGAGCAAGGCATCCACCAGCGACGTCTTGCCGCTGCCCGTGTGGCCCACCAAAACGAAATTCCGCACGTCCGCAACCGGGATGTCCTTCATATGCTCTTTGCCTTTCGTTCCACTCGCTTCGAATTCCGCCGGACGAGAGACCCGGCCACAGAACTGCGAACTCTATACAAAGCAACATCCTGCCGCAACCGCGAAATGAATCCCCGCCCCCCCGGAAAAAGTGGGGTGGATAACGGGATTTGAACCCGCAACAGCCAGAACCACAATCTGGTGCTCTACCAAGTTGAGCTATATCCACCAGCCGAATCGTCCGCGTGTTCTACCC